>JADMIM010000220.1 GCA_015478585.1 Thermaceae bacterium | reverse complement strand
GTAACAAGGTAACTGTACCGGAAGGTGCGGTTGGATCACCTCCTTTCTAAGGAGCTCACTCTTGGAAACAAGAGGGGAAGTTCGCCTAACCTGTGCAAGATTCCGTACCCGTCCCGCAAGGGGCGGGTTTTTTATCCTAAAAAGCTAGAGCGGTTTACATGCACCTTGGGATGGTCTGAGTTACCATGCCGGTCTGAGCAGAGAACCGCGATAGGAGGGTTGGGGGTGGGCGGTGGAACCGGCCAGGATGAGGCTGTTACCCAAGTGGGTTTATCAGCACTGGAATTTGCCTGACCTGGTTTGTACTAGTAGAGCTGGCTCGAGCCCTCTTCGCCTAGCCAACCCTCATTTCCAAACCGTATAGTGAGCAGGTATGACTTCCGTATTAAACGGCCCCGAGCCACAGTATCAGAACAAATTACAGGCGGTAGCCGATACCCTGAAGGGCCTCGAGACTCCCATTTATATCGTTTCGCACGTAGACCCCGACGGTGATGCCATCGGCTCCTCGCTGGGGCTCGCCAGGGCTTTGCGAGCTTTGGGCAAAACCGTGGCCTGGATTGCCGAGCCTCCTCGCTATCTGCGCTTTTTAGCTGAAGCGTCTGAGTATCATCCGCCCATCGCACATGTTCCAGAAGGGGCTACCTTGTTGGTGCTCGACTCCGCCGAACCAAGCCGGGTAGCCGGGTCTCCGGTGGAGGGCTCGGTTATCAACCTCGACCACCACGGCACCAACCCGCGTTTCGGGCAGCTCTGGGTGGTAGATCCTTCCAAGGCTGCTACCGCGCAGATTGTCAAAGACCTGATTGACCGCCTAGGGGTACGTTGGACTCCCCAGATTGCCACCCCAGTCTTGACCGGCCTGATTACCGACACCGGCAACTTTGCTTTTGCCAACACCACCCCCGAGGTGCTTTGTACCGCCGCCGAGTTGGTGGGCTACGGGATAGACCTGGCCGACCTCACCGACCGGCTGAGGTGGCGGCCTCAGAGCTATTTCAAGGCCCTGGGTCAGGTGCTCTCGACAGTGCAGTTTCACTTTGCTGGGTTGTTGGTCACCGCGCACATGCCGGTGGGGGTGAATGTCGAGGACTCCGACGACTTCGTAGGCCAGATTCGCTACGCCGAGGGCGCTCAGATTGCGGTGTTTTTGCGCGAACGCGAGGAGGGTGTGAAGGTCAACATTCGCAGCCGGGGCGGGGTTTCGGCTCAGGCCGTGGCAGTCAAGCTGGGTGGGGGTGGTCACGTTCCGGCGGCGGGGGCCACTTTGCGCGGGGTGAGCC
>JADMIM010000219.1 GCA_015478585.1 Thermaceae bacterium | reverse complement strand
ATACTCTGGTTTGCCCTCTCCTCTTACGGACAGGCAGCGGGTCCGCAAATGGCCGCCTCTCCCGCCTTCGATCAGGCCACTGGGGTTCCTACAGCCAGCGCAAGGCTGGAACGTATCTCTCAGTTAGACCCGGGACAGTATTCCTCGCAGCAGGACTATCGCCTGTGGTCTTTATCAGCTTGTTCAACAGCCGCCATGACCGAGGTGATCAATGCTTACGGGCATCATTACCGCATCGCCGATGTGTTGAAGGTGGAGGCCGCCCTCGGTGAAATCACGCCCACGCTGGGGCTGGTTGAAGATAGCGGCATTGCTCGCACGATGGCCAAGTTTCCTTTCAAGACCGCCTGGGGTTACAGCCTTTTATACGACCAGGTGGTCGCTATCGCGAATCTGGGCGAGCCGGTCGTGGTGTCCTGGCCCCCCTCGCGCTACCCGGGCGGGCACCTGGTGGTCGTCGTTGGCGGCACGAGTCAAAGCATAAGTATCGCTGATTCTTCTCTCTATAATCGCCACTCATTAAGCCGTGCCCAATTCATGGCCTGGTGGGCTGGCTTTTCCGCTGTCATCACTCCCGCGTAGGAGCGGCTTTTTTTTGCGAAAGGTGGACCATCGCTATGTACCATCCAGACCCTTTCTTTAGCGACCTTGAGGACCCTCTCTTCTGGGAAGGTGTCAGCGGGCAGACGATCTCTCCGCGCCCTCTTTCGCCCGACCCATCTCCCGCGTGGAGAACTCCCACCCGCTATATCATCATCGAGGAGGCACCGCAGTCGCAGGTCGTCGAGGGTTGGCTCCTGCCAGCTCCCCCGCCCATTTCAACCGCGCTCACACTCTACGAACCACCGGTTACTCGTCTACCAGTGCCCACTGTGAACGCCAACGAGCCAGCTCCGGCGAAGGAGCGCAACCCCCTCGTGCTGCTCTGTGGATTGGGTGCTTTATGTATCTTGCTGGGGATCCTGTTCAATACTTTCGTCATTTCGACGAGCGGTTCCCCCTCGAGCACGTCTTCTCGCGCCAGCGGCTCAACCGCTACCTACTCTCTTATCGGTTCGCCTACCGTGAGCGCTGATTTCATCAATCGCGTGCTCACACACTATCACTCCCCGGCGGTGGGCGAGGGGCAGAAGATCTATGACGAAGGGGTAGCAGACAACATCGATCCAGTCTATGCTCTCGCTTTTTTTATGCACGAGAGCGGATTTGGCACGTCTGGAGAGGCGCGCTACAGCCTCTCCATCGGCAATCTGCGCTGCCTGGATGCGAGCTATGGCTATTTGCATC
>JADMIM010000218.1 GCA_015478585.1 Thermaceae bacterium | reverse complement strand
CTACGTGCCCTTGCTGCTCAAGAAGTCGTTTGCGGTGCCGTTTGCCTCGGCCTTGCGACATGGAGACCTGCCCGGCACCTTCGAGGCGGCACGCCGGGAGTTGGTGGCACATCGCTCGGATGGCAATTGCGAGTTTGCCCGGCTCCTGGAGGTGTGCCTAACCCATCCGCTGGAAGCGGTCGAGGCCGCCCTCGCGCTGGCGCGCCGGCAGGCCGACTGGAGCGTCGATACCGTGCGCCAGTTGCTCGCCTGGGCCGCCACCCCAAGCGCTGCACCGCCCCCGCTCGATCCAGCACGCTATCCCGCCTACCAGGCAACGGCATCGCCAGCAGATGTGAGTGCGTATGACCGCCTGCTGGAGGTACGCTCATGAACGACCAGGCTCGCCAGCAGATCGTCAGTACCTACCTCAAACAGTTGCGGCTCACGCGCATGGCGCGCGATTGTGAGTCGCTGGCCCGCGAAGCCGAACAGCGCGGGCTGGGCTATCTGGGCTATCTGCAAGCTTTGCTGGAAGCTGAGGTGGCTCATCGCCAGGAGCAGCGCCTGCGCCAACGGCTCAAAGCCGCGGCCTTCCCCTACCAGAAACGCCTGGAAGACTTTGACTTTTCGTTAGTACCTGCCGTCTCCAAGGTGCGGCTCCTGGAGTTGGCGCAAGGAGCCTTTCTGGCTTCCCACGACAATGTGCTCTTCCTGGGCAAGAGCGGGATCGGAAAAACCCATTTACTCATGGGCCTGGGACGGGCACTGTGTCTGGCTGGCTACCGGGTGTTGTTTCGCCCAGCGGTCACCTTGGCCACCGAACTGGAAGTCGCGCACAAGGAGTTGCGGCTGCCTCGCCTGTTGGCGCAGTATCGCCGCTTTGACCTGGTGCTGGTCGATGAGCTGGGCTACTTGCCCTTTGCCAAACCGACGGCCGAGCTGCTCTTCCAGTTCTTTAGTGATCGCTATGAACGCGCCAGCATCGCCCTGACCTCCAATCTGGCCTTTGCCCAGTGGACGCAGGTCTTTGGCAATGAGCAGATGACCGTGGCGCTCTTGGATCGCTTGGTCCATCGCAGCCACATTCTCATGATGGAGGGCGAGAGCTTTCGCTTTCGTCAGAGTTTACAGAAACAGGACCCAGCGTCCTGAGTGTTCGATTGGCAAGGTGGTGGCTCACTTTTCCAACATCGGGTGGCTCACTCTTCCTTGACGTTCACAGTCATCACCGTTGATAAAAATGCGGCCTATCCAAAGGCTTTCAAAGAGCTGAAAGCAGAAGGGATCATGCCAGACCCTTGCGGAATACGGC
>JADMIM010000140.1 GCA_015478585.1 Thermaceae bacterium | reverse complement strand
CCCCCTGCCCGACCCCACCCCGCCCGTTCCTGCTCCCCAGCCCACCGACACCGACTACGATCCCTCCAACCCGCTAATTCAGGTGGTGCTCAAGTATTTGGGCTTGCCCTATGTCTATGGCTCGAGTTCGGACTTGGCGGTAGATTGCTCGGCTTTCGTGCAGAAGATATACGCCGATTTGGGCATCAAAATTCCCCGCACCAGCCACGACCAATGGGCTACCTTGACTACGGTTCAAGGGGCCATGCGGCAGGGCGATCTGGTTTTCTTTAGCTTTGGTGGAGGACAAGTAGACCACGTGGGTATCTATTTGGGGCGGGGAGTATTTGCCCATGCCAACAGCTACGGTAGCCGAGTGGTGATCGAAAGCCTGGATAGCCCCTACTACAAACGGGTATACCGAGGGGCCAAGCGGGTCGAGACCGCCAGTATTGCCAACCCGAATCCCTAGAGCAGTTTTTATGAATAAGCCTCCCTGGTTGAGCATTCGGCTTGCAGGGTGGCTCGGCTCAGTTCTGGATTCGCAGCCAGTTGCGCGACCCCTGGTGAGCAAGCTCGCCCTGTATCCCAGAAATGGGCGCTAAGCTAGAGGCATGACACACCGGGCCTGGACAGCGCGGCGGGCTTGGCGAAAGCGGCTCGAGTGGGCCCTGGGTCTGGCGGTTTTGCTTTTGCCCATGGCCCTGTTGGGGCATCCAGCCTGGGAATTGCTGTCGCTGTTGGGGCTTTTGTATCCCTCGAGGTGGGAAGAGCGTCAGGCTCTGAGCGATTTAGACCGGCGCTATGGTTTGGCCTACCGCAGCGTGCTCGAGGCTCCTGTCGGCCATCCCTGGCGGGCTCGGCTCGAGGCCGAATCGCAGACCAGTTTGCGCCAAGCCCAGCCCCCGGCCTTCCCCTGGGGTTTTCTGCTGGTGTACGCCTTGTTGGTCGCGGCGGCCTGGCTGTTTCCCCAGGTGCAGCTACGGTTTGGGCCTCGAGCCCTGAACCTTCCCGCTCAGACTAGCACGGTGAATTCTCCAGCTCAGAATCCCTCTTTAGCACAGCCTTCTACCAATCTGCCTAATAATGCTCCCCAGCAAACTCCGGGGAATACGCAGAGCAATCCGCAACCTGGTCAAACCCCAACTCAGGGTGAAAATACCCAGTCCGACAAGCAAACTGGGCAGTCCGGGCAAACACAGTCCACACAATCCAAGCCTGTGGATGGCGCACAAAAGCCCTCAGGAGCCGGGCAAAACTCGGCAACCCCCAGCCAATCTTCCGGCAATCAAAGCCAACCCACCTCCCCACAAAATCAGACTCCTCAGCCCAAACCCTCGACGAACACTGGACAGCAGAGCCCAACTTCTAAGGGACAAGGCCAATCCGGGCAGCAAAACCAGTCTCAGACCGGACAGACCCAAAACCAGCAACCTGGGCAAGCACAGCCCTCGCAACCTGGGCAAGCACAGCCAAACCAAAATAGGCAGCCCCAGCAGGGTCAAAATGGGCAGTCGGGGCAGAGTTCCCAGCCCTCCCAGAACCCGAACCAGCCCTCTTCTCAGCAAGGGCCGGGGTCGCAGAACAGCTCGGGGCAGAATCCGCCCTCGCAAACGGGGAATTCACAGTCTGGTCAGCAAGGGAAATCGAGCCAAAATCAGCAGACCGGTCAGGATTCTGGCAGGGGTCAGACCTCCAGCCAAAACGGTAAAAATCCGAGTGGAAATGGAGAACAGGGCTCGAGCCGTGCTGCGGGAACGCAAGTCGGCCCGACCAACCCGGTCACAGCACCCTCAGGCACGACCAGGGCTGGGGAAGCGCCGCTCAGTAGGGGCGATGGCGGGCGCGGAACCCCGCAAAAGCTGCCCAACCCCTGGCAGTCCGGCGCACCGCCGCAAAATATCCAGCGCCAAGCCCAGAAATACCTCGAGTCTCAGCCGCTTCCACCCGAAGTACGCGACCTGGTGCGCAAATATTTCGAGCTGTCCAATCCGTAGTTTGACTGAAACCCGCCTATTTGAAGCTGGAGATATCGAAGGCGTAGGTTCTGGAGTCCCCTTCTGAGGCATAGAGGGTTTGGCCGGAGAGGTTTTGGGGCAGCTCGAAGTAGACCCGGAACTTATATTCCTCGCCGGGTTTGAGGCTGCCGTCGGCGTGTTCATCGCGTCCAGCTTTCATCAAGTAGCCGTTGAAATTGGTTTTCTCGCCGTCGGCATCTTTGAGGTCGAACTTGAAGCTGCTGTAGCTATAGCCTGCTTCGCGGGCCGTGGGGCCACTGGCATTTTTGATCGAGAGGGTCGCAACAAGGTAGCGTTTGCCCTCTGCTGGAGCCTTTTTGTTTATCGGGTCGCTGCTAAAGCTGACCGACTCGAGCTTCATATCATAAGTTTTCAAGGGGTAGTAGGTTCCCGCCGCCGCAGGCACTTCCTGAAGGGCTGTGGCCCCGCTGGAATCGGCAGGGTCGGCGAAAGGAGCGACCAGGGGTTTGGCCTTACCGCGCAGGTCGTAGCGCAGCACCGGTGCGCCGCTCTCGCGCTCGACAATTAGCTTGGGAATCGGCCCGGCAGCAGGCACGGCCCAAGCGGCTATCAGGTCAATCTTCTGGGCTGGTTTGAGCTGGGCTTGGTAGATTTCGCCGGTGCCTTCGCGGGCGATGTAGTTGTTGAAGAGCTGGTTGACATCCTTGGCATCCACCGCAGTGAACTTGAAGCTGCTGTAATCTATCCCCTGTTCGCGCTTGGTGGGGTTCTGCACGGTGTAATGCAGCACCAACAGCTTCTCACCGGCCTTGGGGGCGTACACGTTAGAACCCACCGTGACCCGGCTGACGGTGTACTCCGCACTCCTGAGGGTGAAGTTGATGGGGTTGTTCTTGCCCAGGGTGTAGGTTTTGCCCAACTCGCCCTCGCCCCCGGCGAGCTGAGCGGTGCCCGCTACCTCGGTCTGGGCGGCCTGACCGCTACTGACAATCACGTACTGATTCTTGGCCTTATCGAAGGTGACGCTGGCCCCCAGGGCTTTGGCGAAGCTCTGCACCTCGACGTAATACTTACCCCCTTTCTCGAGGGTTTCGAGGCTGGCGGGCTTGCCGTTGATCACGAATGTGGGCGTGCTGGCTGCCAGGGCCAAACCCAGGACGGTCAGCAGAACCAATTGCTTGCTCATATTTTGCCTCCTTGCAGTGCTGTGGAGCGGCTGAACCAAAACTGAAATTTCCCTAAACCGCTTTGAAACTTTCAAACGGCTCGAGGCAATTGTTGCAGACATGAATGGATTTGCAAAGGGTGGGGCCGAAAGTATTTTTGACCGAGGTGTCGAAACTGCCGCAGCGCGGGCAGCGGGTAGGGGAGAGTTCCAGTTGAATCAAACCCGCCTCGGCAAGGGCAGGATTGGGCGGGGCGATGCCATAGCGCAACAGCTTTTCCCTGGCCTCAGCCGTAATCCAATCCGTTGACCAGGGCGGCGAGAGCACGATCTGGACTTGGGCTTCAAAACCCAGCGCCCGGACTACCGTCTCGAGGCTTTCCCGAATCGCGTGCAGGGCCGGGCAACCCGAGAAGGTCGGGGTCATGGTGAGGATGGCTTTATCCCCGTCTATCCGCACTTCCCGCAGGATGCCCATCTCGACCACGTTCACCACCGGGATTTCCGGGTCGGGGACGCGGGATAGGGCTTCCCAAATTTCCCTCACCTCAGCCCTGCTACCTTTGGGAGAGAGGCTTACCATACTTTAGCCTCCGCATCCCAACGCGCGACCGACTGCATTTCGGCCAGCAGGCTCCACAGGTGCTCGGTGTGGGTCTCCCTCGAGCCCGGCTGATAGCCGATGTTGAGGGGAAGCTCGAGCCTCGAGTCTCGTAGGTGACGGGTGGTGTGCTCGAGCCACTTCGTTTTCACCGCACTCAGGTCGGGGACGATGTTTTCTCGCACCAAGATTTCCTCGTCCTGGAGCGGCACGAAGAGTTGTTGGGTGTAGCCCCACTGCATATTTAGCGCCGCCTGCATGCGCCGGTTGGATTCCTCCGTACCCAGCCCAAGCCGCTCCACCCAAGCCTGGGTGTGTTGCAGGTGGAAGCGCTCCTCGCGCAGAATCTTCGCTGCCGCATCGGCTAAAGGTTGATAGCTGCTGGCCTTCGCTGCGCTCAACCAGGCCGCCTCGTACACGTCGAACAGGTACTGCCGCAGCATGGTGAAGGCCCAGTCGCCCCTTGGCAGCTCGAGCAGTTCGGCATTGCGAAACTTGGTGGAGTCGCGGAAAAAGGCCAGTTGGTCGGGGTCAGAGCCGTCGAGTTCTTTACGCAAACCCAACCACACCGTGGCGTGGCCCAACTCGTCCTGGGCGATGTTGGCGAGGGCAATATCCTCCTCGAGAATCGGCCCGTGTCCCGTCCACTCGGCATCCCGGTGCGACAAAACCAACTCGTCATCGGCCAGAGCGGTGAACTTGGCAATCAGAGCCTTCTTGACCTCAGGCTTCATCCTCACCCCCGAGCCCCCGCAGCTTGCTGACGTGCGTCCCCACCAGGCCGTAGCTGGATTGCTGCTTGTAGGTCTTGTCCTTGGCAATCCCAAACCAACTCTCCACAGTTTGTGCGTCGGGGTCGCTCTTAGCGACGTTCGAGGCGGGAACAATCCACCAGGCCAGGGCTTCGGCATCAGTGAACTTTTGCTGTGCCTGCTCGAGTGCATCCTGCGGGGATAGAGCCCCGAGTTCGCCCACGTAGTCCACGAAGGTCATTGAGCGCTTGTGGGTGGTTTTGCGGAAGACGAGGTACTTGCTGATCGTAGATGGCTGATAGTTAATAGCTTTTTCGCCCTCGGCTTTCGGCCTTCGGCCTTTGACAAGCTCTTCTTTCGTCACCGAGAAAATCTCCGCTTCCGGCACGACCCACATGCTTACCGCCTGGGGCCGCCGGGCAAACACGTTCCGCGCCGTGAGCAGGGCGTGTTCGGGGTCGGCGGCATGAACCGAACCCACCGCCTGGTGCGGCTTATTCGGCGCATCCTGCTTGAAGACCTCCCAGCGGGGGAGTTGGGTGTCGGTCATACCGTCCACCGCCTTGTGAAAACCCCCCACTGCTGCGCGGAGCCCCCGTTGTAGGGGGGCCAGGGGACGTACCAGGTGAAAACGTGCCCAGCCTCCCCTACCAGGGGAGGTAGCCGCAGGCCGGAGGAGTTTTCAGCGCGAAGCTTGCCCATAGCTTTACACCGCAACAGGAATTTGCTTTTTTCGAGCCGCGTAAGCCTCGAGGGCCTCCCGCACCCAAGCCCCTTCTGCGTAGGCCTTCTGGCGGGCCTCCAAACGTTCCTTGTTCATGGGGCCGTTGCCCTTCACCACCGCCCGGAACTCGTCCCAGTTGATGGGGCCGTGCCGCCAGTTGCCGTCCGCGTCCTGGTGCAAGTCGGGGTCGGGCAGGGTCAGGCCAGAGGCCAAAATTTCCGGGGCGTGTTCGTTGATAAACTCCTGCCGCACGGTGTCGTTGGACTTGGTCTTCACGCCCCATTTGGTCAGCATGCCGCTGTTGGGGCTGTCGGAGTCGTGCGGGCCGAGCATCATCAGGGCGGGCCACCACCAGCGATTAATCGCATCCTGGGCCATCTGGCGCTGAAGGGCTGAGCCCTTGGCGTAGAGCATCACCATCTCCTTGCCCTGCTTGTGGTGAAAGGTCTCCTCCGCGCAGATGCGCACCATCGCGCGGCTGTACGGCCCATACGAGCAGCCCGCCAGCATGGTCTGGTTTTTGATGGCCGCGCCGTCTACCAGCCAGCCAATCGTGCCGATGTCGGCCCAGGTCAGGGTGGGGTAGTTGAAGATGCTGGAATACTTAGCCTTGCCCGAGAGCAGCGCCTGAAGCATCTCCTCGCGGCTCACGCCCAGCGTCTCGGCGGCGTGGTAGAGGTATTGCCCGTGCCCGGCCTCGTCCTGCACCTTGGCAATCAGAATCATCTTGCGCTTGAGGCTGGGGGCGCGGCCTATCCAGGCTCCCTCCGGCAGCATCCCCACCACCTCGCTGTGGGCGTGCTGGGATATCATGCGCACGAGCTGGCGGCGGTATTCCTCGGGCATCCAGTCGCCGGGCTCGATCTTCTCGCCGCGCGTCACACGGGCCTCGAACTCGGCTAGGCGCTCGAGGTAGTCGGGGTCGGTGGGGGTTCCGAACTTGCTGGGCATCTCGAGTCCTCCAAAAACAAACTAACGCTCGTTAGGTAAAATCATAATGGCAGTGTGCAAGAGAATCAAGCAAAAATGCGTCCTAGAAATTGTTTTTGCTAAATTAAGGCTCCAGGACAAAGTTTCTAAGATTGTTTGCACTTGCATTTATTAATGCATAGGGTTACAATTCAAATGCGGGTTGCGACCACGGGCTTGAACCGTTGGAGTGCACCCGCTAAATATTCACCTAACAATCTTATGTTGAGGATGTTTTCCATATAGCTTAAGGATGCCTTGCGGATGCCCTTGGGCGCGGGCAGCCTGCAAATTTAAGACGCTGGATGGGATTTGTAAGTATAAGTCTCCAGCTTGTATTTGCTGTTGCCACTGAGTTAACTGAGAACTTGCAGTTATGCAGAAGGATTGAAAAGAGCAGCGCTGGAACTGCACCCTCAGACAGAGAAGGGCTCGTTTGGTGTGTGAGACCCT
>JADMIM010000139.1 GCA_015478585.1 Thermaceae bacterium | reverse complement strand
CGGGTATGACATCTAAACCTCTCAGGGTGGCTTGGGTTTCAGCCTGGATTTTGAGCGCACCAGCTACGGCGTGGATGGCGGCAGTGTCGTGGGGGCTGGCCAAGCGAGCGGCCTGGGCCAAGAACTCGATAGCCGCTCTGGCCGCAGCCGGGATGTTGGCAGCCCAGTCCCGCTCTAATGCCGCCTTTTTCTCGCTGACTTTCTGCGCCAGAAATACATTTTTAGGCAGCTCGGCACGGTAACGATATAGCGTCCGGGTGCTGATTTTGTAGCGCTGGCAGGTATTGTCATCACCCAGCAGGATGCTCTCAGCTAAAATCTCAGCTTTGAGGTCGAGGTCGGGGCGATATTTAGGTCGCCTCATACTCTAACCTCAACCCCCCTCGAGACCAGCCAGGGCCAAACTGAGCTTGCAGCTCTTGCTCAAGGCAGATGTGGCGCTCGATGGTCAGACTGTTGACCTGGGCCCGGCGGATATACAGATGATTGAGCAGGGCCACGAACAGAGTCTCGGTGAGGGTGGCAATCTGAGGCACAGCCAGGCGGTCTGCCCACTCGGTAGGGGTGGTGTATTGTCCATCCGAACCGTAATAGCAAATGGCCCGCAGGTGGAGTATCCGGGCCTCGCCAAAGGGTTGTGTGATGGCGTTAGCCATCACAGAGCGCAGCTCGTCTCGCCAGCGGGGCCAGGCCACACTGCCGTGTTTGGGTACTCGTCCGGGAATTAGCAAAACGCCCACGTCGGTTTCCGGGCCAGATGGCCCACCTCCCCGGCGGGGCGCTACCGTCTCAGTGTACAGCATTGGCCTCCAGTGCTGCCTCGAGTTCGGTGATGCTGCGCACCACATGCACTCGGCAGCCGTGCGCCTGTAGCTCGAGGTGCTTGTATTTTTGGATCGCGCTCACCTGGCCGGTTGGAGATTTGACCTCGATCAGCAACACCTGACCATCTTTGAGGCAGGTCAAGTCGGGGTAGCCAGGCTGGAGTGAGCCAAAATTCCCACCGGCCCGCCTCCCGGCTCCAGCATCGGTTTTGAGGACAAACCAGCCACAGGCACGCAAATAATCCGTGACAAGGCGCTCGAGGCGGGCTTCGCTCAGAGTCATGCTGTGCAATTTGTTGATAGTGGTGGATTTGTCAGTCCTGGGCATGGTTTGCCTCGAATAGTGGCCCAGTTCCCCGGCAATCCACCAACTCACGCGGAACCGGGGTCAATAAAGCGAGCTGTACACGCACTTCGTTTAGCCATATTTTGTATGGATGGTTAGCCCGTGGCCCAAACGGATACGCTGCTGTAAGGGCTTTTTTGAGTTTAGGCATATCCGCCATGCCGGTTTCGGCAATAATCTGGCGGATGATTTGCCTCGAGCGCACACGCCACATAGATTCAGGCATTCGAGGCCTCCACCTCAGTTGAAGACTTTTTCTTTTTAGCTTTAAACGGCTTCGGCTTGACCGACGCCCATGACAGCCGTTGGATAACGTCCCCCGCTTTAGCATCCCAGCCCCGCTCAACTCCCTCAGCTCCGGCCTTGCATCCCAACCAGAACGCGAAGCGATACCAGTCGTGGAAGTCCATCGTTTCGCGCTCAAAGTCACTGGCCCTGAGGAACTCCTCGAGCATCACTGGGGCAAAGTCTTCGATGGTCTCCAGGCCCTCTATCGGCTCGTTTTGGGAAAGTAAAGAAGTAGTTGACTTCTTTACCTCTGCATTTATGAGAACGTCGTTTACCCGTTTAAGCACTTGCCCAGCCGCTTCCTGAATATCTTTTGTATCGGCCATCTTGCGGTTGGTATCCAGGTATTCCCGGAACGTGGCGAACAGCCGGTCTTTGGGGTTAGCGATTCGCTCAAGCGCCTCCTTCATTTCTACGGGTTCCGGGTCGTTGCCCAAGCCCAAATACGCCCGCATCCAGTTGTCGAGCTGGCCGGTGAGGGCCTCCACCGAAAGAGGCTTGGAGGCAGTGGACTCGAGATACTCGAGGCTGGGGCCGCCGTCCTCGGTTTTGTGTTTAGGCTGGCGGTATTCTTCAAGGATAGCTTTCTCTTCGGCCTTGGTGCGTTTCTGGTTCGAGCTGGCAATGCCCGAGGTGTTCTGCGGGTAGGTGGTGCCGTTCCGAGTCACCTGGCGCACCGCATTCGCATCTGGAAACCCCTTTCCAGATGGGCGGTGCTTTGCCACGGTGGTATGTGAGGTGTGGACGTGGCTTGCCACCTGCCGATTTGACCACTCGGGGTGAATCTTCAGCACGGACAGGACTGCGTTTTTTAGGGTCTCGTCGCTGCGCCTGAGGCCGTGGTGGGCGTTAACCTGGGCAGCCCGCATGATGGCCTGCTCGAGGGTGCCCTCAAACACCACCGCCTTTACCTCGGGTGCGCACATCTTGCGGTAGGCGGCCAGCCGATGGAAACCGTCACTGAGCCAGTACACCTCGCCGTCGAAGAACACCTCGAGGGGTGGCAGTTCGTGGTTTTCCTCGATGGAGTCCACCAGCTCGTCTACATAAACCTCGAGGATTTCGGGCCGCATCTGTGTGCCGCCGTCAATGCGGATGCTCTCGAGGCGGAGTTGTTTACTCTGGGTTTCTTCGCTCATTTCTCCTCTCCGTTCACGTTCACGCGCCAATCCTTGCCCCTGACCTCGAGCACGTACCCGCTGCTCATCCGGCTGATCACGGCGGCTGCCGCGTCCACGTCCGAGGGGGTCATGCGTTTGGCGGTGTCCACCGGCTCGTACTGGCTGGTAATGATGAGGGTCTTGCCCTCGCTGGTGTAGTGCTCTAGGGCGTGGTAGGTCAGCTCGTAGCCCCAGTCCTGGGCTTTGATTTTGCCCATGTCGTCCCAAATCAGCACGTCGTACTTGGTGAGGTCGGGGCGGTGCTCCGGCTTGCCGAAGCTGGCCCGCAGTGCGGCGTATAGGTTGGCCTCGTTCCAGAACGCCACCCGTAGCCCATGGGGGAGCAGCAGCCGCGCTGCGGCTACAGAAAGGAAGCTTTTACCCCTACCCGGCAACCCCCACAAGTAGGCCACGTCGCCCACTTTGAGGCCGCTCAGGGTTTTAGCAGCGGCGCGGTTGCCGGGGTGGATTTTGAGGGTCTCGAAACTGGCCGCCTTGAGCCGCTGGGGGAGGGAGTCTTGGAAACGCTTGGTGTAAAGGGGAATGTTCCAGAGGCGCTCGAGACCCCGCATATAGGCGTTATAGCGGTCTAGGATGCAGTCGCAGTCGTGGCGGATATCGGTAGCGTGATGGTAGAGGTGGCCCTCCACGGCCTGCGCCCCGCACAAGGGGCAGGCTGGAAGGCTGGGGTTATGCCGGGTAGGGCCAATGGCCTGGCGGGCGCTCTCGATGGCGATTTGTAAACTCGAGGCCAGGCCCTTGCTCTTGCTCACGCCAGCACTCCTTCAGGTTCCTCGTCCAGTTCCATCCCCCGGCTGAAGCCCCGGTACTCCTCGAGCGGGTCGGGCCGGGCGGGTTTGGCTTGGGCCTGCTGCCGCTTCCGCTCCAGTTCCTGCCACTTCTCGGCGTACTCCAAGACCCGGCTGCACCGATTCTCCCGCAGCATGTTGTCCAATCCGTAATCGTTTTGGACGTAGAAATCGTGGGTTTTGCCAGGAGCGGCCAAATAGCGGGTGGCCTGCTCTAAAGCCAAACCCGCGCCGTCCAAGCCGTGGTCCTCGATCAGCATCAAGAACTTCCGCTCGCGTTCGGCAGTCAGGGTCTTGGCGTAAGGAAGCTCGCCCCGGTGGGCGTTGTAGGCCCCAAGCAAGCCCTCGAGGTCCGATCTTGTCGGTTTTTTCATTTTGCCCCTTTCGATTTTTTCTGCGCCTGGTTTAATTAGTTCTTTGTCTTTAAGGTCTTGTTCTTTTAAAGACTTAATACTTAAAGAATTAATACTTAAAAGAAAAGACGGCGCGGGCTTGTCACCATTTGGTGACATTGGCTCCTGGTCGGCGTTTTCGCCTGTCACTCTTTGGTGACTGTCACCATTTGGTGACAAATCTTCCCCCGGCGTGTCACCATTTGGTGACAAAGTTGAGTCGGGTTCACCGAGATTTGTCACGATTTGGTGACAGGGCTTGTCACCATTTGGTGACAGTTTTGCGGCCAAAACGTAGGCTTGTCCCGCTTTGGTGGCAAATCCACCAGCCTCGAGGGTGTCCAAGGCGGCGTAGACCTTCTGGCGGTGCTTCCCCGTGGCCTCCACCAGTTCCACGGCAGTCATGGCGAGCCCAAGCTCGAGCACCCGGAGGATAGCTCCGGGCGTGTTGTAGGCGGCCAAGATGGGCCGTAGCTGCTCAAGAGTCATTCGCCCGTCACCAACCTGAGGCTCATGCGACAGGCTCAACCGGAGCCTCTTTCGCGGCCCGGAATGCCTGCCACTCGTTGACCAGCGCCTCGAGCCGCTCTTTGTCGGCCCGGAACGTACCCAGGTCGCTATTGCCGATGGACTCGAGGATGAGGTCAGCCTGGTCGGTGGTGAGGTGCTTAGCGCTTTTCAACTCCTCGAGGCCAACCAAAAAGGCCAGGAACTCCCGCCCCTGCGTTTTATCCGACGTGCCAAACCCAGCCTCTTTGAGGGCGATGCTGATAGCCGTTAGCTGAGCAGGAGTGGCGTAATCATTGGGAGGTGCGGGTCTAAGCAAATTGGGCTCAATCTCACCCCCACCCTCAGCCTCGCGGGGCTGTTGAGGGCTAACCATGGTCATGCCCTCGTCGTCTCCGACTTCCACCTCGGCCCCCATTTCGTCTGGGGTGTACAGTCCCGATACCACGTCGGGGAAGACCGCTCGGGCTGCTGCCGCCACATTGCGCCACTGCAACATCACGGCGGGCTGTTTGCGGTAGTTGTCTTTTTCCGCCAGCCCCAGGCGCTTGGCATCCTCGAGGGTGAAGCTGAAATCCTGCGGCGAGAGGCCCTTGCGGTGCGCCCGCACCACCGAGCGGCTATCGGTGCGCTCGAGTATCTGGATGCTGCCCTGACCGCTGCGATAGACCAGAGCCAGCATGAGCTGAGGCGACACCGCCGGTTTGCCCTGAATGACGTTGATGGAATTCAAAGCCTCCATCGGCGGGATGCCCAGCTCGCGGCCCTTGAGGATGATGACCGTCGCTGCCTCGGGGGTTTTGATGCTCTGGGGAAGAAGCCCACTTTTGAGCAAAATCTCGCCAAACGCCTTGAGTTGATTCATCTGCGAGGCGATGGTTAGCGCATCCAGCTCGGTTCTAACTGCCAGTTCGTTCATAGTCCCTCCCGCGCCATCTCGAGCGCCACCAACCTGCGACGACGTTTTTTACCAGCTTCATCCTGTGGGGTTTCGGCTTCCAACTCCAGGCGCTTCTGCTGTTTCCAGGCCATTTTGCTGGCGTACCGAGCCGAGGGCTCACGCTGTATCAACAGCTCGGCGGCCTGGTCGGTCAGCCGGTGGAAGCGGCCCTGGTAGGCGATGGTTTTCATCGCGCCTCCCGCACATCCAACTTCTGGGCCAGGTTGCGCAGTGCCTCGAGGCGAGTCGCACCGCGTCCGCGCATATTGCCGCCGCCCTGAGCGCTGGCCTCGAAACACCCATCCGGGAGGTACTCGGTTGTGGGGAACCCATACCCAGCCCGGCAAAAGGCCAGGCCGAGGTTGGCCTCGAGCACTGCCGCGCTCTGAGCCAGCACGATTTTGGCTGTGACCTGGGAGGTCATCAGCGACCCCCCAGCCACATAATCAGCACCAAAATCCCGCCCCCTACTAGCCCCGTGACCACATCCGGCCACCATTTACGCCACACGCTGCACCTCCAGGCGCACCAACTCAGCAATCCGTAGATAGGCTGGTAAATCCCGCACCTGAGCTATTTGCGTCTCCTCCTCGAGGCTCGCTAGCAAATCCTCGAGCGCGCGCGGAATCTGCACGGCCTGAGCCGCTTCAGCCCAGTCCAGCATCTCGACCAACCGGCGGCGGTTTTCGGTATGCCGCACCGACACCGCCAGGTTGAGGCAAGCCGTGTACCAAATGGCGCTCATTGGTAGCCTCCCATGCGGATAATCCGGTCATCTCTAGCCAGCAAATCAGCCTCAATCTCCCGGATTTGGCGGCGATATTCGATTTCGCGTACCCAGCGCCGATGAGTCGTGAGGATGCGAGCCTCATCGAGCTGCGCCTGGCGTTCGTCCAGCTCGAGCGGTGGGTTGAGGTCTATCAGGTCGGGGAGCCTCATATGCCCTCCCGAGTCAGGCCCCCGAACCGCCTCACATCCTCTTCGTGCATCCATTGGAGGTAGCGCGCGTACTCCTCGATTTGTGCGTCCGTGTAGCCGTGCCTCTTACCGATGGCCTCGTAGTTTTTTAGCCAGTCGGCAATGGCAAGAATTTGGCAATCCACACCGCATTTGCCTGGCGCGTAGTGGTAGACGATATGCTTAGACCCCTGGATTTGTAGCGGCGACGCAAGCCACTCGGTTTTTCCCCCGAGCATCACACCATCGCCGAGCCTCACACCATCGCCGAGCATCACGTAATCGCCGAGCATCACGTAATCGCCGAGCCTCACGTCATCGCCGAGCCTCACACCATCGCCGAGCATCACGTAATCGCCGAGCATCACGTCATCGCCGAGCCTCACGTAATCGCCGAGCCTCACGTAATCGCCGAGCATCACGTCATTGCCGAGCCT
>JADMIM010000138.1 GCA_015478585.1 Thermaceae bacterium | reverse complement strand
AGTTTAGCCTGCAGACCCTTGCTGTCGGCGGTTCCGCTGAGGGGCAGGTTGCCCAGCGGGGTTTTGATCTCCCCCTGGTAGCGCGCTGCCAAGCCTGCCAGTTCCCCTTGCACGCTGGCGTGGTTGCTGGCGAGATTCCAGTTGCCGCTCAGGGCAGCGTTTTGGTAGCGCAGCTGGCCAGAAAGTTTGAGGGCCTCGCCGAGTTGCAGGGGCAGGTCGTGCAGGCTGAGGGTAAATAGGCTGTTCTGGTAGGTTCCGTCGGCATAGCTATTGCTCAAGCGCCAGACCTGGCCCTGTTGTCGTACGGCGATGGGAAACTGGGCGTAGGGCGAGGTATAGTTGAGGTCGGCGGAGATGCGCCCGCCCCGCACCGAACCTGTACCTGTAAGTCGCCCCACTAAAAGCTCGAGATCCCCCAGCTCGAGCTGCAAATTATCCCAAGAGCCCCCAATCCCCAGACTGCCGAGTTGTCCGGCCACCTTGGAGCCATTTCCACTGAGACTTCCGGTCAGGCTAAAGGGCTTGGCGGCGGGCAGGGTGACGTTTTCCGAACTTACCGCAGCGTTCCAGCGTGGCCCAGCACTGCTAAAGTCTAGGGTTGCTGCGCCCTGGAGGGGCTTGGGCCAGGTCAGGGTTCCGCTGCCGGAGGTGTTCGAGCCTCTTCCCCTGAGCTGTAACCGGCTGCCCAGGGTATCGGTCAGATTGACAGTGTAGCCGAGGCCCTCGAGGGCCACGTTGGCGGCAAAAGTACGATCCAGAAAGCGCCCATCTGCTACCGCGTCCAGCCGGAAGACTTTGTTGAAACTGAGGGTGCCCTGGTAGGTGAGAGGTTGGCTCAGAAGGCGACCTGTACCGTTATAGCGTCCGTCTAGCTCGAGGTTGCGCCAGCCTTGGCCCTCGAGCACTAGCGGCCCCGAGCCGTCCACCGGCAGCTTGAGGTTCCAGTTAGCGGCCAAGGCTGGCAGGGTAGGCTGGCCTTCGACCCGAAAGCTATAGTGCTGCTTGCGAATATTCACTTTGCCCGTACCACTAATCGGCCCTCCCAAGGAGCGGCCTGTGAGCTTGGCTTTGACTATATTCCCATCGAAGCTGACTGACCCCGACACCTCGGTGGCAGTGATGGGGCCAGGGAATTTGACCCTCCCGTTTTGGATTTGGTTGTCTCCGTGGACACCCTTTGCATTAACCACCCAGTGGCCCACGAAGGTTCCGGCTTCCACCCCGGTGTACCAGAAGCGGGCTGCCCGCAAGTCGCCCTTAGCCTGGATGTCCCAGGCTTCAAACTCCCGCCCGGTGCGTCGCACGCTGCCGCTAATCTGGCCCTCAGGCAGCTCGACTTTGGCCTGATAATCTGGCCCTTCCCCAGTGATGCTGGCCTTGAGGGTGGGGATGGGGAAACGCTTGCCCTGGTTAATTGAGACCTGGACATTTTCCAGGCGCAGCTCATCCACCCGCAGCTTGAGTGCTCCTGGTGGCCCCGGTGGCTTGCTGGGAATGACGGTGTCCCAGTTGATCGAGGCTAGGCCGTCCCTGGCAAAAATACGCAGGGGAAGCTCCTTGCGGGCCAGGCTCAACAGACTGTAGCTGAGGCCCACCTGGCCCGCTTCGATCTTGATGCCCCCACCCTCGAGCCTAGCCTGGCTGACTTGGATGCCCGTCAGCAGATATCCGCTCACGCCAGCCCACTGGCCCTTGAATCCCCCGGCTTTTAGCCCCTCCTGGAGCACATAATTGATTAGCGGTGGGAATGCAGGCAGCGCCAATAATAGGAGCAGCACAATCGTGGGAATCCAGCGCCAAACCCGCATCCTTTACCAGGATAGCGGAAAAAGCTGAGGGGAACCTTGGAGTCAGAGGCGCAATTAGGCCTGGAGAGATTACGATTGAAGACGTGGAGCGCATTAGTGTATTGGTCAGTGGGCTGGTGCAGGGTGTTGGATATCGCTATTTCACCCGTGCCAGAGCCCTTGAGCTGGGTCTGGTGGGCTATGCCGAAAACCTGAGTGATGGGCGGGTGGAGGTGATTGCTGAAGGTGAGCGAACCAACCTAGAACACCTGATTCACCACCTGCAACAGGGATCGAGGGGCTCGAGGGTACAAAACCTGGACGTGCAGTGGAGCCAGGCCACCGGCCTAAAGGGGTTTCGGACTTTTTAGAGCGGTTTTTGTGAATAAGCCCCCTGATTAAGGCAGACTGCTCTAGCCCTCGAGATACCCCATGGCGAAGACCGCAGCGTCTTTCACCTCGAGCTTGATGCCTTTTAGCGGCAGCCGGGCAGGGCCACGCACCACGGTTCCATCGGCATTGTAGGTGCTGCCGTGGCAAGGACACACCAGTTGGTGCTGGGTATTGGGTAAGTTAGGAGTACAGCCTTGGTGGGTGCAAACCAAGTTATAGGCCGAAAGATAAACTGTGGAGTCACCTTGCTTAACTTCTTGCACGCGCTTATCTTCCTGATCGGGCCTAGGAACGCGCATCAGCAGTGATTTGGTAGAATTGAACTCGAAGGGAACACTGTCCCACTCCTTGGCTAACTGGCTCAGGTCGGCGATTTTGAGCGGGGTCGTGGTCTGTGCCAAGGCAACCTGCCCCAGTGCCAGCCCAGTTCCTGTGAGGGCCATCACCCCGATGGCCTTACGACGGCTGATTTTCTGCATCCCCTACCTCCTTCCGAGCAATCCGCTGGGGGCTGGTAACTCGGTGGTAACGCTCGAGGCCCGGCATAGCCTTAACTCGCCCCCAGTTCAGGTTACGCCGAAGCAGTAAGTTTGGATGCAATCCTGAGGGATATGCCTCCTGGAGGGAGTTGGTGGCGCGATGATTTTGACGTGCTGAACGTAAAACGCTTGACCCGAACCCTGGGATGGCTCGAGGGTCTTTACGGGGCCAGTCTGAGATCGCGATAAGGCCAGGGCTAACTCGAGTATCGCACGAACCGCTGCTGCACCTGACCGGGAAATTCGGCCTCAGTTCCGGCCAGCCGCACGAAGGGTAAGGGGTGGATGCGCCCGATAAGCCCGGCCCCCACGCCACTACCCAGACGCTCAGACAAAACCCCAGCGAATATCCCGATTCTCCGGTAGGCCAGAATCGCTCCCACCGCATCGCCGTACAGATAAGCCACAAAGGCATTGCCTTCGGGCTTTTGCAGGAGTTTCCCCACCGCCTGGGAGAAAGGAAAACGCCACTCGGGAGCAGCGTAGGCTTCGGTGAGGATGCGGGCGATGTTCCAAGCTTCTGACCAGGGCACGTGCTCTGTCCAATAAGCTCGAGCACTCGGCTTACTTTCGCAGAGTTCAAAGGTCGTCGTGGGCCGAAAGCCCATGGCCACAAGCTCGGAGACATCGAAGTGTTCTGGAACGGTAAAAGCAGGGGGTGCTCCAACCCTGCGAAAGCGGTCTCGAATTTCCTTTAGGGCGGCTTTGTGGAAGCCAAAAGCGGTGTTAGTAAGCAGCAGGGGAAAGTTAGGCGCGAGCAAATAAGGAATTCTGGCCACCTCGCCGGACTGAGCTGCGAGGGGTCGGTAAAGCTCAAAGAGATTCATATGGAGTCTGGTGGTCAACTTCAAATTTGGTCTGACCCCGGTGTATAGGGCGATTAATCACCCCAGCAGGGCCTCCACGAACTCTCCAGAGTCGAAGGGCTGCAGGTCGTCGGCTTGCTCGCCCACCCCGATAAACTTGATGGGCACACCCAACTCCCGCACGATAGCTACCAGGATACCGCCCTTGGCCGTGCCATCGAGCTTGGTGACAATTACTCCGGTCAGACCGGCAGTTTCATTAAAACGCTTGGCCTGCTCGAGGCCGTTTTGTCCAGTTACCGCGTCCAGCACCAGCCAGACCTCGTTGGGCTCACTGGCATCGGCTTTGGCAATGGAGCGCTTGACTTTGGAAAGCTCTTCCATCAGGTTGTGTTTGGTATGCAGCCGCCCGGCGGTGTCTACCAGCAGCAAATCGCTTCCACGGGCTTTCCTGCTACTCGCCGCGTCAAAAGCCAAGGCTGCCGGGTCGGAGCCTTCTGGCCCCTGAATCACCGGGATGCCCAGGCGCTCGCCCCACAGCCCGAGCTGTGCCCCGCCCGCCGCGCGAAAGGTATCACCCGCACAAAACATCACGCTCTTGCCCTTGTCGCGGTAATACTGTCCCAGTTTGGCGATGGTGGTGGTCTTGCCCACCCCGTTTACCCCGACCATTAGTACCACCTTGCCCGCAGGCTCGACGGTAGACTTCTTGGCATTGGGAGCAAACCCGGCTTTGCGGATTTTGGCCCGGAAGGCATCGGGCTCGAGCTGTACCACCAGGGCCTGCTTCAGTGCTTCTCGCACGTCCTTCTTGCCAGATTGGCGGACTTCCTCGATAACCTCGGAGGTAGCCTCTACCCCTACGTCGGCGGAAATCAGGGCGTACTCGAGTTCTTCTAGAATTTCCTCGGGGCTTTTGGCGTTCCAGGGCACCGACTTGGCGATGTTATCACGGGTTTTGGAGAGTCCGTCGCGCAGACGTTGTAGCCAACTCATACCCATCCAGTCTAACGTCGCAGGCCCAAAGCCAAGGGCTCTTTTTTACAGTTCAACCCGCCAATTTGAGCTAGGCCCCCGCTCGAGTTTCCCCGGCGTTACGTACGTAACGGAAGTGTTAAGCCTACCCAGTAGAGACCACCCGCCACCCCAAATGGCGACTGCGACGAGATTGTGACCCAGAACCCACGATGAGAACGAAGCCTCAAGCGTTAATTATTATTGACTTTTGTAAGGCTCATAGGTTACTTAATAGCCGGTGCGACCCCGCCGTCACCCCGTTCGTTATACCTTGTGGCTGGCCCGCACCGGCGCAGCCCCTCGCACGCTTTCGCTGCCGGTGTGGGTTCCGTTAGTGGTCTTTTTGGGGCTGGCAGGGTGGAGCGGGCTAAACCTTTGGTTGTGGAACCGCACCGCCGAGATGCGCGGTCTCCAGATTCGTCTGGTGAGCCTTTCCGAACAGGCCAGAACTCTGGGCAACCAGCTCGAGAGCGAGCGCACTCGCAACAACAGCCTCAGCGAAAAAGCCCAGACCATCCTGCACAACCTGCAAACCCTGGAAGACGAAATCAATCGTCTGCGGGCTCGAGCCGGTATGCCGCAAATTCGCTTGACCCCTACCCGCAACGATAGTGCCCCCAAAGGTGGGGCGGCGGCCCCAGCCAGCCTCGAGGAGGTACTGCGCTTCGCGGGATCTGAAGCCAAACGCCTTAATGGTAACTTGGGGGATGTTTCACCCGCGTTGACCGAGACCTTGCAGCGGGAAGCGGCGCTTCCCTTTGGCTATCCGCTCGAGGGGTATTTGCGTACTGCCTCGACCTTCGGCTACCGGCGCAACCCTTTCGGCTGGGGCTTCGAGTTCCACAATGGTCTGGATTTCCCTGCTCCCTATGGCACGCCCATCCACGTAACGGGGTCGGGTGAGGTGGTGAGTGCGGGCTGGAACGGGCCATTTGGACAGGCTGTGATTGTGGATCACGGTTATGGCTACAAAACCCTCTACGGTCATATGTCGCAGATTCTGGTCAAGGTGGGCGACCACGTGGAACGCGGTGACGTGCTGGGTTTGGTTGGCTCGACGGGGCGAAGCACCGGCCCTCACGTGCACTACACCGTATTTCAGGGCGATATGCCAGTCAATCCGGATACATTTTTGAATTAGCGTTCCCTCCCAAAATATTCAGGGCTGTGATTTGAGCGTGATTCGTACACAAATCGGCTTTAGGCTCGACCCCCAAAGGAGAAGATATGGCTTTAGGCGGACGCAAACCCAACCCCACAGCCCTGACCTACATCAGTGAGGGCAGCGAACTCGAGGGTACCCTCAAAACCAGTGGAAGTGCCCGCATAGATGGCACTATCAAAGGTTCTCTTATCGTGGCTGGCGACCTGGAAATCGGCTCCAACGCTCATATCGAAGGGGAGCAAGTCAAGGGGCATAGTGTGATTGTGCATGGGCAGGTCAACGCCCAAATTATCGCCCAGGGCAAGCTGCACCTGACCAAGAGTGCTCGAGTCGAGGGTGACGTGCGGGCCATGTCGCTGGATGTGGAGGCAGGCGCGGTATTCGTAGGACGCAGCCAGACCGGAGAACCCAAGGCCCTGCCCCAGGCCACCAAGACCAGCCAGACCTGAACATTCAGTGGGCCGCGTTATGCTCGGCATCCGAAGCGGTTTGTTAGTCGGGGGTCATGTATCACTGGCTGGAGGGGCTTAGACCAGTAGGCTTACACTATGCGGCACAGCCCCCCCAGTCCATTCCCTAAAGCCTCACAGGTGGTGAAAGTGCCGCTGTGGGCAGTGGTGGCCCTGCCCCTTATTTTTTTGCTGATGCTGGGACTGGTCTCGCATTATGGAAGTGGCCCGCAGTCCCAGCAGGAGCGCATCAAGGCCCTCCAAACCCAAGCCAAGGTGCTCTCGCTGCAACTCGAGACCGAGCGTACCCAGACCCAAACCTATAGCAACGAAGCAGTACAGCTCCAGCAAGACCTGGTGGTGCTCGAGCGTGAAATCAACCGCTTGCGCGAAAAAGCTGGTCTACCCAAGGTCAGGCTGGTTCCCCAGCCCGATTCCGCTCCGCCCATTCCCGATGTCCAGCCTAGTGGCCCCAAAGGCGCAGGCCAACCCATAGATACTGGCGATTTGCTGCTCAGCCTGCGGGTACAGATGAGCAGC
>JADMIM010000137.1 GCA_015478585.1 Thermaceae bacterium | reverse complement strand
AACCTGACCAGCGCCAGCGTCACCGCTGGGGACGGCAAAACCCTGACCTTCACCGCTAGCGTCAGCGGCGGCGGCACGGTGAGCTGGAGCCTCAGCGGCCCCGGCTCGCTCTCCGCCAACAGTGGCCCCAGTGTCCAGTACACTCCGCCCGCCGCTGGCATTACCGCTCAAACTACCGCCACCCTAACCGCATCGCTCTCTGGCAGCACCCTCACCAGCACCGCTACCATCGTCATCGCCCCCGCGCCTGGCTCGCTCGAGGTGAGCGTCAGCGGTCTTCCCGGCGGCACCAACGCCAGTGTCACGGTGATGGGGCCAGGCAACTTTAGTCAAACCCTCACCGGCAGCAAGAATCTAACTGGGCTGGCCCTGGGCAGCTATAGCGTCACCGCCGCCAGCGTGACCTCTAGCGGAACCACCTACGTCGGCACGGTGACGGGTTCGCCTGCCACCGTTGCGGCTGGCAGCACCCCCACCGTCGGCGTGGTCTACGCCGCCCAAGCGCCAGGGATGGGCTCGCTGCAAGTGAATGTTACCGGGCTGCCGAACGGAGCCAACGCCAATGTCAGCGTGAGTGGCCCAAACAACTTTAGCCAGACCCTGACCAGTTCCAAGACAATCAATGGCTTGACACCGGGCAGCTACACCGTCACGGCAGCGGATGTGACCCCCTACAAAGCCACCGTCACCGGCTCACCTGCAACCGTGAAGGCCGGAGCCACTGCCACCGTAAGTGTGGCCTACGCCGCGCCTGCGGCGCAAATGGGCTCGCTGGCCGTGACCATCAGCGGACTTCCGACGCGGGTCAATGCCAGCGTAAGCGTGAGCGGGCCGGGCGGGTTCAATCAAACCCTGACCGCAACCAAAACCCTCAGCAATTTGGCTGTGGGGATGTACACCCTCACCCCCAGCCCCGTTACCTACTACACCCCTAGTGGCACGATTACCGCCAATGGCCCGGCCAATCAGACAGTCACGGTGAACGCCAATGCCCCCGCGTCCGTCACTTTGGCCTACGCCCCGACCAAAACCCTGCAAACCCTGTGGCTCAGCTCGGGCACCCCTCGGCTCAACGGAGTTTTGGGTTTCAACAGCGACTTGCTCGGCAAATCTGGTGCGCCCATGCCCTCCAATGTTGCTTTCAACAACAGCTTCCTCTCGCCGCAGGGGCTGGCATTCGACAAAAGCGGCAACCTGTGGGTGAGCGACAACATGTACAACACTGTGCTCGAGTTCACCCCCGACCAGCTCATCGCTTCCGGGACGGCAGTGCCCAAGGTGGTGCTCTCCGGGCCAGCGCTCAGCGGCCCCTACTTCCTGGCCTTCGATGCTCAGGGCAGCCTCTGGGTCAGTAACAACGCTGGCAGCAGCGTGCTCAAGTACACCCCCGACCAGCTCAAAGCTTCCGGTCAGCCCGTCCCGGCCCTGACCCTTTCCGGTCCCAGCCTCGCCAACCCCCAGGGCATCGCCTTCGACGCGCAGGGCAACCTCTGGGTGGGGCGCAACAGCATCCTCGAGAAGTATGCCGCCAACCTACTCACCGGCAACTACAGCGGTGCGCCCACCCTGACCCTCTCCGGCTACGGCGCGGTCAGCGGGCTGGCCTTCGATGCCAAGGGCGACTTGTGGTTTACCGATTTAGGCAGCGCTGCGTTAGCCGAGTTCGTCCCCAGCCAGCTCACCCAGAGCGGTAGCCCAACCCCCACCGTCATCCACAGCGGCCTCTCCAGCCCCTGGGGTCTGGCCTTCGACGCGGGCGGCAACCTGTGGGTGGCGAATCTCGGGAGCTTCACCGTGGTGGAGTTCGCCGCTAGTAGCCTGACCACTACCAACCCCGCCCCCAGCCAGACCCTGTCTGGCCCCGCCTTTATCAGCATCCCTAACCTAGCCTTTGACAAGAACGGCAACCTCTGGGGCGGCAACACCAACCTCGGGGCGCTGGCCTCCTTCACCCCAACGCAACTCGCCGCAGGCGGGAACCTCTCCCCGAACGTCCAACTCAGCGCACTGTTCGACGACCCCGAGGGCATCGCCTTCGACGATAAGGGCAACCTTTGGGTAACAAACGACGGGAACAACCTGCTCGAGGAGTTCACCGCCGCCTCGCTGGCTTCGGCAAACCCCGTCCCAGCCATCGTCATCACCGGCCCAGCCCTGCAAAGCCCGGAGGGGGTCGCCTTCGATGCAGGCGGAAACCTCTGGGTAGCGAACTTTGGCAGCGGGCAGACCGGGAGTTTGATTGAATACACCCCCGCCCAGCTCGGCGCTTCTGGAAGCCCCAGACCTCTGGTCACACTGTTCAGTAAGGTGCTCGAGGGCTCCTACGGCATTGTCTTCGACAAAAGCGGCAACCTCTGGGTCGCCAACTACAACACCAGCAACTTCCAGGCGTACACCCCGGCCCAACTCGCTGCGGACGGAAGTCCCACGGCTACTGTCACCCTAAGCGCCACCGGCAACACCGGCCCGCTGGGCATCGCCTTCGACGCGCAGGGCAACCTCTGGGCCGGGAACTACAACACCAACACGGTGACGGCTTATTCTCCCGCACAGCTCGCCCAGACAGGCAATCCGGCCCCAGCCCTCACCCTCAGCTACAGCGGCTTCAAAAACCTCTGGGGCGTGGCTTTCGATGCCCTGGGCAACCTCTGGGTGGCGAGTGAAGGCAACAATCAGGTTTTCGAGTTCGCCAAAGCTGACCTCGCCGTCCCCGCTGCCAACGCCCCGGCAGTGACGGCGGGCATCTCTCCGGCGCTTACGCTGGGCGTAACCAACCCGTATTTCCTGATCTTCGGGCCGCAGGTCGCCAGCGCAGGGATTCAGAGCCTTTCGCTCCCCACCCCCAGCTTCCGCTCTCCCCAGACCCCTAAGTTCGGCCCACGTAAAGTGCCTTAGAGACATGAATTCTTGAAAGGGGGCCGCGTCCCCAAGAACTCCGAGCGGACGCGGCCTCTCTACCTAACGGCAGCTAACGGCCCCCTCCTACACTTTGCAGCATCCGAGCCGGGAGCAACTTCCTGACTCAGGGCAAGGAGGAGAACCATGCGTATTGCAAACACGAGTCTTTTCAGCTTTTTCGCGGCACTAATGCTAGCCCTATTGGCAGCCTGCTCTCAGACACCTATGGCGGTCACTTCTGCACCGGGCTCGCTGGTAATCGCGGTCAGCGGGCTACCCAGTGGAACCAGCGCCAGCATCACGGTAGCTGGCCCCAACAACTTTAGCCAGAGCTTGGGCGGCCCCCAAACCCTGAGCGGCCTGACCCCCGGTAGCTACACCGTTAGCGCCGCCAACGTCAGCACCTTAGGGAAAACGTATACCGCAGCAGTCACCGACTCGCCCGCGACGGTAACAGCAGGTAGTAGCGCCAGTGTGAGCGTGGTCTACACCACAACCCCGCCAACGCCTACCCCGACCCCCGCAGCAGGCACAGGTTCGCTACAAGTGACCATCGCCGGATTGCCTGCTCGAGTGAAGCCTACAATCAGTGTCAGTGGCCCCGGCGGGTTCACCCAGAACCTAAGCGCCTCGAGCACGCTGAGCAAGCTCGTTGCGGGAACCTACACCCTGACCTCCACGCCCGTCACCTACTACGCCCCGAATGGCACCCTCACCGCCAGCAGCCCCGTCCAGCAGGTCACGGTGAGCGCCAACGCCACCGCCCAGGCCACCCTGAAGTTTGCCCCCACCAAAGCCCAGCAAGCCCTGTGGATGACGCTGGGGAACAACACCCTGGCCGGATATAACAGCGACGTATACAGCAAATCGGGCGCACCCACCCCTTCCAACTTGGTGTCCAACAGTTTTCAAACCCTCAGCAACATTGTTTTTGACGCACAGGGCAACCTCTGGGGCATAGATGTCGGTCAGAACAGGGTGCTCGAGTTCAGCACGAACCAGCTCACCACCTCGGGCCGTCCGGCCCCCAAGGTGGTGCTCAGCGTGGTGGTTCCCAACGCCACGCGAAGCCTACCCACCGGCCTGGCCTTCGACCCGCAGGGCAATCTCTGGGTGGCGAGCACCAGCAACAACGTGATCGTGAAGTACACCCCGGCCCAGCTCAGCCAGTCCGGGAGCCCCACCCCCAGCCTGAGCCTCCTGCGCGACGGCCTCGGGCCGACAGCGCTGGCCTTCGACGCGACAGGCAACCTGTGGATCGGTCAGAACAGCCAAATCCTCGAGTTCGCCGCCAACCTCCTGGTCGCTGGCTACTCCGGTGGGCCTACCCGCGTCTGGAGCGGCTACGGTCTGATCCAGGCCATGCTTTTTGATACCGGAGGCAGCCTTTGGGTTGCCGATAGCACCGGGGCGGTTGCCGAGTTTACCCCCACCCAGCTCACCCAGACCACTGCTCCACACCCTTTGAGCTTTGCCAGCAACCTGCTCTCCGTCAATAACCTGGCCTTTGACGCGGGTGGCAATCTCTGGGTCGCGGGCGGCGGCAACAGCCTGGTGGAGTTCAAACCGCCCTTTAGTACTGCCTCGATCCCCACCCTCACCCTCACCACGCCCCACGCCTTCAACACCGGTCTAGGCTTCCAGGGTGGCAACCTGTGGGTCAGCGACAGTAGCCAGGGGCTCTACGCCTTCACCCCAGCCCAGCTCACCCAGAGCGGCGCACCCACCCCCGCTATTACCCTCGGGCCAATCTTCAACAATCCGTTTGGCGTGGCCTTTGATGCCTCGGGCAACCTATGGGTGGTGAACGACCAAAGCAACACCCTCGAGGAGTTCACCAACGCTTCGCTGGCTTCGGCTAACCCTGCCCCGGCAGTGGTAATTACCGGCCCGGCCCTGCAAGCGCCGGTAGCACTGACCTTCGACGCGCAGGGCAGTCTGTGGGTGGCGAACTTTGGCCTGAGCCCCGCCAACACCGGTAGCCTGCTGAAGTACACCCCCAACCAACTCACCCAAACCAGTAGCCCCACCCCGGCGGTCAGCCTGGTCAGTGCCGCGCTTTACAGCACTTCAAACCTGGCCTTTGATGCAGCAGGCAACTTGTGGGTGGCAAATTTCAACGGCAGCAACCTGCAAAAATACACCTCGTCCCAACTCAGCACCTCCGGCAGCCCCGTCGCTGCGATAACAATTAGCGCGACCAACACCAAACCCACCGCGATTGCCTTCGACCTGCAAGGCAACCTCTGGAGTGCTAACAACGCCTCGAGCACCCTCACTGCCTACAGCCCGACCCAACTCGCCAGCAGCGGCAACCCGGCCCCAGCCATCACCCTCAGCTACAGCGGTCTGACCTCCCTTGGTGGGCTGGCCTTCGATGCCTTGGGCAACTTGTGGGTGGGCAGCCTGAGGAGCAATCAGGTGCTCGAGTTCACTAAGGATGCCATCACCACTTCCAACACCAACCCGCCCGCCCTGACGCTGGGGGTGAATAGTCCGCACTTCTTCACCTTCGGGCCGCAGATTCCCACCCTAGGAGCACAGAGCCTGTCGGTTTCTTCGGTGGGACAAGCGCCGTCTCAGACACCGAAATCCAGCCCGTTCTAGATGCCTTTGGGATGGCAAAACTGTCTCACCTAACGGCAGCTAACGCCCCACCCCTAAGCTCAATCCCAGAAAGGACGAACGCCTGAAGCAACCCGTCGGCAACTCGGCCTCAAACCCTCTCTGGCACATCCGTGCCCCCCGTATAGGAGCCAAACTATGATCGCTAAACCTCTATCCCGCACCCTGGTTGCCCTCACTGCCGCGGCCGCCGCCGCCGTCTTCTCCGCTTGCAGCAGCGCCGCTACCACCAGCACCACCCCGGTTATCTCGGTACCTAGCATCTTCACCACCCTCGACGGCCCCGGCGGCAGCCCCACCACCTTCAACGGCCTCAGCAACACCAATACCATCGCGGGCTTCACCACCAACAACGGCATCAACTCCAACTTTACGCGCAGCTCGAGCGGAACTTTCACCCCACTCAACCTGGGCGACCCGGCAGGTTCGGCTAACGCGGTCAACAACTTGGGAACGGTGGTCGGGGTCGCCAACGGCAACGCCTTCATGCTCTCGGGTGGCAAACAAACCACCCTTACCCCTCCAGGCTCGAGTGCTTCGGTGGCTTTTGGCATCAACGACCTGGGTACCATCGTGGGCCAGTACACCTCCGGGGCTACCTCGCCGGGCTTCGTGTACGCCAATGGCACTTTCACCACCATCAACGTCCCTACGGCAATGCAGGTCTTCGTGCAGGGCATCAACAACAATGGCCTGGCTATCGGCTTCTATAGCCCCGATGGCACCCACCAGCACGGCTTTACCTATAACACCAAAAACCAGCAACTGACCCTGCTGCCCGACCCCAGCACCTCCCGCATCACCACCGCCAACCCCCTGGTGCTGACGCAGTTCCTGGGCCTCAACGACTACAGCGAGGCAGTGGGCTACTACCAGACCCAAGACGGCAGCCAGTACGGCTTCGTGTTCAACCTGGCGACCAACGTCTACTCCTTCGTGGATGACCCCAACGCGGCTCCGGTCAAAGGCGTGCAGATTACCCAGATTACGGGGGTCAGCAACACCGCCCAGGTTACTGGCTTCTTCATAGATGCTAACGGTGTCCAACACGGATTTTTTGCTACCCCAGCCAATTGAGGCTCGAGCTGTTAGAGGTTTGATTATGAAAAAGATTCTGATTGCTATAGCTTCTGCCGCCTTGATGTTCAGCCTGGCTTTCGCCGCTCCAGTTTTCAACTTCAGCAAAGATGCCAAGATGAACCTGG
>JADMIM010000217.1 GCA_015478585.1 Thermaceae bacterium | reverse complement strand
GAAGAAGCCCTCCAAATATTCCAGCGATCGCACGGCGACGACTACAGTGCCTATCCGGAGGAAGTAAGGCTCTTCGCAGAAAAGCAGGCCCGTATCCAAGAAGGAGGGCGCCGGAAAAGGCGACACCAAGACAGTGAAGAAGAATGGGAAGGCGCCTAAAATCAGGAGGAACAAGAGACTGCCTCTACGGTATCGGGGGGAGCGACCCCTTCGTATAGGCCGTTTGGGAAGGTCAAGGATCCTAAGGTCTACAAGGGCGAATCGACTAGGGAACTCAACGAGTTCATGGCCTCGATCCGGGCCTCTTTCCGCTACCAGCCGAGGATGTTTCCGACTGAGCAATCTAAGGTGGCCTTTGCCGCCTAATACCTTGAGGGTGACCCCATGAAGGAGTGGGACAATCGTTGCGCCTCGCAAGAGGAAGGGTACGAGGACCCCTTGGATATTGCTGGGTTTGAGGAGTTCCTTCGCGACCTCTATATTGACCCGGCCAACCGGCAACGTATCGCTGCCCTCAAATACTATGGCGCGCACCAGCGCAAGGGGCAGAGTATCCGCAAATTCGTTGCCTTCCTTGAGGAATTAGAGCGGGAAATGGAGCCCTACACTGAGTCGCAGAAGACTACCCACCTCTTAACAAAGATACACCCAGAGATGAGGCAGCGCCTCCTTGAAGGTGGCTACGCCGAGCGTTCCACAACCCATAGGGAGGCTGTCGTCACTACCCTAGCGATGTTGGAAATAAACAGCCGGTGGGCAACTGAAAAGAGCACCCCCACAGATCGCCTTCACTCGAGGGAGAACAAGGGCGACCGCGCGAGTCAGGGCACCTTCTCTGTTAGGAAGAGCCAGTTCAACAGCCACAAGCCAGGCGGCACCCAAGAGCGGACGCCTTTTCAGGACCGCCGCCGGCAGGACCAACAACCTGCGCGCAAGCTAGCCGACACCCAAGGCGCGAGGCCTACCCAAGGAGGGAACGCCTGTTATAACTGCGGTAGACCAGGCCACTTGGCAAAGGACTGCTGTAGCCAGCACACTGGGCCGGGAGTCCGGAAGCTAGACACCCAGCTCCTAAAGCGGGAGTGACTCCCTACCGAAGCCCCACGCCCTACTCAGGCGAAGAGAATGGAGATCGACATTGAAATCAAAGTAGGGCCTACCTGGCACAAGGCCAAGGCTCTACTCGATTCGGGGTCGGACGCGTCAACGATCCACCCCCTCTTCGCAAAGGATAAGGGCCTGGAGTGCCGAAGCAAGGGTCCTCCTCGAGCGAGGGCTGTAGACGGCAAGGAGATTGCCATATACGGAGCGGCGACCGTAC
>JADMIM010000136.1 GCA_015478585.1 Thermaceae bacterium | reverse complement strand
GCTCGATATTGGACGCTCCGCCGAATATAAACAAAGTAATGTCGCGCACCGGCAGACCCTTAGCGCGGGCCACGAAAGAGTGGCTCAACTCATGCAGCAGCACCGACACAAATAGGAGCAGCGCCGTCAGCAGCCCCAGTGCCCAGTAAGTAGGAGCGCCTGCGCTAGGTACGTGCATGGGGAAGTAGCCCACTGCCAACTCGAAGCTGATCATTGCTATGATGATCAGCAGACTCCAGTGTACCTTGACGTCGATCCCGCCTATCCTCGCGATCTTGAACGCTCCACCATCCATATCCATTTTCTGTATACCTCCATTCACAATCCCTTAGGAACTCTACCTTGAATACCCCAAGTATCGCTCGCCTCGCTGAGGACAAACTGAAAGCAGGCTGATACCTTGCTGAAGTTAAGATCTCTGCGTATCAGGTGGTATCAGGTGGTCTCAAGCGCCCCTGGAAGAGGGACCGCGTCGGGCCGACTCCCACACCGTAGCCCCGATGCCCGCCACTGCCAGCGCCGCACCCAGCACTTCAAGGGGGCCCACGCGCTCGCCTACTATAAAGGCGGCTATTCCCAGGCCCACTACCGGCACGAAGAAGAGGAACATTGATAGCCTGCCCACCTCCACGCGCTGCACCAACCAGTACCACAGGGCGGTGGCGAACGAAGTGCCCACGAGCGCCAGTGATAAGAGGAGGGTGATGAACTCGGCACTCCAGATTACGGGTGTGCCACGCTCGGTAAGTCCCGATAAGGCAAGGAGGGGCAGGCTGCCGATGATGAGCTGCCAGGCGGCTACCACCAGTAGCGCGCGACCGAAGCCGGAGCCTCGTCGGGTGCGCGAGGGTTCTGGGGAAGTCTCGTCTTTGATCTGCATCCGCTTCAGAATAACGCTGCCTGCCGCCGTGCCCGCTGAGGCCGCGAGTGCCAGGACAGCCCCTGAAAGGCCATAGGCGTCCGCGCCTGCCAGGGCGGGGTAGGCGATAAGGGTGGCCCCGGCCGTGCCTAGCGTTAGGGCCACAAGCCTGGGAAACGTCATCCTCTCTTTCAAAAATATGGCCGCCAGCACAACCGCGAAAAGTGGCTGAGTGTTGCCCAGCACCGAGGCAATGCCCGCACCCGTCCTGCCGGGGCTGAGAAACATCGCTCCGAAGCCGATTGTGGTGGAGACGGCAGCGAGTAGCAGCACTCCGGGCCAGCTCCGTCGGGGAGGGAGGAGTGGGCGTCGCAAAGCGGCCACCAACGCCAGCAAAGCCAGCCCCCCAATCAACGCCCGCAGGCCGCCATACATGAGGGGAGGCGCAAAGGTCAGCCCCGCCTTGATTGCCGCGAAGCAGGCGGCATAAATAACAGTGAATGCCAGCGCGCTCGTGAGCAGGACGATCACGGAGGGCGCAGCAGGCGACGACGCCGCAGGCACACGCGACTGGATGGCGGCACGGGTGGTGAACTCGGTAGGCGTGGTGTTACCGAGCATCCGAAGTGCCCGAGCTACTCACGTCTACCGAGCTTGCCCCGAAGCCTACGCCCACGATCACATCTGCCAGCCGTTCGGGACCGGTCAGAGCCGGATCATACTCGATGTAGGCCATTTCGGTCAGCGGGTTCACATAGGCCCGCTTTACGCCTGGGGACTTACTGAGTGCCCGCTCGACGGCTAACGCGCCACCTCCCCCACAGCCGAGACCGTAGATCGGCAGAGTAACACGTACAGTTCTGCTAATTACGTCCTCCATATCGCTTCTCCTATCAGGTTGAATGTGCTTACACCTCACACCTGCTAGGATCGCGCATTTTGCTGAGGCGCGGCTGAGGAAGGGCTGATAACATACTGAGAAGCGTGAGACGTGAGAGTAGTACGTAGTGTGTGAGATATGATCCCCGGTCACGAAAGCGCGGGCAGCCTGGCCGTCACCGTTGTACCCTCGGCGGGGCGGCTCTCCACATAGATATCTCCACCATGCTGCTCAGCTATCCATTTGGCGATTGGGAGACCGAGGCCCGTCCCGCCGGGATCGCGAGAGCGCGCGGGGTCGGCCCGGTAAAAGCGCTCAAAGAGGTGAGGGAGGTCCTGGGGGGCGATGCCGATGCCGGTGTCCTGCACCACCAGTTCCACTTTGTCCCCGTGCCCTCTGCTCCGCCGCATCCGCAGCGTGATGCGCCCGCCGGGCGCTGTATACTTGATAGCGTTGTCTATCAGAATAAGCGCCAACTGCTTCAGGCGGTCGGCGTCACCTCTTACTATCACGGGCTCCATCTCGGCTATCTCTATATTCTGACCTTTTGCCAGGTGGCGGCCCGCTGCCAGCGCTTCGAGCAGTATTCGATCAAGCTCAACTCGGTCATTTCGGATTGGCAGTCCCGCATCGGCGCGCGCAAGGGCCAGCAGATCGGCCACTAGGCGCGCCAGTCGTCGGGTCTCACGGCTCGCTTCGCTCACTGCTTCTTGCCGCTCGGCGGGCGGCATATCGGCGTGGCGCTCCAGCAACTCCAGGTTGCCCTGGATAGCCGTGAGGGGTGCGCGTAGCTCGTGCGACGCATCCGATACGAAGTGCTGCTGGGCCTGGTATGCCTGCTCAACGCTGCTCAGCATCCTGTTGAAGGTGGATGCCAAGTGCCCAAGTTCGTCATCTTTACCCGCGCCGGGCACACGTCGCCCCAGGTCGCCCGATAGGGCAATGGCCGCCGCGGTATTCGTGAGGGCAGCCACGGGTCGAAGCCCCCGCCGCGCCAGCAGCCAACCGGCGGCGAAGCTCAATAGAGCGCCCGCCACAGCCAGCAACAAGATCAGCCGCCGGAAGCCCCCGATAGACGCGTCTAGCCGCTCGAGGGGGGTCAGCACTGCAAGATAGCGGGCGCTCAGGGTTGCCGTGTTGGTCGTCTCTCCAACGGTCAAGATGTAGAACCGCCAGCGCGTGCCATCAGGCTCTGTGGCTACACCGAAGGCACCGCGCCCCTGTGCGACGGGCATAAGAGGTGGCGCCAGCCCCGCAACCGGGTCGTATGCCGCTTGAAAGGGGCGTGCAGCAGCTGCCGGCACGTCTATCTGGGGGCCAAGCGCCGCACCCGGCGATTGAGCTACCATCTGCCCTTGCGACCCGTACAGGCGCGCCTCCAACCCAGGCTGTAGTCCGGGAACGAGGTTCGCGCCTTCGTTCCCTGGGAGGTTGCCCGATTTGTACTCCTGCAAGAGATGTTCTCCGCCGCTTTGCAGGTTTACATCCAGGTCGTCGTAGTGAGCGCGGGTATGTATCGCATAAATAAGCACGCAAATAACAAGGATTGTGAGGACCGTGAGCGCCCCATACCAGAGCGCCAGCCGCAGTCGCAGCGACATCTGAAATGACACAAAACCCCCTCTAATCTTCCCGCAGCACGTAGCCGCTGCCCCGCAGAGTGTGGATCAGGCGAGGCTCACCCTCGGCTTCCAGCTTCTGCCGTAGCTGCTTCACGTACACCTCGACAATGTTGGTGCTTCCCCCAAAGTCGTAGCCCCATACGCGGTCAAGCAGGAATTCTTTGGGCAGAACCCTCTGCGGATGCTCCATTAGCTGCCGCAGCAGGTCGAACTCGATGCTCGTCAGGTCTATGCTGCGCTCTCCCCGTTGCGCCCGCTTAGCGCCCGTATCGAGGCTGAGATCGCCGAATCTCAGCACGTCGGGGTGCTCCGTTTCGTGCCGCCTCAGGAGCGCCCGCACCCGCGCCAGCAGCACCTCAAATGTGAAAGGCTTGACGACATAATCGTCCGCCCCTCGCTCCAGCCCATCGACCTGGTCACTGGGTGCGTCCTTGCCCGTGAGCATCAGCACGGGAAGATGAGTGTCAGCGGCGCGGAGCCGTCGCAGGGTTTCAAGCCCGTCTATGCCGGGCATCATAACATCTAAAATTACGAGGTCAGGGTAGCGCAGCCGGGCTACATCCAGCCCCTCCTGGCCTGAAGAGCCCGTGTCTACCGCAAAACCCTCGTAGGAGAGGCCGCGCTTCAGCACGCTCGTCACGCCGGGGTCGTCATCAATCACCAGGATACGCTGCATCGTTCAATCCTCGCTTCCAACATACCAACGTACAAACTTCACTACTTCAAGTCTAGGGTAGGGGAGTGAATATCAGGGTTTCCCCGGGTAAACGAAAGGTGAATGATTCGCCTGCTCAGGTAGCTCTCAGGTAGCTCTCAGGTAAGGCTCAGGGCTGCTTCAGCGAGCGGCGCTATCCTCGTTGATAGACCCTTGCAAGGAGATGACATGACAAGCTCAAGAAAAACACGGCACGCAAAACGATACCGGCAGATCGCCAACACCCTGACGCGCCACGGCCTGGGCTACCTGGTCGGTGTGAGCTGGCTGGAGCGCCTCGTGCCTTTTGAGAAGGGCTGGCTTGGCCACGCCCGCCGCACAGAGCCGTACACCAGGCCCGAGCACATCCGCCTCGCCCTGGAGGAGCTGGGCACCACCTTTATGAAGCTGGGCCAGATACTCTCCACCCGCTCGGACCTGCTGCGGCCCGAGTATCTTGCCGAGCTTGTCAAGCTGCAGGACGCCGCACCTGCATTGCCATTCGACGCGATTGAGGGTGTGCTTGTGGCTGAGCTGGGCCGGCCCCTCGAGGAACTATTCGCCACTTTCGATCCTGAGGCGCTGGCTGCGGGGTCAATTGGCCAGGCGCACGCCGCCACCCTGCCCGGCGGCACCGAGGTTGTGGTGAAGGTCCGCAAACCGGGGGTAGTTGAGCAGGTGGAGGACGACCTGGAAATCTTGCAGAACCTGGCGGCCACCGCGAGCAGGCGCTGGGAGTTGGCCGACCAGTACGACCTGGTGGGACTGGCACAAGAGTTTGCTGAGACGTTGCGAGCCGAGCTTGACTACGTGCGCGAAGGCAAAAGCGCCGAACGCCTCGCCGCCAATTTCCAGGAAGACGAGAGGGTGCATGTGCCGCGAATATTCTGGGAAGCTACCACCGACCGAGTGCTCACGATGGAGCGGGTGCGCGGCACTAAGATCAACGACCTGGCGGCTCTTGACGCGGCGGGCATAGACCGCAAGGTGCTGGCGCAGAAGGCCGCGAGTGTGGTTCTCAAGATGGTCTTCGAGGATGGCTTCTTCCATGCCGACCCACACCCCGGCAACTTCTTCATCGAGCGGGAAGGGCGCATCGGGCTCATAGATTTCGGCATGGTAGGCACCCTGGATGCGCGCACCCAGGAACGGTTGGTGACGCTCCTACTGGCCATCACGAGCAAGGACGGCGAACGGCTGGTTGACGCGTTTCTTGAGCTTGGGCTGGCGCATGGGCGAGTGGACCATACGTCTCTGCGCCAGGACCTCGACCACCTCCTCTCGAGGTATTACAACGTGCCTCTGGGTGAGATCTCTATTGGCCCACTGCTGGAGGAAGTGCTGTCTATCGTTCGCCGACACCACCTGCAACTTCCCTCCAACCTGGCGCTCCTTATAAAGACGCTGATCATGCACGAGGGGCTGGGTGCCCAGCTTGACCCTACCTTCAACCTTACCGCGGCCCTGATCCCTTACGCCCAACGGCTCATGTTGCAGCAATACTCGCCCTTCTCGCTGGCGCGCCGACTCGGAACCGCTGGCGTGGAGATGGCGCAACTGGGAACTGAGTTGCCGCGCCAGTTGAGGCGGATCGTCGCGCAGTTAGAGCGGGGCGACCTGGAGGTTGGTATGCGCCCGCAAGGGTTCGATCCGGTCTTGCATCGCCTGGAGCGCCTGGCGAACCGCATCGTGCTGGGCATCATCGCGGCGGCCTTCATCAACGGGCTGGCAATCCTGATGTCGGTTTACCACCCAGGCGGTTGGGAGCAGTGGGCGGGACCGATGTTCGCCCTTGGCTTCCTGGCGGCGGCGGCGCTGGGGGTCTACCTTGCCTGGAGCATCCTCCGCTCAGGGCGAGGCTAGGGCGCGCAGGCAAGGCTCGTAAACCTTGACGTCACCAGTCTCATCTGAGCATTAGCACCGTAATCAGCAGGTACCCGACCAGTCCTATCACGCCCAACCCGATGGCGAAGGCATAAGATTGCACGAGGCCTGTCTGCATCCGCCTCAACCTCCCTCCAGATGCGCTCACCAGGCTTGCAACGGCCTGGAGCTGAGGAGTATGACGGCAACCAGTTCCAGCTCCAGGACAAGAGCCACGGGCCATGCCAGCTTCGTGCTGAGCCGCTTCGGGCCGTCCAACTTATGGCCGCTTCTGAGGTTCAGCAGCATGACCACGAAGAGAAAGAGCACCAGTATGGCCCCGGCATAGACCATGACCTGCAGCACCGCCAGGAACTCGGCACCCAGCATGACATACACGACCGCTATCTGGAAGAAGGTCACCACCATCCACAGGATTGAATGCACCATGTCCTTGCGCGTTACCATCATGAGGGCGCTGAGAACCGCTATCGTGCCGGTTAACAGGAAGACGATCTGGCCTAAAGTTGGAAAAGTCATAACTATCCCATTTTTGAGGGTGCGTGCGTCGAAGCTTGACTTTCCGGCCAAAGTTCGCTACTGATCAATGTGACCACGCTCGCCCCAGGTTTTATGTCCAACATAGCGCTCCGGGTTTTCGTCAAACTGCTCCTTGCACCTCGGGGAGCAGAAGTAGTAGGTCTTACCTTTATATTCGCTCTTTTCGGTTGCGGCTTTTGGATCGACATCCATATAGCAAACGGGATCCTTTTCCATATTTCTCACCTCTTTTGAACTTTGAACCTTGAAATGCTTGGCCCTACGCTTTCTCCGGCTTGTCGCGAGCGGTGCGTGCCACGAAGATGCCAAGCGCTGAGATCACGCCGAACACTCCAACCAGGAGCAGGCTCTCGCCCAACGGTCTCTGCTTGAGCACCGGCTCGCCCCCCATAGCAC
>JADMIM010000135.1 GCA_015478585.1 Thermaceae bacterium | reverse complement strand
GCCCCAGCCCCTGAAGCCTCCCATCACCGGGATGAATATGCCGCTCAACACCAGCGAAACCAGGGTATTGCGCAGCAGTTCGCGGGTCATAAATCCTTGAGTCCAGTCTGGGCCGCCTTGTACATGGCCCCAACCTGGGGCTTGTGGCCCGTCCAGAGTTCAAAGGCCAGCGCCCCCTGCCAGACCAGCATGGGCAACCCCCCCAGGGTTTTCAGACCAGCATTGCCAGCCTCGAGCAAAAGCCGGGTAGTTTGGGGGTTGTACACGATATCCACCACCGCCCCCCGCATGGGCAGCAAGTTGGCCTCGAGGGGGCTGGCAGCAGGGTTTTTCATGCCCACGGTAGTGGTATTGACCAACACATCGCAGGTCTTGAGGGCATGTGAAAGGGTCGCGTTGGACAAAAAACCTACCCCCAACTCTTCGGCCAGACGCTCGGCTCGTTCGGCAGTACGGTTATGTACTAGCACTTTGGCCCCACCTTTTTTGAGCGCGTAGGCAATGGCTCTGGCCGCCCCCCCTGCCCCCAGCAACAACACCCGCTTGTGCTTATAGGCGATTTTGGCTTCTTCCAGACTCTTCAAAAACCCCGGCGCGTCGGTGTTGAGGCCCACCAGCAAACCCGCCCGGTTGACGATGGTATTGACCGCCCCAATCGCCCTGGCCTCGTCGGAAAGCTCGTCCAGAAAAGGGATTATCGCCTCCTTGTGGGGCAAGGTGACATTGGCCCCAGCAAACTCCCGGCGAATCTCCTGCACCCTGGCCCGCAAAAACTCCGGCTGGGTGGGCAACAAACGATACGAGCCCTCGAGGCCCGCCGCATCCAGGGCCGCTTGCTGCATGACCGGCGAGAGCGAATGTGAGAGTGGAAATCCAATGATGCCTAGTTTCATCAAGTGGAATTGTAGCGGAGTTTAGGGCAAAGCTATAGGTCAAAAGAGAACCGCCTAACACCCAAAGCTACTCTCAGCGACAAAGACTCGGCTGCCCTATCCAACTCCGCAATGACCCTTGCCGCCGATCAGATTGTTCGCCCGTGCAAAATGATCTTCACCTAAATAGTCTTCAGCCTATAGCCAGGGAGATGGCCTAGAAATCCCCCCCATTCAGCACCGACCCGGCTTCAGACCATAACCTTGGCGAGGTCTTTTAGCCCCCCTTACTAAGGGGGTAGGGGGGTTTGTGGCTCTAATGGGCAAATGCAATATTTTCTATATGAAGTCGGTATAACACCTGCGACGCATGACCAACCTTCAGCGCCCATCCGCAATTTCTGGTCAGCCCCACTCCTATAAATTCCGTGCTATAGAAGCCTGTTACACTCATCCCCCTTAGGGCTTGCTAAGATGAAGCCTAGTGAGAAACCTCATTTTCGCTTTGTTGTTGCTAGGAGGGCTGACATCAGCCAAGACCTATATCATCCCCATCGAGGGGGAGATAGATGGGCCACTGGCGGTTTTCGTGGATCAGTCGCTGTCCAGGGCCGAGCGCGAGGGAGCCAGTGGGGTGGTTTTTCAGATAGATACCCCCGGTGGCCGGGTAGATGCGGCCATGAAAATCTCTGACCGTATCCTGGCCTCTCCCCTGCCCACCCTGGCCGTGGTGCAGAATGCTTTCTCGGCCGGAGCTTTGATTACCCTTTCGGCCCAACAGGTCATGATGCTGCCTGGCTCGGAGATTGGAGCCGCCCTGCCCGTAACCATCACCCCCGTCACCAACACCATGACCGCCGCCGACCGCAAAATTATCTCGGCCCTGCGCGGTAAGTTTCGCTCGGTAGCCGAGGCCAGGGGCCGCCCCAGCAATATCGTCGAGGCCATGGTAGACCCCGACATCGAGATTGCCGGGCTCAAGGCCAAAGGCGAACCCCTGACCCTCTCAGCCAAAAAAGCCGTGGAGTTGAAGGTAGCCGATGCCGAAGTCGCCAGTTTGCGGGCCGCCCTCGAGAAAGCCGGTTACAACCTCTCCACCGAGGAGATCACACCGGGGCCACAGGTGCGGTTGGCCCGCTTTCTCACCGACCCCACCATCGCGGCGATTTTGCTAGCGGTGGGGGTTTTGGGGCTGATTCTGGAGTTTTTTACCCCAGGAACCTTTATCCCCGCCACTATCGGGGCCAGTTCGCTGGTGTTGTATTTTTTGGGCGGGTATCTGGCCGGGCTCTCGAGCACCCTCAGCATCTTGCTGCTAATTGGCGGCTTGATGTTGATGGCCTTTGAAATTTTCATCGCACCGGGGTTTGGCATCCCCGGCATCGTCGGATTGGCTCTAATTGCCGCTTCGGTCTACTTCACCTTTGGCAGCGAATCCTTGCAAGTGGGCTCGTATGCGATTATTGGCCTGGCGGTGGGGGTGATTCTGATTTTCCGCTTCGTGCCGCGCACCCGCGTGGCAAGGGCTCTGGTGCTGGAAAGCGCGGTCAGCCAGACTGCCCCACCCCGCAGCGAACTCGAGAGCCTATTGGGAGCAGTAGGCACCGCCCTCACCGACTTGCGCCCGGCGGGAACCGCCCAGTTTGGCGAGCGCCGGGTGGACGTGGTGACCTCGGGCGATTTTATTGGTCGGGGTGATAGCATTCGGGTTATTCAGGTCGAGGGCACTCGAGTGGTGGTGCGCCGGGTGCAGTCGTGAGAGCTTCGTTGACCGTAACAGCCTTGTCTCGGGTCACAGGTCAAAAACAAGGCTTTGGCTTGCGACCTGAGACCTACGACTTGCCACAGTTCTCTGCGGTAAAGGCTCAATGTTCTAGGAGGAAATAAATGGACATCTTCACACTGTTTATAGCTGGCATCATCATCATCGGAATCTTTTTGTTTTTCTACTTAATCCCGGTAAACCTGTGGGTTACAGCTTTTTTCTCAGGGGTGCGGGTCTCGCTGTTTTCCCTGATGGGGATGCGCCTTCGCCGGATTCCACCGGGGCGCATCATCTACCCCATGATTAAGTCTTTTAAAGCCGGGATTCCTGTCGAAACCGCTAAACTCGAGGCCCAATACTTGGCCGGAGGCAACGTAGATCGGGTGATAGATGCACTCATCGCCGCCGAGAAGGCCGGTATCAAACTGGCTTTTGACCGGGCAGCGGCCATTGACCTGGCCGGGCGCGACGTGCTCGAGGCGGTGCGGCTTTCGGTCAATCCCAAAGTGATTACCAGCCCCATGATTGCGGGCATGGCCCAAGACGGCATCCAGTTGCTGGCAACCGCCCGCATCACCGTGCGGGCCAACCTTGACCGGCTGGTCGGCGGGGCGGGCGAGGAAACCATCGTAGCCCGTGTGGGCGAGGGTATCGTAGCCTCGATTGGTCAATCCCACGACCACAAGCAGGTGCTCGAGCAGCCCGACCGCATCTCCAAAACCGTGCTGGCCAAAGGTCTGGATGCCGGAACCGCCTTCGAGATTCTCTCGGTGGACATTGCCGAAGTAGATGTGGGCAAGAACATCGGAGCCCAACTACGCACCGACCAAGCCGAGGCCGACAAGAAAATCGCCCAGGCCAAGGCCGAGGAGCGCCGGGCAATGGCGGTGGCAGTGGAGCAGGAGAACCGAGCAGCCGTAGAAGCCATGCGGGCAAAGCTAGTCGAGGCCCAGGCTGCCGTGCCGATGGGCATGGCCGACGCACTCAGAAGCGGGCGACTGGGCGTAATGGACTACTACCAGCTCAAAAACATCGAGGCCGACACCGATATGCGAGAGTCCATCAGCAAAGCTAGCAGTCCCAGTGATGGCGGGCAGCAGCCGAGGTAGCCCATGAACCTGGGCGATATTCTAGGTCTGTTGTTTCTGGTGATCTTTGTCATCTTGCCCGCCGTGCAGGGTTTTTTGCGGCGCTCCCAGCAAATGCCCCAGGACTTCGAGCCCGACCAGATTCCCCTGCCGGGCCAACGTCCGGGTGGGCAAAAGCAGCTTGAACCAACTCAACCACCTCAGGCTAAACCGCTACAGCCTCAACCCAGGGCGAACCAACCCCAGCCGCCTCCCCGCCCAGCCGCCCCTCAAGCTAAGGCTCCGCTGATCGGTGGCACATCTAAGAATCCAACTACTCCCCCACTCCTCAACCCCAATGAACCTTCTTCAGCACAGACTCGAGCTAGCAAAACCCAGGAAGAGTTAAAACGCGAGCGCCTGGCTCGTAAAGCTGGGCAGACCCCTCCAGCTTCACCGGCATCGCTCAAAGCTGACCCCGTGCCCCAAGTTATATCCCCTCAGGAGCCAAGATTCTCCACCGAGCCGCGTGCTATTCTGAATGGCGTGGTTTGGGCACAGATACTGAACGAACCTCGAGGCAGACACTGGAGGAAAACACGGAAACCAAGACGATAGTTCCCTTACGCTCGCCACAAGAAGCCCTGGCAGTGCTGGGTCACGGCGACAAGCATCTGAAAAACCTTCGCAAACTACTCCCTGCCCAGTTGTTGGTGCGGGGGCAGGAAATCCAGATCAGCGGTACACCTGAGGAGGTGCGTCTGGCCGAGCGGGTCATGCGCGACCTGGTGACGCTGGTGCGCCAGGGGGCCGAGATTGACGGGGGAACCCTCGAGCAAGTCATCCTGGTCGCAGAAAACGGACAGTCGTTGCCCATCGAAACCGACTCACCGGCCCTCGGCGAGGTTTCGCTGCCGGGTCGCCTGAAGCCCAAAACCCCTGGGCAAAAGCAATACGTCGAAGCCATCGCAGCGCACGACATCACCTTTGGCATCGGCCCCGCCGGTACGGGCAAAACCTATCTGGCGGTGGCGATGGCGGTGGCTTTTCTCAAAGCTAAAAAAGTCAAGCGCATCGTCCTCACCCGGCCTGCGGTAGAAGCCGGAGAACGCCTGGGTTTTTTGCCCGGCGACATCCAGGCCAAGGTAGACCCCTATCTGCGTCCTCTCTACGACGCGATTTTTGACATGATAGATGCCGAGCGCTTCGATCAATACATCCAGTCGGGGATCATCGAGGTCGCGCCGCTGGCCTTCATGCGCGGTAGAACCCTCAATGATGCTTTTATCATCCTCGACGAGGCCCAAAACACCACCCCGGAGCAGATGAAGATGTTCCTGACCCGCATGGGCTTCAACTCTCGAGTGGTCATCACCGGCGACATCACCCAAATAGACCTGCCCAAAGCCCAGAAGAGTGGTCTGGTCGAGGCCATGCGCACCCTCAAAGGCATCCAGGGCATCATGCAGCAATATTTCCGTGAATCCGACGTGGTGCGCCACCCTCTAGTGGCCCGTATTATCAAAGCCTACGAGCTGGCCGAACACCAGGCCGAAAAAGCCGAGCGATAGCGGAGTTTTCACGGCTTTGGGTTAGTGTTCCGAGGGGGGCGGACAGCGCTGACGCTCGGGCAGAGGGCAGTCTATACGCTGAACTTGCCCACTCAGGGCGAACTGTTTGAACTCCTTGAAGCTGAACATCATATCGTTGCCGAGGGCTTCGGTGTGGCAGAAAAGGCAGTCCTTGAGAGGGTTCACTCCCGCTTGGGGCAGCCTGCTCGAGGGGTCGTAGGCCCCAAAAACCCAGGCTTTGCTGAGGGCAGTCTGGGGAGCCACCTTGAGCATCACGTGCAACTCGTGGTCGGGTTTGTCGCGCAGCAAAAAACCGCTTTTGTCCTTCTCAAAGCCACCACCGGGGGCACGCTTGGCGCTATAGGTTTCAATCGCCATCACCGTGCCCACCGGCAGCTCGAGGCCCTTCTGGATAGCCTCTATGGCCTGCGGGCTGATGTAGAAGTTGCGCGACTTACCATCGGAGCGGTCTCCCATTCCGTATAAAACCAGGTTCTTGGCGTAGTTTTCTGGGAAGGGGGCCACCTGACTGGTTTGCGCCTGCACCATCAGCAGGCCCAAGGCCAGCCCCACAACCGCCCAGCCTCGAGTCTTCATGTGAGATATAGTATATCTATAGTGCTCGAGATTTTCTAGAGATAACCGGCGGAACGGCGCTCTAGATTTCCCAGCGTCTGCACGAGCTGTTCCAAACTTGCCAGGTTGTAGACCGGCAGGAAATCGTCAATAAAGGGCATCGCCGCCACCAGGCCGCGCGTGAGCGGTTGGTAGCCGGGAGTGCCCAACAGCGGGTTGAGCCAGATCAGGCGGTGGCAAGACTTTTGCAGCCGCTCCATCTCGAAGGCCAGAAGTTCGGGGTGGCCCTGATCCCAGCCGTCGGAAATCACCATCACGATGCTGCCGCGCCCCAGCACCCGCTTGGCCCAGGTGCGGTTGAAGGCATGCAGGCTCTCGCCGATGCGGGTTCCACCCGACCAGTCCTTCACGCCCTGGCCTACCTCGCTCAACGCTGCATCCACGCTGCGCTTCTTGAGGTTGCGGGTGATGCGGGTCAGGCGTGTACCAAAGACGAAGCTCTCGACATTGCGGGCTCCTAGGCGGTTTTGCTCGAGAGCAAAGGCGTGCAAAAAGTGCAGCAGCATCCGGGCGTAGCGCTCCATCGAGCCGGAGACATCGGCAATCGCCACAATCGCTCTAGGTTTGGTCTTACGCGAACGGAATGCCAAGTCTAGGAGTTCGCCCTGATGTTTGAGCGAGGCCCGGAAGCTGCGGCGCAGGTCGAGGCGCTCATCTCCCCCACTTTTGAGGCGGCGGGTACGGCGCTGTGGCGGATTCCAGACGAAGCGGTACAGCAATCGGCGGGCGGCCTCGAGTTCGCTCTCACTCATCTGGTCGAAGCGCTTTTGCTTCAAGACTTCCTCGGCGCTGAAGGTCAGGGCCCGGTCAATAATAGGCTGCGGCGGGCCTTCGGATTTTGCACTCCCCGACTTGGGTTCGCGCCCGACCTCGCCGGGCTTGGCCTTCTGCTCTTTTTTAGGCGGAAGGGTGGTCTGGTTGAGCAGTTCGCTGGGAAAACGCTCGAGGCCCAAGGTCTGCCAGAACTTGAAAAAGGCCTCCTCGAACTTGGCGTAATCCTCGCGCCGCGTGACCAGGCTGACCC
>JADMIM010000134.1 GCA_015478585.1 Thermaceae bacterium | reverse complement strand
CGGTCTCGGCGTTGGAGATGCCGAAGCCGATAGCCACCGGAGCATCGGTGTGCCCCTTGATGTGTCCAACCAGCTCCGGTAGGCCATCGGGCAGGCGGTTTCTGGCTCCTGTTACCCCCGTCACCGAAACCGTGTAAACGAAGCCCGTACACTGTGGCGCGACGGTGCGGATGCGGTCTTCGGTGGAGGTCGGGGCCAGCAGGAAGGTAGTCTCGAGGCCCGTCTCCCAAGCCAGCTTCACCAACTCGGGGTCTTCGTCGGGGGGCAGGTCGGGCAGAATTAAGCCGTTTGCCCCAGCCTCCTTGAAGTCGGTGAAAAATTGCTCGGGGCCAAGGGCCAGGATGGGGTTGATGTAGGTCATCACGAACAGCGGCTGGTCGGTCAGACTACGAATCTGCCGCACAAACTCGACCACCTGTGCGACCTTCATTCCCTGCCGCAGCGCTTGCTCGGAGGCTCGCTGAATTACTGGGCCGTCGCCCAAAGGGTCAGAATATGGCAACCCGACCTCGAGCAAATCCGCATACGGAAGCACTTGCTTCACTGTCTCCAAGTCCCCGCCCCGGCTGGGATACCCGGCCATCACGTAGGGGATGAGTGCGGCCCGGCCTTCGGATTTGGCTTTGGCGAACGCCTCTCGAGTGGTCATGGGCGACCCCCAAAAACGAGGTGAAAAGGTGAAAAGGTGAAAAGGTGAAAAGCAACTGCAAGAGCCGAAGTCGTGGCCCCACTTTTACCCTTTCTGCCTTTTAACCTTTTGACCTTAATCATGGCCCACCCCGGCCAACTCTCGAGGTTGCATTCCCAGCAAATTCCGCTTCTCCTCGAGAAGGCGCATCACTTCCACCACGTCCTTATCGCCGCGCCCTGAGAGGTTGATGACGATAACCTGTTCCGGCGACATCTCCGGGGCCAACTTGGCGGCGTAGGCGATGGCATGGGCGCTTTCCAGGGCGGGCAGAATCCCTTCCAGACGCGAGATAAGCTGAAAGCCCTCGAGGGCCTCGTCGTCGTCTATCGAGACATATTCGGCAAGGCCCGCCTCGGCATAGTAGCTGTGCTCCGGCCCCACGCCGGGGTAGTCCAGGCCCGCCGAAACCGAGTGGGCGGGCTGAATCTGGCCGTCGTGGTCGTAGAGCAGGAACATTTTGCTGCCGTGCAACACGCCTTTGCGGCCCGCACTGATGCTGGCGGAGTGCATTCCCGAGCGGATGCCGTGCCCGGCGGCTTCGACCCCAATCAGGCGGGGGCGCTGGTTTTGCGGCAGATACGCAAAGGGGGCGAAGACCCCAATCGCATTGCTGCCACCCCCCACGCAGGCCAGTATGGCATCAGGAAACTCGTTCCCAACGTGCTTTTTGAGTTGCCACTTAATCTCCTCCCCCACGATGCTCTGGAAGTCTCGAGCCATGGCCGGGTAGGGGTGCGGCCCGACCACCGAGCCGATGATGTAAAAGCTGTCGCGCACGTTGGTCACCCAGTCGCGGATGGCCTCGTTGGTGGCATCTTTGAGGGTTTTGGTTCCGCTCTCCACCGGGCGCACCTCGGCCCCCAGCAGCTTCATCCTGAAAACGTTGAGCGACTGGCGGCGTACATCCTCCGCGCCCTGATAAACCACACACTCCAGCCCCATCAGCGAGGTTACGGTAGCCACCGAAACCCCGTGCTGGCCTGCGCCGGTCTCGGCGATGACCCGTTTTTTGCCCATGCGTTTGCAGAGCAGAGCCTGGCCCAGGGTGTTGTTGATCTTGTGGGCCCCGGTGTGGTTTAAGTCTTCGCGCTTGAGGTAGATTTTGGCCCCGCCAAAGTGCCGGGTGAGGTTTTCGGCCAGGTACAAGGGTGAGGGACGGCCCACGTACTCGCGCAGGTAGTAGTCGTATTCGTCTAGGAAATCCTTATCGTGCTTGTAGTGCTGGTAGGCTGCGCTCAGCTCGTCCAGCGCAGGGATTAGGGTCTCGGGGACGTACCGCCCACCAAAGTCGCCGAAGCGGCCCCTGGAGTCGGGCAAGGGATAATCAGGCAGGTTCATGGGTTCCTCCGTCAAAGGTCAGCGGGTTCTGCTTGCGGTTGGTCGAAGGTCGGAAGAAAAAACTCGAGGCCAAAGCCCCGAGTCTTTAGCGTTTGGCGTTCAGCGTCTAGCGGCGAAGCCCGACCACCATTTTTGGTGATGCCATTTGTAGCTGCGGGGCGTGCGCGGATGCATGGCTTAAAGGGTAGCGCCCGCCAACCGCCCACGTCAAGGTTCGGGTAAAGTATTCAGGTGGAAAACTTCGAGGCAAAGTTGCAAAAACTAGCCGAGGTTGCGGTAAAAGTTGGCCTCAACCTCCAGCCAAACCAGGAGGTGTTGCTCACCGCCAACATCAACGAGGCGCTCTTGGTACGAAAATTCGTGGTCGAAGCCTACAAGGCCGGAGCCAAGCACGTAGCGGTGATGTACGGCGACGAGGTCAACACCCTGGCCTATTTCCAGTACGGCTCGAGGGAAAGCCTGGAATACGCCCCGCAGTGGCGCATAGACGGCATGGCTCGAGCCATCGAGGAGGGCGCGGCCCGAATGGCGATTTACGGGGGCAATCCGGCTTTGCTCAAAGACATTGACCCGGAGAAGGTCGCCACCTACAGCAAGGTCATGGGGGCGGCTGGAAGACGAGTGAGTGAGCTGATTTCGAGTTTTGCGGTCAACTGGAGCATCATCTCTCATGCCTCGCCGGAGTGGGCCAAGCTGGTGTTTCCCCATGACCCTGAAGACGTGGCGGTAAACAAGCTATGGCAAGCTATCTTCAAGACCTCGAGGATAGATTCGCCCGACCCAGTTGCAGCCTGGAAAGCCCACTGTGAGGTGCTCGAGCAGCGTATGCGCTTCCTCAACCACAAGCGCTATGCGGCGCTGCATTTTCGCGGGCCGGGCACCGATTTGCGGGTGGGACTGGCCGATGGACACCTCTGGGGTGGGGCCAGGGGCCAGGCCAAAAACGGGGTCTGGTGCGTGCCCAACATTCCCACCGAGGAGGTCTTCACCATGCCCCACCGCGAGCGGGTGGAGGGCGTAGTGAGTGCGACCAAGCCCCTGAGCTTGCGCGGACAGGTGCTCGAGGGCATTCGGGTGCGTTTCGCGGGTGGTCAGGTGGTTGAAGCCACTGCCAGCCAAGGCCAGGAAGTGCTGGAAAAGCTTCTCCAGACCGACGCGGGCAGCCGCTACTTGGGGGAGGTGGCCTTGGTGCCGCATAGCTCGCCGGTTTCCCAGACCGGGCTGCTGTTCTACAACACCCTTTTCGACGAAAATGCGGCCAGCCATATCGCGCTAGGTCGCGCTTACAGTGAGAACTTAGGGGGATTCGAGCAACTCGACCCTGCCGGGCGGGCCGCCAGGGGCTATAACGACAGCCTGATCCACGTAGACTGGATGATTGGCTCGGGGCAAGTAGATGTTGACGGCATTACCGCCCAGGGCAGCTCCGAAGCCCTGATGCAGGGCGGGGAGTGGGTCGAAGACTGAACTCGAGCCTGCAAAACCAAGGCCCTCCGGGGCTATACGTCAGGGCTGGAGGGGTCTGCCTCAAATCGCCCGAATCAGCCCCTCGCGTACCAACTCGTGCAGGGCTTGGGCCAGGGCATCGCCGATGCGCCCTTCGGCAACGGCTTTGAGGGCATTCAGGGCTTCAGGTTCGCCGCGTTTGAGCTGAAGGTGCAGGTCGCTAAAAGGATTGAGCGCATCCTGACCCCGCAGGGTGACCTGATAGCGGCCAATGGGGGCGATGGGAGCCAGGTGGGCCAGGTAATGCCGGGAAAGCTCAATGTAGCGCGGGGCATTGCCTGCGGAGTCTACAGGCCCCCGCACCTTGGCCGGGATACCGATAGCCAGCATCCCCTCGGGGATTTCCATCTCCGGTGGAACCACTGCCCCCGCGCCCACCACCGCGTTTTTGCCAATTTTGGCCCGGTTGAGCACCACGGCCCCGATACCAATAAGGGCTCCCTCGGCTACGATAGCCCCGTGCACGACGGCCCGGTGGCCGATGGTCACGTTTGGCCCCAAGATGCAGGGATCGCCGGGGTCGGCGTGCAGAATGGCCCCGTCTTGCACGTTGCTTCCTGGCCCAATAACCACCCGCTCGGTATCCGAGCGCACCACCGCGCCAAACCACACCGAGGCATTGGCGGCAATTTCGGCCTGTCCCACGATGATGGCACTGGGGGCAATAAAAGCCGAGGGATGGATTTGTGGCTCGAGGGTATCCAAGCGGTAAACAGCCATATTCTGCTTATCCTAACGCTTTGGAAGCGATGAGCAATGAGCAAAAGCCAAAAGTAGGAAGCTCGCCATGCGCAGAGGGCAGAGAGCCAAACGTCCTAACGCTAAAGGCCGAAAGCTGAAGGCAACCGCAAAAGACAAGGCGCTAAAAGCTAAATACAAAGGGCCAGAAAGCTATACCAGGACGGCATAATTGCCATATCGAGAAATACTGTCCAGAACGCAACTTGCTATAGGCTAGGGCTTTGCGCTGTGGGCCTTTCTGAGGGCTTGGGTTGCTTCGTCTAATAGGGCTAAATCGTCGGGAAAGGCCAGGATGCGCCGGGCTTCCTCGAGCGGGAAAAACCCCGCCCCGTTCAGACCTCGCTCGAGCCGCACCTCACCTTCGCCACGCATCAAAAACCAGTGAATCTCGCGGGCTACACCCTTGTTGTTGGAATAATGGGTGGGGGAGAGTTGGCCGATAATTTTTCCTTGTATCCCGGTCTCTTCTTCGACCTCGCGCAAGGCAGTTTGCTGGAGGTTCTCCCCCTGGTCTAGGTGGCCCTTGGGAAAGACCCAAAAGCCCTGCCGGTCTCGAATCAGCAGGACTTGGCCCTCTGAACTTATCACCACCCCGCCCGCGCCCAGCACGCTCATGAGGGCTGCCTCGAGAGGGTGAACTTGTCTTTCAAGTAGGCCAGGGTGGTCTCGTCTAAGGCCGGGCCACCGCTATAGCGCTCTTCCAGGTTTTCTGTTCCCAGCAGGGCCAGCAGGGCGGTTTCGGTGGCGGGGTTCCACTGCCCGCTGGCTTCTCCGGGGTAGCCCTGCTGTTGCAAAACCGTCTGGAGCCAGGTGATTTCCGCGCTGGTCAAGGGGCGGCTGGGTTCTGCTCCAAACAGCAGCCGGTGAATTCCCAGCAGTCGCTGGAGTTCTCCTAGCGGGGTGGGATGGTCGTCTACCCGCAGGTCTATCCAGCGCTCCATGCCCCCATAGCCTTTGCCCTCACCCACGACCAAAAGCGCTGCCGACTGTCTGCCGCGCTTGTCACCCCCAGCCTGGTCGGCGGCAGTCAGTGCGGCTAATAAACGCTCTGGGAATGCCAAATCGCTGCGGGTCAGAAAAGCTTGCTCGAGGGCTGCGACTACTTCTGGCCCGCTTAGTAGGTTGCCCTGCGCGGCATAGTTGGGCCCAAACTTGCCTCCAGCCCAAGGGTGGCAGTCCTGACCGGTGTAGCTGAGGCTTTGGCCATCGGCCAGCACGTAGCCGAACTGCCGCTTGGATAGCTCGAGGTCACTCCTGGCGAAGATTGCCAGAATATCCTCGGGGCCAGCTCCAGACTCCATTAGGGCTAGTCCTCTGGGGCCAAAATCGGGGTTGGCATAAGACTGGGTTGCCAGCGCACCCACCCCGGCCTTGGCCCAGGGCACCACAAAGCCCACAGCCAGAAACTTGCTGGCAACCGCGATACCCAAGTCGCCGGTATCCGCGTCGCGGGCGACCAGCGAAAAGGTGGAAACCCGTTTCATGGTTTCCATCCTACGCTGCAGCACCTCGCGCGAAGGTATCGTAGAACCCGTGGAAGCGCGGCTGGATCAGGTGATTTTTAGCCTCGAGGCGGGGCGGGTGGTGGTGAGGGTGGAATACTTTGATGCCCTGGGTAAACTCCGCCGCGAGACTTTTCATCGCCCCACCGCAGAGTTTGCCCTGGCCCTGGAGGAAGTCGCCCGGATACTCGCTGGGCGTGGGGTGCGGGGGCCAGGCCGGGTAAGACACCAGCAGGGAAATCGCCTGAGGGTGGTTCCAGAGTTGCAAAAACGGTTTTTGCAGGCGCTGCGAAACCGGGTCTAATACCGGTACCACCGCCAACCCTGATGAAAACCGCTCCAGACGAAACTTACGAGATAATACTATCTCTATACAGGGCGGCCCTTAGTATGTAGATATGGACAGGGTAGCTATTTTTATTGATGGAAGCAACCTGTATAAAGGGCTGGTTTCTGCCCTGGGTACAGACTATCGCCTGGATTTCGTGCAATTTGTCGATGCTTTGACCCATGAACGCAGCCTGCTGCGGGCCTATTACTACAATGCCCCGCTGCCCAGCGAAGACCCGGCAGCCAAGGCCCACCAGAGTTTTCTCAACTATCTCAAGCGCGTGCCTTATGTGACGGTGCGGCTGGGGCGGCTCGAGCGCAGGGGTGAGGGCTTTATAGAAAAGGGAGTAGACATCCAGATTGCCATTGATATGCTCAAACTGGCCTACGCCGATGCCTACGATGTGGCGGTGCTGGTTTCGGGTGACGGCGACTTTGCCGAGGTGCTCAAGGTAATTCAGGATATGGGCAAACACGCCGAAAACACTACCTTTCAGATGCTCTCCTCCTACCGGCTGGCCCAGCAGGCCGACCGCTATTTCCCGCTCGACGAGCTGCCCTGGGATCGCCTACGGGCCAAAAGCCTGGAGCAAGAGGTATACCCTTATCAGGATTAGCGGTAGATTGCTGCACCTGGCCAGGGCCTGGTGCAAAAGCGGGCGGTGAGCCGGGCAATCGCGGCCTTGTACCCCACCACGCCGGGATAAAACCGAGGATGAAAAATGGCGACTCGGTGGGCTTACAGAAAATCACGATAAAAAACCCCCGGAGGACACTCGGGGGCGGGCTCGAGACTTTATACCGGCTTCACAAAGATAGTATTCTGAGAACTTGCAGTTATGCAGAAGGATTGAAAAGAGCGTCCTTGTGCCCTGAAG
>JADMIM010000133.1 GCA_015478585.1 Thermaceae bacterium | reverse complement strand
ACGGCCCCTGCCGCACCACCATGGGGCTGCCGCACTGAGGACACTCTTCCCCCGTCGGCTGAGGCTTCGGCTGAGAGGCTGGCTTAATGGGCTTACCGGTTCCGGTTCCGGTTCCGGTCATATCCACCAACTGCACCCGCCCCTGCCCCTGCCCTGGTCCCTTCCCCCGCTCCTGCACCTGCACCTGCACTCTCCCCACGCTCTGCCTCGCCTCCTCCAGGGCCTGCACTAGAGGATCGTAGAAGCCTGCCACCACCGGTAGCCAAGCCCTCTTCCCATCGGCGACCTCATCCAGCTCCCCCTCCATCGCCGCGGTGAATCCCACGTCCAAGATACGCGGGAACCGAGCTACCAGCAGGTCGTTCACCGTCTCCCCCAGAGAAGTCGACTGAAACTTCTTGTCCTTCATCTCCACGTATTCGCGCTCCTGTATGGTTGACAGGATGGATGCATAGGTGGAGGGGCGTCCGATCCCCTTCTCCTCCAACGCCTTCACCAGGGTGGGCTCGGTGTAGCGAGGTGGGGGCTGGGTGAAGTGCTGCTCGGGCCACAGCTTTATGAGGTCCACCCCCTCCCCCTTCTCGAGTTGCGGCAAGGCGTTCTTATCCAGGTCATCGTCCGGGTCCCCAGCGTCCCGCCCCTCCCGGTACACAGCAAGGAACCCCTGGAACTTGATCACTGAGCCCGAGGCTCGGAATGTGTACGGCCTTGGCGCCGCTGTCCCCAACGCCCCAGCTGACCCAGCAGGCCCGGCCCCAATATCGACTGATGTCTGGTCGAGCACTGCGTTTGCCATCTGCGAGGCTATGAAGCGCCGCCAGATCAGGGTGTAGAGCCTAAGTTGGTCTCGGTCGAGCTTCCCCGATAGCGACTCGGGATCGCGCTCTGGGTGGGTAGGGCGGATCGCCTCGTGGGCCTCCTGCGCCCCCGCCACCTTCTTTTGGTACACCGGCGGGGAAGCGGGCACGTACTGTCCCCCGAACCTGCCGGAGATCACCTTGCGAGCTGCCGCCTGCGCCTCAGCCGCTACGTTAGTGGAGTCGGTGCGCATGTAGGTGATGAGGCCGCCAAATGGCTCAACCCCCTCGTACAGGTTCTGGGCTACCTGCATCGTCTTCTTGGCTGGCATACCGAGTTTGCGCGATGCCTCCTGCTGCAGGCTTGATGTGATGAAGGGTGGAGATGGGCGTCGCTGCACCTCTTTGGTGGTCACTCGCTCCACTTGGTACTCGGCTCCCTGCAAGGCCGACACTATGCTGTTGGCCTGCTGCCCCGTCTTGAGGTCTATCTTCTTACCACCTACCGCCACGAGCTGAGCATGGAAGGCGTACCCGGGCTTCCCTCGGGGGCGCTTGGAGAGGTCAGCCTCTATAGACCAGTACTCCTGCGGCACGAAGGCCACAATCTCCCGCTCCCGCTCTACCACCAGGCGCACAGCGACGCTCTGCACCCTCCCTGCCGACAGCCCGCGCCCCACCTTCTCCCATAGGAGGGGCGATATCTTGTAGCCTACGAGCCGGTCTAGCACCCGGCGGGCTTGCTGGGCGTCCACCAGGTGGGTGTTGATCGAGCGTGGGTGTTGGACGGCGTGCTGGACTGCACCCTGTGTGATCTCGTGGAACTCCACTCGGTAAACCGGCTGCCCACCGCGTCCAGCGCCCGTGACCTGCTGCACATGCCATGCTATGGCCTCCCCCTCCCGATCGGGGTCGGTGGCCAGGTAGACGGAGGTGGCTGCTTTTACAAGCTCTTTGAGCCTCTTTACCCTGGCCGACTTGTCGGGTGGCACCTCGTACTTTGGTGCGAAAGCGTGGTCCACGTCCACGCCCAGTTCGGACTTGGGCAGATCGCGGACATGTCCGAAGGAGGCTTCGACGACGAAGCCGGACCCGAGGTACCTGGCGATAGTCTTGGCCTTGGCAGGCGACTCGACGATCAGCACGGAGCGTCCGGCGGCCGACGCTTCCCATGATGGTCCACTGCTTGATGCCCTCTGTGCCCGTGGGGACCGTGGAGACCGTGGGGGTCGTGAAGGGGTATTCCCCTTACTTGGGGTCGTGGCGCGAGTAGCGGGAGTGGCGGGAGTACCGGGAGGTTGGCCGGTTGGGCCCCCGGTTTTCTTGTTGGTCGCCATATAAGTAGAGCCCTCTGGTGGATTGTGGGCGTCATTGTGTGCCCCTCATCTTTCTCTGTATAGCATATTTGTTCTATTTACACAACTAGTTTCCACCAAGGAGAGCGAAAATGCTGTGGTGCTGGGGGCCACCGGGGGACGCCACGAAACGAAAGGAAAGCGGGACATGCTGGAGCGCTTCCTTGATATACATGCTACAAGCTGCGAAGATGGGTGACCGTACTCGGGCATCTACCAGGCCAGCTATCAGCAGATCCCCGTCCATAATGGTCTGCGTCTGCGTGCTCATGATAGTACACTTGCACCTCTCGTGGACCGCTGCAACCCCTGTAGCCGCTCCGCCAGGGCCGCATACCTCCGCCCCCCGCCCTCCGTCCGCACCGCCTTCCACAGCGCTCGCTTGCTCCCCACCAACACCACGATCCGTTTTGCTCGCGTCACCGCTGTATAGAGCAGGTTGCGCTGCAGCATCACCCAGGCACTCGTGGTTAGCGCCGCCACGATACACGGATACTCCGAACCCTGAGAGCGGTGGATGCTCATGGCGTACGCATGTGTCAACTCGTCCAGTTCGTCGAAGCCGTACACCACCTCCCTCTCCTCCCCTTCGTCCATGCGCACCCTCAGCTCCTGGTCCTCGAGCGAGAGGCTCGTGACGACACCCACGGCGCCGTTGAAGACCTCTTTGTCGTAGTTGTTGCGGATCTGTGTCACCTTGTCCCCGACCCGGTAGACCCTCCCACCATAGCGCCGCTCGGGGAGGTCGGGGCGGGACGGCGTCAGCGCCTCTTGCAGCCGCTCGTTGAGCACGCCAGCTCCTGCCGGCCCCCGATGCATCGGGCACAGCACCTGCACATCGCGGCGAGCATCGAGGCCGAACCGGCGGGGCAGGCGGTTGGCTACGATATCGACCGTTAGCTCGGCTACCCGCTCTGGGTCCTCCTCCGCGAAGAAGAAGAAGTCGTCCAGGCCCTTGGTCTGGGGCATCTGACCGGCGTTTATGCGGTGGGCATTGGTCACCACGCCGCTCTGCTGGGCCTGACGAAATATGTGCGTCAGACGAACCGACGGGATGACGCCCGAGCCGATTACGTCTCGCAGCACCTCTCCAGCCCCGACACTGGGCAGCTGGTCCACGTCCCCGACCAGCAGCAGGTGCGCGCCGGGTGGGATCGCCTTGATGAGGGTATTGGCCAGCAGCACATCCAGCATGCTCGCCTCATCGACTACGATCAGGTCGGCATCGAGTGGGTGGTCACGATCATACGCCGCATCCCCGCCCGGACGCAGCCCCAGCAGACGATGCAGGGTGCTGGCCTGTAAACCGGCCAACTCCTCCAGTCGCTTGGCCGCTCGTCCGGTGGGTGCGGCCAGGATGATGTGGGCGCGTTTGGCTCTGGCAAGAGCCACGATGGAACGGACGGTGAAGCTCTTGCCACAGCCGGGGCCACCGGTGAGCACGGCTACCTTCTCGGTAAGTGCCAGCCGAACGGCCTCTACCTGCTCGGGAGCCAGGGTGCTGCCAGTCTTCTTGTGCAGCCACTCGAAGGCAGCCTCCCAGTCGACAGAGCTGAAGAGGGGCAGCCGCTCCAGGTCGCTGGGTGCGCGCAGCAGGCGAAGCAGCCCATTCGCCAGCGACACCTCAGCCCTGTAGAATGGCACAAGGTAGACGGCTACGATCTTGCCGGTCTGGCCGGTCTGGCCGCCAGCGGTGGGCAGGGTGGGCAGGGTGGGCAGGATCTCCGCCATGACACCCTCATCGCGCACCAACTCCTCCAGGCACGCCTCGGCCAATGCCGCGTCCACGCCCAGGATCTCAGTCGCTTTGGCGATCAACTCCTCCTGGGGCAAGTAGCAGTGCCCGTCTTCGCTCGCTGCCGAGAGGGTAAACTGCAACCCAGCCTTCACGCGCTCTGGGCTGTCGTGGGGGATGCCCATGCTCTGCGCGATCTTATCTGCCGTCTTGAAACCGATGCCCCAGACGTCAGAGGCCAGGCGATACGGTTCGTTCTTGACGATGGAGATGGCCGCGTCCTTGTAGGTCTTGTAGATGCGTACGGCGAGGGAGGTCGAGACGCCCACCCCCTGCAAGAAGAGCATCACCTCCTTGATAGCCTTCTGCTCCTCCCACGCTATGCCGATCATGGCCGTGCGCTTGGGGCCGAGGCCGGGTACCTCGATCAGGCGCTGTGGCTCCTCCTCGATAACACGCAGGGTGTCCAGGTCAAAGTGGGCCACAATGCGCTCGGCCATCCTGGGGCCGATCCCCTTGATCAGACCGGAGCCAAGGTAGCGGCGGATGCCCTGAATAGTAGCTGGGAGGACAGTGGTGTAGGAGTGGACTTCGAATTGACGGCCATACTGGGGGTGGCTCTTCCACAGGCCCTGCATACGCAAGCTCTCGCCCGGCTGGGCACCCAGCAAGCTCCCGACGACGGTCAACAGGTCAGTGTTACTGTTACTGTTACTGTTACTGTTACTGCCCCTGGCGGTCGCGACGCGGGCAATGGTGTAGCCGGTTTCCTCGTTGGCATAGGTGATGCGCTCCAGAACCGCCTCGAGGGTGGTCAGGGGCACACCGACCGTGTTGCTACTGACCTTATTGCTGCTGACCGTGTTGCTCATGCTCCCTTCGCTTCCCATAAGGTCTCATAAGGCCATTCTCAGTCGGGCTCTGCTTGTAGGGGGTCGGTCATTGATTCCTGAGGCGATTCCGGAGGCTGCTGTTTTCTCTGTTGCCGTGCTACCTTCTTGCGCTCAAGTTCCTTGCTGCTTTCTTCGATAGACACCACTTTGTCGGGTGCAGTTCTCCCGAACTGCTTGGAGTAGAGCGCCTCAATGAACTGGGGCAGAGGGGCTTTCCACGTTTCCTGATGCTGGTTCGCCAACTTCCCGAAGTGTCGTGGATTCAGGCCCAACTCCCGGGCCATTTGAATTTGGGCATGGCTCAGATGATACTTCTGTCGAGCGTCAATCCAAACCTGGAGTTTGTTCGGTATGTTCTGTTTCTTCATGGCTGATATCTGGTGTACTCATATTTCCCCAATACGGGGGTTGGCCGGCCACCTAGCGCACCCCGTGCAGGCGGTGGCGGTGGCGGTTGTGGAACGCCGCCCAGTAGCGCGATGGCCCCGACCCTATGGCCCTGCCAACGGGCGATGCGGCGGCAGGACTATAGGTCGGGGCCCGATGAGGCAGGTGCTTCTGAGCACCCATTGGAGCCTCGTCGGGACGTATCCTGAGGAGAGGATTACAGCTCGGTGGGCCACCCTTTCAGCAGCGCCTCGATCCCTAACTCAAGGTCGCTTGTCGCCAACTGCTTTTCGATAGTGCCCTCTTTCAATTCATCGGCCAGGCGCAAGATGGCCGCAATCACCTCATGCAGCCTGACCATCTGACCTCCCAGGCGCTCCACTTCCATGCGTTGTGCGCTCGTCAGGTTTCCGGCTTCCCCACTTTCCCCACTGGCCCACCGGCGCAACTGCTCATCGAATAGGGACAGGTCATCTCGTTGGGCAGTGAAGACCTCTACCACCCTTCCCACTGTGTAGTTATCAAGCACCCATGGTTTGGGCCGAGCCTCTTGCAGCGTCTCGTAATGCTCGATGGCTTCTGCCAGCATCCCGTCTATGTGCCGGGCAATCAACGTCAGCCGCTCTATCGGCTGCCACTGAGGCCGGCCTTGGGGTCGGCCTTGGGGTTGTTGCTTTGATTGATTGCGTGAGTTTGATTGCGGGGTTGTCCGCTTGGTCGGCTTGGTCCGCTTGGTCCGCTTGGTCATGTTCTGTCCTCTCTTGTTTGTACCTCAGCCCAAGATCCCAACATCCGATAGCAAACTGCACAAGCTGTGAGTGCCAAGACCAGTGCAGCCCGTTGAAAAACTCGGCTGCGGCAGCCCGGAGGCCAAAACCAGGCTCTATGCAGCTTACCGGCCAGATGCTTGCACTCGAAGAGATCCGGCGATCCTGTATCTTTCGGGTGCGAAAGATGCTTTGTTCCGGCCCCTTTGGCGTTTGGACAAGAGCCAACAGCAAGAGCCAACAGCTGGCAGGACAGATCCCAGCCCCACATTGTCCTATGTCCTACTCCCCAAACAGCTCCCCGAACGGGTCATCCCCGGCCTCAGCGTCGCCATACCAACTGTACGCCAGCCGGCGGGCCGGGTCGCTGAAGCGGACCGCGGAAGGTTCGAAGCGAGCCGGGTCGTAGCCCCTTGGCAGCCAGGCCCTAGTCTCCTTGTCGAGTTTCCTCGCCGCCAGGCCAGCAACTATCGCGCCAAAGGCATGGATACCACCGCAGTCCTCCGGCGGGCAGGCCCGCTCACCCCCTACACAGCGTGGATAGTGGAGCTTGAAGTCGCGACGCATGGCATCAACCAGTCGCACCGTATGTTGCCAGTCATCTCCAAAGTCATACAAATAGAGGGCTGTGTCGTTGCGGAGCGTGAACATCGAGGCGATCTGGTACGCCCAGCCTGGCGGGTCGTCGCAGTCCTGGCTCAGGTTGTGGATGCCGAACACACGCTCCTGCTTGGTACGTGGGTGTGGTATCGTGAAGCGGTGCAGGTGGTAGTCGAGCCAGCCCATCGCGTCCTGGATAGCGACGTGGAGATCCCAGAAGGTGTAGTCGCCCGGCACTTCGATCTCGCGCCAGACAAGTGGATCACTCTCCTGCAGCTCAATACGGAGGCGCAGTATCAGCGCCTGGGTAGGAATAAGAATCTCACGTCGACCCCGCCCGTGCTGCCCGCGACGGAGAGTCATCGCTCGCTCTCGCGCTAACAACCAGGGTTATGGACCGCTTTGCAGTGCTGGCCCGGCGGGAAGTGGACCCTGACGCGCTGACCGAGCGCGAGGTGGAGA
>JADMIM010000216.1 GCA_015478585.1 Thermaceae bacterium | reverse complement strand
GATGCAAGAAGCCCGCAAGCTCACTCGCAAGTACCAGAGTCGTCCGACCTGGGACGCGATGAACAACAAGATGGCTTACTATTTCACGACCCTCCGCGACCTACTGGGAGACTTATTAGGAGAAGGCCCCAACATATAAGGTAGGCACGCGCAGCAGTCAAAGGCTAGGCCGGCGAGACGACCCAGAGAACGAAAGCCCTTACCTCAGGGATGAGGGACGGGTCGGGAGCGGGGTCGTTGTGCCAGGATTTTGAGCGCTCTACGGTTGCGCGCCAGGGCTCTGGGAGGTTTTGCAGAGCCCACTCGACGGCCTGGGGCTTGCCCGGTAGCTCGCCGGTCTGGAGGGTGTAGAGGGCGCGGCACATGGTCTCCACGACGTAGGCCTTGTGGCCGCGGTGGGCCTGCCACTCGGGGTCCTCGAGGTCGTTTGCCCAGGCTGCCCAGTCTTTGAGACGGGCGCGCACAGCGGCCCTCTTTTCGTCCGGGGATACGGGGTTGATCAAGGTTTTGGGATCGGGACCGAGGAGGGGGATGCCTTGCTCACGGACGGTCCAGCGTTCGAGCAGCCAGTTGCGGCCGTGCTCGGTCCACTCCAGGGTTCCGCCCCGGCCGATGGTGGGGTGACGTTCGCATGGCTGGTAGCGGCGGGCGGAGGCGCGGTCGACGTAGGTCCCCTCAAGCTCGTGGCCCCACCTGGTCGGGAGAGCGGAGAGGCGAGCGTGGAGGGCGGCGAGGGCCCTGAACTCCAAGGAGGAGACGGGGTGCTCAGTTACGGCGAAGAAGTCGATGTCGCTGGCGGCGGGCTCGAAATCGCCAGTGACAAGCGAGCCGCGCAGGTAGACGCCGACCAGGTTATCACCTTCCCCTAGAGCCTGGCGGATACCCTGGAGGAGGCTTTCGAGAACTTCCCGGGCTTCGGGCGGCAGGGCCGTTTCCTGCGTGGTAAGTGCGGCGCGGAATTGGTCTGCCGCCTCAGCCCAGGCTCCACGTTCCAGAGCCTTGTATGCGGCGCCCGGTGGCCCATCCTTGGGGTTAGCTATCTCAGAGACGTCCAGCATTTCGGCGGTCCTTGGTCGTTGGCTGACGATCCCACCAGGTGACGTCGTGGACGTGGTGGACGTGGGGTCGGTAAGTGGTAAGTAATATAGCATCCAATGCCCAAAGGCTACAACGTGTGGGCCGCGTCGGCTCTGGTCCATCTCGACTTGCCCACCATAGTACGCCAGGCCGCGCGCGGTTCGCGGACCATTGTGGTAAAGCTTTGCGCCAAGCGGTACGCCGTCGCAATGGGGGACACCGCGTTTGCATTGCTGCCAGGTCGGCGCGCTCCTTACTGGTTAATTCGTGTGGT
>JADMIM010000132.1 GCA_015478585.1 Thermaceae bacterium | reverse complement strand
CCAGATCTTGTCACGCACCGCCCCCGGCGCGATGGCCCCCACCCGCCCGCCTTTGCCCACCCTCTGGCGGCGCAGGCCATGCACGAAGGCTTGCAGCGCGTGTTTGGAGGCACTATAGACCGGCTCCCAGTGGATGGCCTGGTGGCCGGAAACGCTGCTGTTCACCACGATATCTCCCTGGCCCTGGGCCAGCAGGTAGGGCAGCACCGCCCTTACCGAGCGCAGCACCCCGTCCACATTGACATTCATTAGGTGGGCCCAGGCCTCGGGGTCGCCTTGGGCCACTTCGCCAGGGATGTAAACCCCAGCGTTGGCGAAGAGGGCATCTACGTGCCCGAAGTGCTCGAGGGTAGCCTCCACCATGCGCTGCACCTGCGGCCCCTGGGTCACATCGGTAAGGATAGATAAGGCGGTTTGTGAACCCAACTCACCCACCAGGGTTTCCAAAGGCTCGCTCGAGCGGGCCGCCAGGGCTAACTTGGCCCCGCGCCGCGCCAGGGCTCGAGCGGTAGCCGCACCGATGCCCGAACTGGCCCCAGTGACGATGACCACTTTGTCGGCCAACGGTGAGCTTTGGGTGTTCGACATTTTCTAGGCTCCCACCATCAGCTTGACAATCTCGTCGCCGTGGGTCTCGCTGGCCTTGCGCTCTCCAGCTTTGCTGCCGCGCAGGAGTACCAGAATGCGGTCGGCAACCGCGAAGATATCGCCCAGGTTGTGCGAGATGAAGATAATCGCTACCCCCTGGGCCTTGAGCCGGTGAATCAGCTCGACCACCTTGCGCTGCTCGGGCACGCCCAGGGCGGCGGTGGGCTCGTCCATAATCAGCAGTCGGGCTTTCCAATAGATGGCCCGCCCAATCGCTACGGCCTGGCGCTGCCCACCCGAGAGAGCATTTACCGGACGATCCAATGCAGTCTGAATATCCAGGGTGTCCAGTACGGTGCTGGCCTCAGAGCGCATTTTGGCCCGGTCGAGCATCGGCAATCCCAGCCGACGGCGCATCGGCTCGCGGCCCAGGAACACGTTGGCCCCCACGTCGAGGTTATCGGCCAGGGACAGGTCTTGGTAGATGGTCTCGATACCGGCGGCCCTGGCCTCTCGAGGGTTGCTAAAGCGCACCTCCTTGCCTTCCAGAAAAATCTGCCCTTCCTCGGGCAGGTGTACGCCACTGATGCACTTGATGAGGGTGGATTTGCCCGCCCCGTTGTCCCCCGCCAGGGCCAACACCTCACCGGGGAACAGCTCGAAGGAGACATTGTTAAGGGCCGTCACTCCGCCAAAGCGCTTGGTGAGGTTGCGGGCCTCGAGGATGGGGGTCATAGCACCTCCGCCGCGTCAACCGCCCACCCTTGAGCGTTCACCACGAGAGGAGGTCGCAAGTCGCAGGTCTCATGTCCCAGGACAAGATTCTGGCTTGCGACCTGTAACCTGTGAGCCAAGACCAAGCCTTTGCAGCAAACGGTAAACAGTACACGGTGACCCATCTTCCCACTCACGACTTCACCACCTGGCTCTTGGACTGGTCTACCAGCACGCTCAAGATAATCACCAAGCCCACGGCGATAAACTGCCAGAAGGGCTGCACGTTGATAAACACCAGCCCGAACTGGATCACCGCGATAATCAAGGCTCCGATTACCGTTCCAGTGATGGTTCCGGCCCCCCCAAACAGGCTGGCCCCGCCGATCACCACCGCCGCGATGGAGTCGAGCAGGGTGGGCTCTCCGGCCTGGGCCGCCCCAGCGGTGAAGCGCCCGGTGTAGATAAGCCCGGCCAGACCAGCCAGAAGTGCAGTGATTAAGTAGAGCTGCATGGTGTGGCGGGTGACGTTGATACCCGCTCGCACCGCGGCCTGGCGATTGCCGCCGATGGCATAGGTGTACTGCCCAAACTTGGTCTGGCTCAGCACGTAGTGCATCACCAGCACCACCACCGCCGTGACCAGAACCGGAATGGGAATCAGGCCGAACAAAAAGCCATTGCCCATCGCCGAGTTGACTGGGTTGTCGGTGGGAACGGTGTTGCCCGCCGCTGCCAAGAAACCCAACCCGCGTGCTACCCCGTACATCCCCAGCGTGCCGATAAAGGGCGGTACATTGAGCCGGGCCACCAGAAAACCATTCACCGCCCCCACCCCCAGCCCAGCCAGGAGCGCGATGGGACAAGCCAGGGCAAAAGAGAGGGCAGCGGGCATCAGGGGGTCGAAGTTTTGCATTACCCGCGCACTTACCACCGCCGCCAGCCCCACCGTGAAGCCCACCGAGAGGTCAATGCCCCCGGCGATAATTACCAGGGTTTGGCCCAAGGCCAGCAACAAAGGCTGCACCGCCGCCAGCAGGATGCTCTGGATGTTGGTGGGGTTGAAGAGAAAGGTGGCGTTGAAGCTGGCCCTGGCCCAAACCTCGAAAAACAAAATCATGAACAGCAGAAACAGCCACGACCAGGCCCTGGCGAGCCAGCGCAGAAAAGGGCTCGAGCGGCGGACATCGTTCACATTTGCTTCCACAAAGAAAAGGTTCCTTTCAGCGAAAACCCGGTTTTGCTGTTGTGAGGTTTTATAGGGGGGTCTGGGGAAGGCTATCCCCAGACCCCAACCGCGTTTACTTGGAGGAGTAGATGGCAGCCTTGGCGGCGGCGCTGTCGGCGTTGGCCTTGTCAATCACGGTGTAGCCAGTGCCGTAGCGGGTGGGAATCTTTTTGCCATTCAGGGCATCCACCGCGTACTGCACACCGATGCGACCCATGTCGGCGGGGTGCTGGCAGATCGCCAGGTCAATGGTGCCGCCCTTGATGTCGTTGATGATGCTCTCGGGGCAGTCGAAGGCCGCGACCTTGATAGCCCCGCGCTTGCCTGCCGTCTTGACACCGGTAGCAGCGCCCTCAGCACTGAACAGGTTGGCCCCAAACACTCCCTTGAGGTCGGGGTTACGGGCCAGCACCGCAGCGAGTTGGGAGGCTGCTTTGTTGGCATCGTCGTCGTTGTACTGGGTCTGCAAAACGCTGATGCCGGGGTACTTCTTCATCTCTTCCTTGAAACCCTGCTCGCGCTGGTCGGTGGTGGAAATGCCCGGTTTCACGTTGGAGACGTAGACCTTGCCTTTCCCACCGATGGCTTTGGCCAGGGAGTCGGCGGCGATGCGCCCACCCTGAACGTTGTCAGAGGCTACATAGGACAGCGGGAAGTCGGCATTCCCCTTGCCGGTCTGGTACATCCCATTATCGCCGATAAAGGTGTCCACGGTGATGATTTTGATACCCGCATCGAAGGCTTTTTTGAGCGGGGCAATCAGTTGCTGCTTGTCGGTAGGGGCAATTAAGATTGCGTCCGGTTTACGGGCAATTATGGCGTTCAAGACGGGAATCTGGGTGGTGGGGCTGAACTCCGGGCCACCTTGGAAAATCAGGGTGGCTCCCAGTTTTTGGGCTTCGGCTTCGGCCCCTTTGTGCATGGTGATATAGAAACCGTCGGTGGTGAGGCCGGGAATCAGGGCGATGGTGTACTTCTTTTGCTGCGCCAGGGCGAACATCACACCCATCACCACCATAACCAATAAGCCTGCTGAGACGATCCACTTTCGCATATCATTTCCTCCCTCGAGAAGTTCCAGATGCCGTTTGCTCCACTTTCAACCAGGGGGCTCTAGGTCATGCCGACCCCCTTTCCCATAGGGGTAGTGGGATTTCGCCACGATAAACCGCTCCCAAGGCGTATTCGGCGGCCCCAATACCTACGGGTTTGGGCAAGGTATCTACCTCGATGGGCAGGTGTTCCCCCCAACCCAGATAGGGATAGGCCCTGGTGTTAAGGTGGTGGCGCAGGCTGGGAATGAGCAAGTCGGCGTGAGCAGCTCCTGGCCCCCCGAGCACCAGCAACTCGGGGTCAAAGAGGTTAACCAGATTGACCGCAGCCCAGCCCAAAGCACGTCCAGCTTGCTCGAAAGCCAACTGAGCTACCGGGTCGCCGGAATGGGCTAGGGCGGCGATGGCGCTCAGCTCGAGGCCCGTCCGGGTCAGGCGACCATAGCGCAGCTCGATAGCAGTGGTTCCGGCAATATTTTCCAGGCAGCCCCGGTTGCCACAGGGGCAGGGTTCGCCATCAATATCTATGGATACGTGGCCGAGTTCACCGGCAAAACCGTGCTGGCCTCGGTAAATCTGCCGCCCGATCACGATGCCTGCGCCGATACCCCGGTGCAACAGGATATAGATGAAGTTCTCGGCAGGAGTCGAGCCCAGGTATTGCCGAGCCACCGCCGCGCTGTCGTGCTCGAGGTAGACCGGCAGGCCCAGGTCACGCTGAAGTTGCTCGACCAGATACATATTGTGCAGGTCGGGGAAATGCGGTGGGGCCAGGATCTGACCCTGTTCGAAGTTGATGGGGCCAGGTGCAGCTACACCCACGGCGGCCACCGGCATAGAAGCTTTGCTGAGCACCTCACGCGAGGCCCGGAGCAGACGGCGGTAGACCTCGTGGGCACCCTGGCCCACCCCTGAAAAAGTTTGCAGTATCTCGAGGGGCTCCCCCAAGGGGTTATAGAGCCCCGCCTCGCAGTTGTCCACGGAGAGATCGAGGCCCAGCACACAAAACCGCCGGGGATTGATGCGCAAAGGAGCGGGATAACGGCCCCGCTGTACCGGGGTGGGGGTGTCTTCGAGCAGCAGGTTTTGCTCCAGCAAGTCGCCGATTAAGTCGCCCAGAGCCGGTTTAGATAGTCCCAACATCTGAGCCAGTTCGCTACGGCTACAAGGCCGCTCACGCAACAACTCGAGCACGCTGGCCCGGTTGACCCGCCGCACGTCCTGGGGGCGCTGCACGGGTTTGCTGCCCTCCGATTTGCGGACAGGCAGAGCGGGCTTGGGGTTCATTGCCATAGCACAAGGAGTCAGGGCAGTGGGTATTCTGCGGCTTACTGTACAGACTTGGGTTTTGCAAAGCTCGTATATAATAAGGCTGCCTAACAAAATATGCAACCCCTCTCGAAGAATCTGAAATCTAATGTGCTGGTCGCAGATATCGGCGGCACAAAGATCGTCTTGGGGCACTTGCAGGAGGGGCAGCTCGAGCCAGGATTGCAAACGGTGTCCACCGACCTTCTGAGGGTTAGGGATCCGGTGGGGGCCATGGCAGAAATCTTGCAGGGCTACGCCCAAACTCGTGGGCTCGGCCCCACTGCCGCCGTGCTGGGCGTGCCGGTCAGCCCCGATCGCGACCTGGACAAGGTACTCTCCAGCCCCAACATCCCCCAGCTCGAGGGGGTGTTCTTCGCCTCCGAACTGACCCAGCGGCTGGGCTATGCGGTGTGTCTCGAGCGCGACATTGCCCTGCTGCTCTTGGGCGAGTATCAGGCCGGGGCCGCGCGGGGGGCGAGTTCGGCGCTGGGGGTTTTCTTCGGGACAGGGGTCGGAGCCGCGATGCTGCTGGGGGGCCATCCCTACCGAGGCTATTCGGTAGGCCTCGAGCTGGGCCATATTCCCATTCGTGGGGAGGGTCGCCGCTGCGTGTGCGGCAACACCGACTGCCTCGAGGCCTACGCCTGCGGGCACACCCTGGTAGAACTCTCGAGGCAAAGTACAATCCCCGTGCAGGACTTATTTATTAGACAGACAGAAAACCCCGTTCTGGAGCAGGCTTTGCGGGAGTTTATCCGCGACCAAGCCTATGCGGTTGCTACCGCCATCAACCTTTTCGACCCGGAGGTCTGCTTGGTGGGGGGTGGGATTCCCGAGATGAAAGGCTATCCTCGAGCAGCCTTCCAGCAGACCGTGCTCGAGCATCTACGCCGCCCCTACCCACGCGAAACCGTGCGGCTGGCCTGGGCCGAGCTGGGCCCCAGGGCCGCTTTGTACGGAGCGCTCGAGGTCTTGCGGCAGCGAGGCTTCGGCTGACCAATAGAGCGGTTTAGCGGTTTTCCGCTCACCGCCCCGCTTGCCAGCCCTTGAGTTCCAGGTACAGCCCACAAAAGCGCCGATAAGCGTCCTCGTAGAGCGTGCTGCTGGGTTCGGCAACCAAGTGGGGGGTTCCGGCCAGGCTCATGGTGGCCTCGGCTGTGGGATAGACCCCGGTGGCAATCCCCGCCAGAAAAGCCGCCCCCCGCGCTGATGCCGAGGGTGATTCAGCCGCCAGCAGGCGCTTGCCCAACACGTCGGAAAGAAGCTGCCGCCAGCGCGGGTCGAGGGTGCCCCCCCCCGCCAGCCGCAACTCGGCGATGGCAGTTCCGGCAGCCTCGAGCGCTTCCATCCCCTGACGGATAGCAAAAGCCACCCCCTCGAGGGCCGAACGCATCAGGTGGGCACGGGTATGGCCTAGCCCCAGTCCAGCCCAGCTTCCCCGGACCTTGGGGTCGAGATGGGGGGTGCGCTCGCCGGTCAGGTAGGGTAAAAAACACAACCCCTCACTCCCAGCAGCTACGCTGAAGGCTTCCTGATAGGCTTCATCCCAGCTCAGACCCAATACCTGCCGTACCCACTCCAGCACCAGCCCGGCGTTTTGCATGGCGGCCATGGCATACCAGCGCCCCGGTGCCGCTGCCCGGTAGAGGTGCGTTCGCAGGGTAGCATCAATCTGTAAATGGCTCAGCGGGGCAACAATTTGGGCTCCACTGCCCACCGTAAGCTGCACTGGCCCAGGCCGCACCAATCCCGCGCCCAGCATGGCGGCGGCGGTGTCGCCGGCCCCTGCCGCCACCGGAATCCCGGCCCGCAGGCCCAGATGTCGCGCGGCTTCGATGCTTAGCTCCCCGGCCACTGTCCCAGAAGCCACCAGCGGGGCCAAAAGCTCGGGCCGCAAACCCAGGCCGCCAATCAGCTCCTCGAACCAGCTATCCGCCTTCAGGTCGTACAGCAGCGTTGCCGAGGCATCCGAGGGTTCGGCGGCGGCTTGTCCAGTCAGGCGCAGTCGCAGCCAGTCTTTAGGTTGCAAGGCCCAATCGGCCTGCCAATAGGCCAGCTCGAGGTCACGCAGCCACAGCAGGCTAGGCCCGGCCATTCCGGTGGTGATAGGGTTCGCCAGACGCTGGAGCAACTCCGGCTCCAACAAGCGATAAAAACTCAGCTTGTCGCTACTGCGCGAGTCAGCCCACAAGATGGCATTGCGCAAGGGGCTGCCGTCCGCTTTACACAGCACCACCC
>JADMIM010000131.1 GCA_015478585.1 Thermaceae bacterium | reverse complement strand
ATCCAAAAAGAAATTGAACAGCACCGTCCCGATCACCCCATTTCGCTCACCGATGGCCTGAATCATGGCATCCGAGAGGTGACGATTGCTGTAAGGGTTTTCGGGTGCGCCCAGCAGGGCTCTGGGGTTGGCGTGGGTCGCACAGACCGGGCCTCGAAACTGCTCCAGAGCTTGCCAGAAGGCCTCCTCGTCCATATGGGCAAAATCCAGCGCCAGGCCAGCCTCGCTCATGGCTTGCACCAGTTCTACGCCTAGTTCAGTCAGGGGGCCGGGTTCGCGGGTGCCGCCGGTGTAGCGGTTGCGGTTCCAGGCTGGGCCAATCAGGCGCACCCCCTGAGATTTCCAGAAAGCCACCTCGCTGGGCTGACGGATTGAACCAGCCCCCTCGATCAAGACCACAATGCCTATGGCCCCGTTGCCGAGCCAGCGCTCCAGATGGGTCTGCAAGTCGGCCTTGCTGCGAATAATTCGGGCCAATCCCGCGTCCTCCCATCGGCAGTAGACCTCGAGCTGTCGCAGGGCATCCTGGTGGGCGCTTTGGGGGTCGGGGTGCTTCTTGGGGTCGGCGAAAAGCGTAGCAAAGCACAGCCCGACCCCGCCCTCGAGCAGGGCAGGCAGCGTGACCACCGGGATATCCGGGTGAGTATCCAGCTTTCGCAGTTCGGCCAGGGGCAGCCTAAGATCGCGGCCCAGGTCTAAAACGTTGTGGGCCAAATCGAGGTGGGCATCTACTATCATCTACAGAGCTTATGCTCAGCGTCCAACTTAGGCAAATAGCCCCCTGCCATAACACCCGCTCACTGCTCTACTGAAGCAGGCTCGGGTGTGGCCTGATGCAAGAGTGGATGATTGCGCCCGACCACCTTTAAGAAAGCCGCAACCACCTGGGGATCGAACTGTTCCCCGGCCTGGTTAGCGATTTCGGCGATGGCTTCGGCGAGGCTCCAGGCGGGTTTGTAGGGGCGCTTGGAAACCAGCGCGTCGAACACGTCGCAGACCGAGAAGATGCGGGCCAACTGGGGAATAGTCTGGCCCTGTAATCCACTGGGATAGCCCCGCCCATTCCAGCGCTCGTGGTGATACAGGATGACTTTACGGGCATCCTCAGGCAAAAAGGGCAGGTTGCGGCTGAAGCCATAGCCCTTTTCGCAGTGGGTCTGCATGGCTTCAAACTCCTCCCGGCTGAGGCTGCCGGGCTTGAGCAAAATGCTGTCGGGAACCGCCAGCTTGCCGATATCGTGCAAGTAAGAACCCCAGCGCAACTGGCGCAAGTCGGTAGTCGCTAGCCCCAACTCGCTGCCGACTTGTATTGCCAGAGAGGCCACCCGGTCGGTGTGGCCTGCAGTCTCGAGGTCACGGGCCTCGAGCGCTATACCTATCGCCCGCAGGGAGCCCTCGTAGGCTTCTTCGCGCTCCGAACGCGAACGCTGTGCTGCTAGTAGAGCAGCTACTTGCAAGGCAAAACCTTGAGCCGCCCTGACCGAAGCCTCTCCCAGAGCGGTTTCCTCCTCGAAATTATCGAGGTTGAGATAGGCCAGGATTTGCTCATTCAAAATAATGGGCTGGCATAAAGTGGATTGGATCTGCTCGATGCGCCCAATCTGATAAAACACTTGGAGCTGCTCCGAACTGACATGAGCGCGGTTGTGCTGCATAGCCTGCCGTACAAAACGGCTGGTGCCAATGCGGGGAAGCCCCTTTTGCAGGTGCCGGGTTTCGCCAAACCAGTAGTCCAGGATTTCTGGCCCCAACCAGCTACCTAGAAGTTCGTCTCCATAGCCCTGTTGGGCCACCATGCAGTAGCCTTTACCCTCTACGTCTTTGACCCACAGGCTTCCAGCCTGAGCACCCGGAACCAACTCCACTGCGGCTATGAGCAACTCTTGCCAGACGGGTTGGGGGTTTTCGTGGCCCAGCACCTCTACCGTATGCAGCAGGGTCTGGCTCTGTCGCAACTGCTGTTGCAGGCTTTTCACCGCCTGCACCCGCTCGAGGGCGGTTGTGGCCACGTTGACCATCACCTTTAGCAGACGTATTTCCTCCATAGAGAAGGAGCGAGGCAGGTCGCGGGCGGCATGTATAACCCCCAGCGGCCCTCCCTTGGAGTCGTACATCGGAGCCGAAATCTGCGAAAGTGCGGGGATACTAAATCCCTCCGGCAGATGGATACGCGTATCTTGTCGCACGTCTTCGACGTGCAGGATTTCCTCATTTTGTAGACTGGCCCAACTCAGCCCCTTGCCCTTGGGTACAGGGTTATCTTTGTAGCGCTGAAAGATACCCAGTGAGGATTTGGGTTGCAAGAGCTGCCCATTTTCGTGCAGCAATAGCACATCTACGTGTGGGGAGTCGAGATAGCTGGAGACTTCTTGGGCCAAGTGGTTCACGATGCGGTGTTCGTGAACTTCCGATTGTATAGATCTGGACAGGCTTTCGATGGCCTCGAGTTCGCGTACTCGGGTCTCGAGTTCGGCCCGCTCGTGCTGGGTAGCCAGCAGTGCCGTAGCTTGTAGGGCATAAAGCCGGGCAATCTCTATGGAACGCTGGTCGAAAGCGGTTTCGCTCGAGCGGTTGTCGAGGTTGATGTAGGCCACTACTTTTCCGCTGAGCACCACCGGTAAGCATAGGTTGGCCTTGACACTTTGCACATTGGGGTGCGCCAGAGAATGCTGACTGACCAGGGTGTTGGGCTGGGTCAGGGCCTCCTGAATCAGATGCTGCAGGGTCTCGCCGGAGGCAATACGGGGCTGCCCTTGTTGCCACTGTAGCGGGTCGCCGTATCCAGCCAGAACTGATTCCTGACTAAACTCGAGGCCCAAGGCTGCGCTGGAGTAGCCCAAATGGGCCACAATCCGGTAAAGCCTCCCGAACCGGAGGAAAATAGTACCGACCTCGGCCCCTGGAACCACCTCTACCGCCGAGGTGAGGAGGGGCTCCCACAGCTCATCCGGCTTGTGACTTGCCAAAGCTTGAACTGTACGGAGTAGGGTCGTGTAGGCCCGCTCGATGTTCACATCCCGGAGTATAGGGGATGAAGCCCCAAAGGGGCGGTAATTTTACGTGAACTTGATGATGGCGCGTAACGTCCCGGACAGAGCAAAAATTCCTAAAACCACTAATGCTGGCAGTTTGCGCTGCAACAAAACCAAAGCCAGAAGAGTCAGAAGCAGCTCTACGATCCCGCTCAGGGTATCTTTCCCCAGCAGCCATAAGGCCCAGGCCATCAGCCCCAACGCAGCCCCCGCCGCGCCTTGCAAAAAGCTGTCGAGTGCGGCGTTGCCTCGAGAGCGCAGCACCAGCCGGGCAACCAGGGCGGTCAGGATAAAGGAGGGTAAGAAGATGCCCAGGGTTGCCAGAATGGTCCCCGGCACGCCTGCGGCCAGATAGCCTGCTGCCGTGGCGGTGGTGAGGAAAGGCCCAGGGGTAAACTGACCCAGCGAAACTGCGTTGAGCAGTTGATCGGAGCTGAGCCAACCCCGCCTCACCATATCCCCCAACAGCCCGACCAGCACGTATCCCGAGCCAAACAAAGTAGAACCGACCAGCAAAAAAAACCAGAACAAGCTGAGGGGCTCAAGAACCAACAGGTGCCTCGAGTGCCCCACCGTCAAAACCAATCCAGCCAGCAGAACCACCGACCGCTCCGGCAGACCCAAAGCCGCCAGAATCAAGCCAAAAGCTGCCAACATCCAAGTTAGAGACTCTTTGCGGGGGTCGGGTAGCAGGGCCATCAGGGCTTGGGCTACCAGGGCCATCACCGCCAGCCGGAGCCCCAGAAAAGCTCCCTGTACTATGGGTGAATGGGCAAACTCGCGGTACAGCGCAACCAGCCCCAAAGTGACCAGGGCGGCTGGAGTAATAAAGCCAATTCCAGCCAATACCAACCCCCGCATCCCGCCCCTGGCGTGTCCTAAAAGCATGGCGGTTTCGGTGGAGTTGGGGCCAGGAATCAGGTTCGCCAGGGCTAACATCTGCATGAACTCGGTTCGGCTCACCCACTTGCCTTCCCCCACCAGAAACTTCTGAAACAGGGCGATATGTACGGCTGGCCCGCCAAAAGCGATTAGACCAAACCAGGCGAACGTGCGCAGAATCTCGAGCAGCATAGGCCCAACTCTATCCTCTCATAATGAGAGTGCAGCTTGACCCTGCAACCGGCAAAAGGTAGCCTAGGGCTCGTATTAGAAGGAGGGTTCATGAAGCTCATAAAAGCCTTAGGCATGGTCGCAGCATTGTCGGCAGGACTGGCAATAGCTCAAGACCGCACCAGCACCCTGATTTACGGGGGCGACTGGACTGACCTCATCACCGCCGACCCCCAGGTCTCCTACGAGTTCACCGGCGGGCTGGTAGCCGACAACCTCTACGAGACCCTGGTCAAGTTTGAGGGCACCGACCTCTCCACCCTCAAGCCCAGCCTGGCCGAGAAATGGAACGTGCAAAATACCGCCCAGGGTTGGCTCGTCACCTTCAACTTGCGCAAGGGTTCCAAGTTTTCTACTGGACGCGAGGTTACTGCCAAGGATGTGGTGTATAGCTTTGACCGGGCTATCCAGATTAAAGGCCCTAGCTCGTTTCTCTTCACCGATGTCGCCAACATCAAGGTTGGCTCAACCAAGGCTCTGGACAACTACACGGTGCAGGTCACGCTGCCCAAGACTGCTTCTCCAGCGGCCTTTCTCAATCTCCTGACCTTTAATATCGGCGGCATCGTGGACTCTGAAGAAGTAAAAAGCCACGAGCAGAGCGGCGATTTTGGCAAAGCCTGGCTCACCGACCACTCGGCAGGTTCGGGGCCGTTCATGCTCAACCGCTGGGATCGCAATGCCCAAGTGGTGCTCACCGCCAACCCCAACGCCCGTCTGCAACCCAAGCTCAAGCAGGTTATTTTGCGCTACCTGCCGGAGTCGCAGGCCCAGCGTGTGGCGCTGGAGTCGGGTGAGATTGATATCGCCGAAAACCTGACCCCGGAAATGCTCAAGGCCTTTAGCAGCAATCCCAAGTTCAAGGTCTACAAGTCGGATAACCTGCGTCTGCGCTATATTGGTATGAACTCCAAAGAAGGCTCTCCCTTCGCCAACCCCAAAGTGCGCGAGGCGGTGCGCTACGCTATCAACCAGGACGAAATTATCAGTGGCCTGCTGTTGGGCAATGCCACCAAAATCCAGACCATCATTCCCAAGGGACTCTTTGGCTACAACCCGGCTATGTATTACTCCTACGACCCGGCCAGGGCCAAGAAGTTACTGGCTGAGGCGGGCGTACCCAACGGCTTTGAGTTTGAACTCCTGACCGCTACGGCCTCCTGTGACTTCGTGCCCTGTGGTGACCTGGCTGCAAAAATCCAGGCCGATCTGGCTAAAGTGGGGCTCAAGGCCAACATCAAGCAGATTCAGAACTCCGAAGTGCTCAAAGCCTATCGTGCCCAGCAAGCCCAGATGGTGCTGGTGGCCTGGTCGCCAGACTTCCCCGATCCTGACGGCAATGCCACCCCCATGTCGGACTACAACGCCAAGAGCTTGGCCTACCGTAACGTCTGGAACAATCCCACCGCGGCCAAGCTGGCCCAGCAGGCGGCCCTCGAGACCAACCCTACCAAGCGTGGAGCGCTCTACAAACTCCTGACCGAGTTGGTGCTCAAAGATGGCCCCTACGATATCCTCTACCAGCCCGCGCAAAACACTACCTTCTCCACCAAGGTAGAGGGTTACGTGCGCAATGGACAAAACCAGGTGCGCTTCGAGAACATCAGCAAACAGCCGTAAAGACAGGGTATCGGGGATGGGGGCTGGGAACGACAATCCTACCCCCGATCCCCATCCCCCTAAGCTATGTTCGCCTACCTCATCCGCCGCTTGTTTTTCGTGATTTTCGTCGTCTGGGGCGTGACCTTTGCGACCTTTTTTATCTCACAAGTAGTGCCTGCCGACCCGGCCTTGGCGGCGCTGGGAGACAATGCCAGGGAAGACCAGATCAAGGAGTTTCGCCAGCGCAACGGCCTGGATAAACCCGCCTACGTGCAGTACGCGGTATATATGGGCAAGCTGCTACGCGGGAACCTGGGCCAGAGCCTACGTACCAGCCGCCCGGTGGCAGACGACCTGCGGGAGTTCTTTCCGGCTACGGTGGAGCTTTCCTTAGCCGCGTTTCTGATCGCCATCCTGATTGGCGTGCCTTTTGGCATCGTTGCGGCGCTTACGCAGAACCGATTGCCAGACGTGACAGTGCGGATTCTAGCGTTGCTGGGGGGGGCTACCCCGGTGTTTTTCCTGGGCATTTTGCTGCTACAGGTGTTTCATGGGCAGTTGGGCTGGTTTCCTGGGCCGGGCAGGCTCGACCCCTACTCAATCTCACCGCCTCGAGTCACCGGCTTTATGACCCTAGATACCCTGCTGGCCCACGACTTCAGAACCTTCGTGGACAGCCTCTACCATCTGATCCTTCCGGCGGTAGTGCTGGGCTCGGCCTCGGCGGCGCTCTTGGCACGGATGACCCGTGGGGCCATGCTCGAGGTGCTCTCGCAAGACTATATTCGCACTGCCAGGGCCAAAGGAGCCGCGAGTAGCAGGGTGATTCGCCGCCACGCCGCCAAAAATGCTGCTCTGCCCATCCTGACCGTTCTGGGCGGGCTTTTGGGCAGTCTGCTCTCGGGTGCGGTGCTGACCGAAACCATCTTTAGCTGGCCGGGCATCGGGCGCTACGTGACCACCTCAGCCAGCAGCCTGGATTTTCCGGCGGTGATGGGCGTAACCTTGCTGGCAGGCCTAACCTACGCCTTGATCAACCTGGCTGTAGACCTTTTATATGCCTATATAGACCCCAGGATCAAGTATGGTTAGGGGATAGCCCAATATGCTTCCAGGAAAGCAGATTCTTTGCATTGGTAAACCCTCTCGGAGTCAGTCTGGCCGACATCCGCATCAACTTCTGAGGTTATGGTGACCCCTGCAAAAACTTCGAGCCGTACCGTTCGCCGCTTCCGCCGCAATTTCTCGGCCATGTTGGGGCTGGGCTTGTTTGTTTTGCTGATTGTGCTGGCGCTTTTTGGCCCTTTCTTTACTGCCGACCCGCTGGCCCAAGCGCTCTCTATCAAGCTCGAGCCGCCCTCAGCGCAGCACTTCCTGGGCACTGACCAGT
>JADMIM010000006.1 GCA_015478585.1 Thermaceae bacterium | reverse complement strand
GGTTGCGTATCATCGAAGACCCCAGCCAGCCCTCTAAGCTACGCACCGAGCGGGTACCGCCCCCAGGCTCGAACTAACCCACAAAATCCCCGGCAAGCCTTGCCGGGGATAGTTTTTGGCGGGTGATTATAAGATATCGTCGCGGATACAAGCCTTGAAGTGGCCCGGTGAAACCTCGCGCAGCTCGGGCACGGTTTCGGCGCAGGCCGGAATGGCGTAGCGGCAGCGGGTACGGAACACGCAGCCCGAGGGGGGGTTGATGGGGCTGGGGATATCGCCCTGGAGCACGATGCGGTCACGCTTGATGGTGGGGTCGGGGGTAGGAATGGCCGAGAGCAGAGCTTCGGTGTAGGGGTGTTTGGGGTTGCGGTAGAGTTCGCGGGCGCTGGAAAGCTCCATCATCTTGCCCAGATACATCACCGCGATGCGGTCGGAGATATACTCCACTACCGCCAGGTCGTGAGCGATGAACAATATGGTCAGACCCAGGCGATCTTTGAGGTCTTGCAGCAGGTTGACCACCTGGGCCTGAATCGAGACATCCAGAGCCGAGACGGGCTCGTCGGCCACGATAAAATCGGGGTCTACGGCCAGGGCGCGGGCAATGCCGATACGCTGGCGCTGACCGCCGGAAAACTCGTGAGGGTAGCGGCGTACGTGGTCGGGGTTGAGGCCCACCGTTTGCAACAGTTCAGCCACCCGCTCGTTGCGGGCCTGAGCCGAGCTTGCCAGGTGGTGAATCACCAGGGGTTCGGCGATGATATCCCCCACGGTCATGCGTGGGTTGAGCGAGGCAAAGGGATCTTGGAAAATAATCTGCATCTTGCGCCGGTAGGTGCGCAGCTCGCCTTTGGGCAAATGGGTGATGTCCTTGCCGTCAAAGCTAATGCTGCCCTCGGTGGGCTCGATCAGGCGCAGTATGGTGCGACCTACGGTGGTTTTGCCCGAACCGGACTCTCCTACCAGCCCCAGCACTTCGCCTTTCCTGACCCCGAAGCTCACATCGTTGACCGCCTTTACGTTAGCGACCACTCGAGACAAAATCCCGCCCCGGATGGGGAACCACTTTTTGAGGTTTTTGACCTCCACCAGGCTGGTGGCGACGGCCTTGGGCGCGACAGCGCTCATACCTTCACCCCCTCACCTTTTTGGATTTCGGCCCAGCGTACGCAGCGCACCATGTGACCGCTACCGGTATCCTCGAGGGGCGGGACATCGGTGGTGCAGCGCCCCTCCTGCATATATTTGCAGCGCGGGTGAAAAGCGCAGCCAGTGGGTAGTCGCAAGGGGTTGGGCACATTGCCAGGAATGGCCTCGAGGCGCATCTTGTGTTCGGTGGCCAGGTCGAGGCGGGGCACCGAGTTCAAAAGGCCCATGGTGTAGGGATGCAAGGGGGTTTTGAAGGTCGGGGTAACATCGGCCTCCTCGACGGCCCGGCCTGCGTACATCACCACCACCCGGTCAGCCATCTCCGCCACCACGCCCAGGTTGTGGGTGATGAAGAGGATGCTCATGCCGATTTCCTTCTGGAGCTTTTTCATCAGCTCCAAAATCTGGGCCTGGATCGTCACGTCCAGGGCGGTGGTGGGCTCGTCGGCAATCAAGAGTGAGGGGTTGCAGGAAAGCGCCATGGCAATCATCACCCGTTGGCGCATTCCCCCGGACATCTGGTGGGGATAGTTGGAAAGGCGTTTTTTAGGCTCAGGGATACCCACCAAGTCAAGCATATCGGCGGCCTGCTCGAGGGCATCTTTCTGGCTTTTGTGCTGATGCAACACGATGGCTTCGGAAATCTGGTCGCCCACGGTATACACCGGGTTGAGGCTGGTCATGGGCTCCTGGAAGATCATGGCGATGTCGTTGCCGCGAATCTTGCGCATGGAGGCTTCGTCTTCCTTGACCAAATCCTTGACCTTGCCGTCCTTGCCGCGAAACAGCATGGTGCCGCTGACAATTTTGCCCGGCGGGTTGGGGATCAGGCGCATCATGGCCAGGCTGGTCACGCTCTTGCCCGAGCCCGACTCGCCCACCACGGCCAGGGTCTCGCCCTTGTCAATGTGGAAGGAAACCCCGTCTACCGCCTTCACCACGCCGTCATCGGTGAAGAAGTGAACCTTAAGGTCAGAAACCTCGACCAGCCGTTTATCATCCATTCTTGCTCCTCAAAACTCCTCAATAGATTACGGCATTTTACAGGGTTGTGGTGTGCCGGGCGATGAGGTGAAACTCCCCTTGATGTTGGTGGCTTCACCGCCGCTTTCTGGGGTCGAAGGCATCGCGCAGGCCGTCTCCCATGAAGTTCCAGGAGAGAATCGCCAGAAAGATAAACACCCCCGGTATGAGCACCCAGGGCCGGTTGGTAAAAGAAGCAAAGCCACCGTCCTGGGCCGACTTCAGCAACAAGCCCCAACTGGTATAAGGCTCGGTGATGCCCAGCCCCAAAAAAGAAAGCCCCGACTCGCCCAGGATGAAGCCGGGGATGCTCAGGGAAAGCACCACGATTACATAGCTGGCGGTGGCAGGCAAGATGTGCCGGATAATTACCCGCAGGTCTGAGGCTCCTTGGGCTTTGGCGGCCACCACATAGTCCTGTTCGCGCAGCGAGAGCACCTGCCCACGAATGTTGCGGGCGATGCCCCCCCAGCCGATAAAGCCCAGCAAGCCCACCACCAGATAAAACACGAACAAGGGGCTCAGGGTGAGCGGAAACACCGCCCGCAGGGAAATCAGCAAAAACAAGGTGGGTATGGCCCCGATAATCTCCACCAGCCGCATAATCAGGTCGTCGGGGTCAATCTTCAGGGGTCGCCATAGCACGATTCGCAGCACTAAAGCCAGCGCCAACAGACCCAGAATGATCCAGATCACGCGCTCGAGGCCATTGGTGCTCAGCCGCACCAGCTCAAGGGTGGCCCGCACGACGGCAACGCCCACGATGCCCCAGGCCAAACTCAAGGCCAGCATCACCAGCCAGCCCCCGGCCCCTTTGGTTCCCTCGAGCAGCCAGGTGTACCAGCCGGGACTCAGGCTCAAGCGGGTTCCCTGATAAAACCCCGAAACCCCGCCCAAAAGTAGCCCCAGCACGAAGGAGATGGCGGCGGAGAGAATGCCAATCGTCAGCGAGACTTGTCCGCCATAGACCACCCGGCTCCACAGGTCGCGGCCAAAGTTATCGCTGCCCATCAGGAACAGCCGCGCCGGGGCAGCTACTCCCAGCAGCCGCAGGTCGCTGTGAAAAATCTTGAACAGGCTGTAGGGATGCTCTGGAGTACGCACCAAGAAGCGAATGGGATACTTGGTGGAGCGATCCTCGACATAGGCGTTTTGCAGGGTGTTGAGGTCAAACTGGCGGTTAATGGCGTACACGAAGGGCCGCGACCAGGCTCCGGTTTGGGGGTCGCGCCAGTAAACGTGTGTTGGGGGGGCATAGCTATAGGAGGGCGAAAGGGTGTAATAGTCTGGGGTGTACACGCTAAAAAACCCGGCAAAGGCCGCCAAAAGGTAAAGCACTGCCAGAATCGCTGCCCCAATTACCGCCAGGCGGTGCTTGCGGAACTGCTCCCAGACAATGCGGCCCTGCGACTTTGAGCGACTGGCCCCGGCTTGTGCACTTCTGACCACCCTTTCCTCCTATGGCTAGTTATAGCGAATCCTGGGGTCTACTACCGCCAGGAGCAAGTCGCCCAGCACGTTTCCGATCATCAAAAGGCCGGTGGTAAGGGTCAGAAAGCCCACGATCACATAGATGTCTTTCTGGCCCACCGCGTCGAGCAAAAGCGGGGTGATTCCGGGCCAGTTCATGACTACCTCTACCAGCCCGGCCCCGCCAATCAGGCCCGGCAGCAAGCCCCCGATGGTAGCAATGAAGGGGATAATCGCGTTGCGAAAGGCGTGCTTGTAAATCACCTTGCGGTCGGCTAGCCCCTTGGAACGGGCAGTGCGCACGAAGTCCTGCGAGAGCACCTCGAGCATCTGCCCGCGCATCACCCTAGCCAGTCCGGCGATATCGGCGGTGACGATGACAAAAGCCGGGAGCACCGCGTGCCACAAAACATTCCCCACTTTGCCCCAGGCAGTCAGGGAATCATAGTTGCTGCTGGTCATGCCGCCAATAGGAAAGGGCAATACCTGGAAATGAAACTTGAGCTGGAGCAAAACGAAAATAATAATCAGGGCGAAGAAAAAACTCGGCACCGCCAGCCCTATGTAGGAAAAGAAGCTCACCACCTGGTCGCCCAGGGTGTATTGCCTGGTAGCCCCAAACACCCCCGCCGGTATGGCAACCAGATACAAAAATACCGTCGCCAGGCCAACCAGCACTAGCGAGTTGAGGATGCGCGGCCAGATGATCTCCAAAACCGGAGCCTGATAGGCAAAGGAATACCCCAGGTTGCCAGTGATCAGGTTTTTCATCCAGATAAGGTATTGCAGCCAGATCGGCTCGCTCAGGCCAAACTGCTGGCGGAAGCGGGCGATGGTCTCGGGGGTGAACTTGGGGTCGAGCTCGAGCTGGGTCAGAAAGTCTCCCGGCGAGAGCTGGATGATGATAAATGCCAGCAGCGTAGCCCCGATGAAGGTGGGGATAATCTGTATGATTCGGCGCAACAAATACGCTGTCATGGCCTCACTCCAAAGCTACCCTCCCCCTAGCTCGAGGGGGAGGATAAGCCTGTTTATTTCTTGATAAAAGTTAGCTCGGTTTCCCGACTACCCCAAGTAGCAGTGAGGATGCTATCGGGGTGGTTGCCGCCCGTCCGGTCGTTCCAGGCCGGATTATAGGCTGGGCCAGCGATGTAGATGATGGGCTGGAGTTGGGCCTCGGTCTGCTGCAACTGATAGCCAATCTGTACGCGCTGCTTGAAGTCGAGGGTCTGATTGCCCTTGAAGTACAGGGCCGTCATCAGGGTTTCTTGTGGGGTCAAGCAGGAGCCGGACTTGTTGTACATGTGCAGGTTGGTTCCGCAGGGCACTACGTTCTGCCCAAATGGCCAGGCCAGCCCACCGCCCGAGAGCCCAATCAGGATGGCATCGAAGGGCCGGTTGTCGCCCTTGGCGAGCAGTTGACCGACCAGCGTATTGAAGTCCACCGGTGCGAAGTTGACCTTTACCCCCGCTTCCTTGGCGGTTTTGGCGAAGAGCTGGGCCAGTTGTTCGCGCTGGTTGTTGCCGGTGTTGGTGGTGAGGGTGAACTCCAGGCGCTTGCCCTGGAACTGCTTGTCGGAGCCGCTATAGACCAGCCAGCCGTCTTTATCCTTGGAGCGGAAGCCGATGCTTGCCAGAAGCTGGGCAGCAGCTTTGGGGTCGTATTCGTACCGGGGGATGTTAGGGTCTACCCACTGCTTGAGCACCGGGTATACCGAGCCATAGGTGGGGAAGCCCAGCCCGCCATATACCAGGTCTACCGCAGCCTTGCGGTCGGTTAGCTCGCTCATCGCTCGGCGGAAGGAGACATTGCGAAACACCATCTGGAGGAAGGGGTTATCGGCCTTATTCCAGTTGAAAACGATGAACTGGCTGCTGGCGACGGGTGAGGCATTGACCTTGAGGGTGGCCTTGAGGTTGCCCGCGCCAATGGCCTGCTTGACCTGGGAAACCTGGTCTACCGTAGAGGGGGCGTAGGTGTCGGTCTTGCCCGAGAGGAAGGCCGCCAGGTCGGCGTTGGTGTCCTTGACGATGAGTACGGTCTGACCGTCCAAGTAGGGCAGCGGGTTGCCCTGCTCGTCTTTGTTCCACTCGCCATAGTAGGGGTTTTTCTTGAACTCGGCCCGTTCGCCGGGGCGGTAGCCCGAAAGCACGAAAGGCCCGGCCGAGACGATTTGTGCGGGCGGGGTGGTCAGGCTCCACATTTTCTTGATGCCGTCGGCCCCTTCTTTGGCATACACCGGGCCAAAAATATGGTCGGGCCAAGGGGTAAAGCTCATCTGCTCGAGGGCAGTGGCGCTTATGCTGGGAAAGGTGGCCTGGAGCTTGTAATCACCCAGGGCTTTGAGGATGATGGGTTTGTCGGCAATATACCAGCCATCGTAGGCGTTGGAACCCACTTTTTCGTCGGCCTGAATCTTCCAGGTGGTTATGAAGTCTTTGGAGGTGATGGGCTGCCCATCCGAGAACTTCATGCCCTTGCGGATATCAAAGGTAAAAACCAGACCATTGTTAGATACCGTCCAGCCTGTAGACATCCAGGGAATTTGTTGAGCGGTGGTGGGGTCGTAGCGGGCCAGACCCACCCCGTTGGCCATGATTGTGGGAATGTTGGTGGCTTCAGCAGTAGTGAAGGGGTTGAGGGTGCGGAAATCGGAGATGGTCGAACCCACCAGCACCCCACCGGGCGTGGCTTCTCCTGGCTTGGCTACCGTCCACTTCTGCGGCCAGGTAAAAACCTGAGCCTGCCCCAAACCCGCTCCGAGCACCGCCAGAGTCGCTAAAATCAACCAGCGTTTGTTCATCCGGTTTACCTCCTCTTATAAAATCCTATATCCCACCCACTGACCATTACGCCGGTCAGGATGAGTTTGGACTTGGCACAACCCTATCTAGCCTTTGAATACCTGTCAAGAATGCGGTACAAGTTACAAGTAATAGTCCATCGTTTGGTGGATGTATTTCTGGTTGGTTTTGCCATTTACAAGACGCGGAGGGCTAAGCGCCGAACGCCGAACGCCAAGGGCAAAAACGCCGTACGTCTTAGGCTAAAAACCGAAGGCTAAAGACAAGACACTCTCGGGATAGCTTTTCTCCTCGAAGGCAGGGTTCCCTCTCCCAGAGGGTGAGGGGAAGTGAACAAATGAGCCAAAAGCTACACCAGGACAGCCTTGGAGTATAGGTAAAAACACAAAAACCAGAGGGTCAACCCCCGTGGTTGGTCCAAAGGATCTATCGGGGAATATGGCCCAGCACAAAGGCCAGCACAGCAAAAATAATTCCTAGCGCTACGGTTATACGGTACAGCCCGCCGGTTACGCCCCTGGCGCTGAACAAGTCGGTGCTGCCGCCCATAAGGTCGCCCGCGCCTTGCTTGGGCTCTTGGGAAAGCACCAGATACACCAGCAGACCCGCTGCCAGCACGAAAAAGATCACCACCACCGTATAAAGAATCGCCATTGCTAGTTGCCTCCAAACACCTTCGTTGTGTTTTGGTGCCGAGAGGGGGACTCGAACCCCCATGGCTGCGAACCGCTCGATTTTGAGTCGAGTGCGTCTACCAAATTCCGCCATCCCGGCCCAACAAACCGACCCTAGGGCCAGCAACTCTAAACTATAGGGCTTTTGGGCTTCCTTAGCAAGCCGAAGAGAACCAGTAATCCAGCCAGCAGCACAGCCCAATCACCCAGACGAACATATAACGTCTGGCCCTGAAGAAAACTGAAGCTGCCTGCCAGGAAACCTGCTTGGTGCTGGGGAATTCGGGCCGTGACCCGGCCATAGGGGTCTACGATAGCCGTCACCCCGTCGTTGCCTGCTCTGAGCAGCCAGCGCCCGGTTTCTACGGCCCGGATGCGGCCCATCTGAAAGTGCTGCAAGCCGCCAAAACTGGGGCCATACCAGGCATCGTTGGAGCCTAACTCGAGCACTTCGGCTCCGTTGAGTACCAAATTCCTCGAGACCGAGGGAAACACCGACTCGTAGCAGATATAGGCTCCGTATTGGCCCAGCGGCCTGTAACCCGAGCCCTGTGCCCGGCTTTGCAAATCGCCACCAAAGCCAAAGGCCCGGAAGAAAAAGCTATACACAGGCTCTAAAGCCCCGCGCCAGGGGAAGTTTTCACCAAAGGGAACCAGCCGGTTTTTATCGTAGGTCTCACGAATCTGCCCCCCTACGTAGCGCACTGCGCGGTTGGTAGAGCCGGTCTCGAGGCCGCTGATGAGTTCGCGGCTACCCAAGAGCGGGGGGAGCTGGGGCAAAAACTGGCTCACGGCGGTTTCCGGCCACAGCACTACCGATGCTTCGGGGTGGAGGCTCAAGCCCTGACGGGTGAGATCCAAGTAGGTTTGCTCGGCGGAAACCCCCTCGAGTTTTTGCAGTGGGTTGATGTTTCCTTGCACCAGCAGGGCGTGCTGGTCGCCCTGCGGCCGGGGCAAAGGGATGAGCCACAGACTCATCCAGACCAGCAGCGTGAGCGACAGCCCTGCCCCCGGTGGCGAGAAAAGCGCTGGGTTGGCGTAGAGTTCTCTGCCGAAGCGCCCGGCAAAATAGGCCACCAACAGCACCACCAGCGAAAGCAGATAGATCCCACCAAGGCTGGCAAGTGTGCGCCCTGGCGCATCCACCAGAGCATAGCCCATAAAGCCCCAGGGAAAGGCCACCTCGCCCAGCGAGGTGAGGTATTCCAGCAGCACCCACAGGCCCACTCGAGCCAAGGGTTTGTTCACGCTCAGACCAAAGACCCCAGCCCACATCAGGGCCTTGATCAAGACCAATGGCAGGTAGGGAACCGCCCCCCAAGGGGTGTGAAAAAGTACCACGAAGCTCTGCGGCAACCACACCAGATGCACCGCCCAGAAGCCCACCCCTGCCCACAGGCCATAGCGGAAACCGCCCCGCCGAAGCAGCCAGATGAGCGGTAAGGGAGCCAGAAACCCCAACACCGTAGGAGGCAAGCCCAAAGCCAGCAATACACCCAGGATCAAAGGTTGCCAAATCCGCACAGTCCAAGCATAAAGCTCAACATGAGAAGGTAAACAAGAAACAGCCCCAACAGAAAACCCTAGCCAACAGCAGACTGCGTCCCATACGATGTTTCTCGATAGGACAATTATGCTGTCCTGGTGTAGCTTTTGGCTCATTTGTTCACTTCCCCTCGCCCTCTGGGAGAGGGAACCCTGCCTTCGAGGAGAAAAGCTATCCCGAGAGTGTCTTGTCTTTAGCCTTCGGTTTTTAGCGGTTAGCGTCTGGTGTTTAGTCCTCTGCCCTCAGCGCTCTCTTGCCGGTTTGACCCCTTCGCTTAGCAAAACTCGTGGCAAAATGAAGCGCAATGCGTCTAGGAATCATTGCGGAAATTCACGCCAATCTGCCAGCCCTGGAAGTTGCCCTCGAGGCGTTGCGCAAAGAAGGTGTAAGCCAGATATGGGCCATTGGCGATATCGTGGGCTACGGCCCACATCCCCGCCAGGTTATTCGTAAACTCGACCGCGAAGGCATTCCTTGTGTGCCGGGGGCTGCCGATTTGCGCGTAGCCTATGCGCTGCCCGCCAAGGCCAGGGAGGGCATCGCCGAAGCCACCATCCTCTGGACCCGCGACCAGCTCGGCACCCGCGAGATGAGCTTTTTGCGTAACCTGCGCTCACGTCACCGTCTAGACCTGGGAGGCGGGCGGTTGATGGCTTTTCACGGCTCCCCCGAAGACCCCGAGGCCAAAATTGACCTCGAGAGCCATCCCGCCGACATCCTGAAGATGCTCGAGAGCCTTCGGGCACGCTACGCGGTGGTGGCAGGTCGGCACATCCCCTTTCGCCGGGCTGTCCACAAGGGCGTAATCTATGACCCTGGCTCGGTGGGCCTGAGCTTGGGCGGCGAGCCAGGAGCCGACGTGCTGATCCTCGAGGAAGACCTCAAAGGCGAACTCCAGCACCACTTCTTGAAGCTGCCCTACGACTATGGTCAGGTGGCCTTCGACCTGGCGGCCTGGGAACTCCCCGAGGTGCTGGCGGAAGTGGTGCGACAGGGCCGATTCCCCCGATGATGTCAAACGCCTAAGGCCAAAACCTCTTGGGCTTCCTGGGCCACCACTGCATCAGGGTCGCCTTTGAGTGCCGCAACTGCCTCCCAATCGGCAAACTTGGCTAATGCTCTGACCGCCGTGGCCCGCACTACTGGATTCGGATCCTGGGCAGCCTGGCGCACCAGCGGCAAATGCTCTTTGCGATTGGAAAGGACAATCAAGGCATTTCGGGCCATGTGGGTGCGACCTGGCCGCAGAAAAACTGTTCCGGCGTAGCGCCGGGCGAAGGCATGGCTCGAGAGGGTGAAGAAGTCCTCGAGGTTGGGATGGGCCAGTTCGGGTTGGGGCTGGAATCCCTGCCAGAAATCCTGGGCCTTGCGGTTCCAGGGGCAGACTGCCTGGCAAATGTCGCAGCCAAACAACCAATCTCCAATCGAAGGCCATAAGTGCGCAGGAATCAGGCCCCGGTGTTCAATCGTCCAGTAGCTGATACAGGCTCTTGCGTCGAGGCTGCCATCGCCCAGCAGGGCATTGGTCGGGCAGCCCCTAATGCAGCGGGTGCATTTGCCGCAGCGGTTGGGATACAAACCCTCTCCCTCTGCCGGGGCGAGGGAAGTCAAGACTGCTGCCAGGGTCAGGTAAGTTCCTTCTCCCATGCGCATCAGCATGGCATTTTTGCCAATCCAGCCCAGCCTCCCCAGCACCCCGTAACTGCGCTCGGAGAGCGGACCGGTGTCCACATAGCCCTTGGCCTGAACCCCCAGTTGGGCGGCGAGAGCCTCGAGGCTCTCCAGATGTGGCCCCATCAAACGGTGATAATCCCGTACCCAGGCATATTTCGCCACCTTGCCGAGGCGAGTTCCGCCGACAGGAACGCCAGGGTCGGGGTAGGCGTGGGGAGCCGCCAGCACCAACACACTTCTGGCCCAGGGGAAGCGCAGCGTGGGCTCGAGCCGGGTCTCCCCAAGGAGATAATTCATGGAGGCGTTTTTGCCGTCGGCAAGCCAATTTTGGTACTGCGTCTTGACTTGCTCAGGCAAGCTCACAGAAGCCCAAGCGGTGAGGAAACCCCTCCGCTCGGCTTCTTCGGTCAGGGCAGCTCGAGCGTCCACGTCAGAAGCTATTTTCGGGGCATGAGTGGGCGAACACAAGGTTCATCCCTACATCTGGGTTTTGGCCCTGAACCCCCGGCGTTATAGGCTATCGCTCATGGAAACCATTCGGATAGCACTCTTGGGCGCGGGAACCGTGGGCAGGGCCTTGGTCGAGCTATTGCCGCAGCATCAGGCCCGCTTCGAGGGGCTGGATCTAAAAGTTGAGCTTGCCAAAGTCCTGGTGCGCGACGCAAACAAATCCCGCCCCGGCATCCCTGGCCGCATCTTGAGCCATCAGGTCGAGGGCTTTTTGCACGATGTGGACGTGTTGGTCGAGGTAGCAGGCGGAACCACCCAGGCCGGGGAGGTGGTACTCGAGGCCCTCGAGGCTGGAATCCCGGTCGTCAGCGCTAACAAAGCCCTGCTGGCCGAGCGCTGGGAGGAGCTACGCACATATGCCGAGGAGGGCCAACTCTACTACGAGGCTAGTGTGATGGCCGGAACGCCCGTGCTGGGCGCGTTACAAAGCCTGTGGGGGAACCAGACCCTCGAGCTGAACGGCATTGTCAACGGAACTTGTAGCTATATCATCCGGCGCATGGAAGAGGGCCGGGCCTACGCTGAAGCCTTCGAGGAGGCGGGCGCTTTGGGCTACCTCGAGGCCGACCCCAACCTCGACGTGGGCGGCATAGACGCGGCCCACAAGCTCACTGTCCTGGCCCGGCTGACAGTAGACCCCGGCCTGCCCTGGGAACAAGTTAGGGCTCGCACCAGAGGCATTAGCCATCTCACCCCGCAAATGCTAGCGGAGGCCCACGCCGAGGGCCAGGCCGTGCGTCTGGTGGCTAGCCTTTACCCCGAAAATGGCGCGTGGGTGGCGACGGTGCGCACGGTCAAACTGCCCCTGAACCATGCTTTGGTGACCATGGGCAGTGGGCGCAATGCGCTCGTTTACCAGGGCGACCCCATTGGGGAACTGGTCTTCGCCGGGGCTGGGGCGGGTGGGGGTGTGACTGCCAGCGCGGTGCTGAGCGATTTGTACAAAGTTTTCCTGGGCACGCCGGGCCATTTGCCGATTCCGGCAGCCCTTCCCATGCCGAAGACTGAGGTGGAGCGGCTCGAGGAGGTCTAAGTGTCCATTAAGGGGGTGTTTTTCGACGTGGGCGAGACCCTGGTGGACGAAACCCGGCAGTGGGGCGAGTGGGCCCACTTTCTGGGTGTGACCCGGCTGGCCTTCTTCGGGGCTCTGGGCGCGGTCATCGAGCGGCAGGAGCATCACCGTAAGGTTTTCGAGTATTTTGGTGTTAGCTTTCGTTCGGCCCTGCTCCAGCGCGAGAAAACCGGCTGGAAGGGCGGCCTCGAGGTAGGTGACTTCTACCCCGATGCTCTACCTTGCTTGCAAGGTCTCAAAGCGGCTGGCTATCTCGTTGGCATCAGCGGAAATCAGCCCGAACGCAATGAGGCCACCCTCCGCGCAATGGGGCTTCCGATTGATTTTTTAGCTTCCAGCACCTCCTGGGGCGTGGAAAAGCCCGACCCCAGGTTTTTCAAGCACATGGTTCAGGAAACGGGCCTGGAGCCTGAACAAATCGCCTACGTCGGCGACCGGATCGACAACGACGTGCTGCCCGCTCTAAAAGCCGGAATGAAGGCCGTCTTCATCCGGCGCGGACCTTGGGGTTATATCCACGCGACTTGGCCTGAAGCAGGCCGGGCGACGCTCCGAATTGAGAGCCTGGAAGAGCTGGCAGGCCAACTAAAAGCCTTGTGAACGCCCTGATGTCGTAACATGACAGCCGATGATTGGCTACTATAGCACTCGAGACCCCCAGAAAAACCCCGTGAGCTTCGAGGAAGCCTTGCTCAAAGGTCTCGCTTCCGACGGTGGTCTGTACGTCCCCGACCACATCCCTAGCATTGACCCCAAGAACTGGCTGGAAGCCACAACCATCGCCGAGGTGGGCCTCAACGTCCTGCCCTACTGGCTGAGCCAAGAGGTTCCGCTTGCTGTCCTGGACAGCATCGTCCGGGACGCGCTCAATTTCCCCTGTCCGGTGGTGAAGCTCGAGGAGGGTTTGTCGGTGCTCGAGCTGTTTCATGGCCCCACGCTTTCCTTCAAGGACTTCGGCGCTCGCACAATGGCCCGGCTGATGCAGTATTTCCTGCAAAAACGCGGGGAAAAGCGCATCATCCTGGTCGCCACCTCCGGCGATACCGGGAGCGCTGTTGCCGACGGGTTTGCCGGTCAAGACAGCATCGAGGTGGTGCTGCTGTATCCCAAGGGCAAGGTCAGCTTAGTGCAGGAGCGCCAGCTCATCGTGTGGCGGCCCGGTGTACGGGCTTTGGCGGTGGCAGGCAACTTTGACGACTGCCAGCGCATGGTCAAGGAAGCCTTCGTAGACCCCGAACTCTCGCACCTGCCCCTCAGCAGCGCCAATTCCATCAACATTGGGCGGCTTTTGCCGCAGTCGCTGTATTACCTGTGGGCTGTGGCCCAGACCCCCCTGCTCGCCGAGAGGGTCAATTTCTGTGTGCCCAGTGGTAATCTCGGCAACTTGACGGGCGGAATTCTCGGGTCTTTGGTGGGTCAGCCGGTGCAGCGCTTCGTTGCTGCCCACAACGACAACCACTTCTTCCCCGATTTTCTGGCGGGCCGGGCTGAGGCCTATCATTTTCTTCCTACAGTCGCCACGGTTTCCAACGCCATGGATGTGGGTTCGCCTAGCAACTTCGAGCGGCTGTACGCGCTGCTGACCCCACAGCGAATGCGCGAATGGATTTGGGGAACCACCGTGTCGGATGCCGCTACCCTCGAGCGCATGGCCCATACCTACCAGACCACCGGCTACCTCGCCGACCCGCACACTTCGGTGGGCCTCGAGGCCCTGGCCCGATACCGCGAACAAACCGGCGACACCACCCCGTTCGTCGTTCTATCCTGCGCCCATCCTGCTAAGTTTCCCGAGGCGGTATCGAAGGCACTGGGCATTCCGGAACCCAAAGAAGCTGCTTTAGAAGCCCTGTGGGAGCAGGAAACCAATGTCAAGACGATTGAGCCGAGTTTGCAGGCGCTCAAAAGCGAGCTGTAATACTGACTTCGGATAGAAAATATTTCCTTCGCCCCTTGGGGCCACAGATATTAATCCCCTACCCTCCTTAGTAAGGGGGGCTAAAAAACCTGGCCAAGGTTATGGTTTGAAACAGGGTTGGGGCTCGAGCCTCTCCGCCGTTTGCCGCTCGATGGTCTCGCACACGCCCCCGAAATTGCGGGAGACCTCGAGGTTGGTGAACCGGAGTACGCGAATGCCCAGAGCCTCGAGGTACGTCGTCCGCTCGGCATCGTAGGCCAAGCCCTGCTCGGTGAAGTGCGACTCGCCATCCACCTCGACGGCCAGTTTTGCCGCCGCACAGTAGAAGTCCAGGATGTACGGGCCAAAAGGCCGCTGGTTGCGCCAGCGCGGGGTTTGCCCCTTGAGGTATTCGAACCAGAGCTTCGCCGGGCGGGTCATCTCCTGCCGCATATCCTTGGCCCTACCTATCAGGCTGCGGCTGTACCGCCAATTCATAGCCGTGATGGTAGCAGAGGTAAGCTCGAGGCCCGTGATGATTTGAACAGCCAACAACGACCCCCCGGCACTGGCGACCACCTGGCGATTTCGTACATACCAAGCTTTTCACCGTGCCCCCCTGCGCGCAGGGGGGCACGAAAGGCGCAAAGGTAATCACCCAATTGCTGATGGCCTGGGAACTTGTGGGGGGTCTTTCGAGTCCACCCAGGTAATCGAGGCTTAAGTCAGCTCGAGCCTCAGCTTTTTGCCGAGCACGGCTGCGGCCCGCTCGAGGGTTTGTAGCGTGACCGAGGGATTGTCGGGGTCGAGCAGGCGGTTAACTGCGGCCCGGCTGGTTCCCATCTGCTGGGCCATTGCGGTTTTGCTGAGGTTTTGCCGCACCATTTCTTGCTCGAGCTGAAAAGCCAGCACCCGCTTCGCCGCCACCGCCTCCACGTCACCGAGGATGCCCTCTTCGGCGAGAAAGTCATCAAAGTTGCTGCCGTAGTGCTTGTTCATACGTCCTCCAACATCTTCAAACGCTTTCGTGCGGTTGCCAGTTCGTCCTTCGGGGTCTTCTGCGACTTCTTTACAAATCCGTGCAGCAGCACCATCTTGTTCCCGATCACCGTGAAAAGCACTCGAGCGATGCCATCTTTGGTTCCCGAGCGCACTTCCCAAAGGTTGGGCTCCATTTTCCGCACCAGCGGCATTCCCAAGGGCCACCCGAACTGCGCGGTTTTGGTGTCCTCGCCGATGGTTCGCCGGTCTTCTTTGCTGAGAGACTTCAACCAATCGCGTACAGGCTCGGTGTCTGCGCTGGAGCGAAAGAAGATGACCTCGAGGACAGGCTGAAGTTCGCTCAACAAATCAAGTGTACCAAAATTGATACACTGGGTCAAACAGGCTCGAGGCCACCCAGTTTATTTAGAGTGCCATAATAGTTTGTAGAAAGCCTTTAGATGCTTGAAAAACGCCCCGAGGACATTACTCTTGACGACATTGAGCGTTTGGTGACGCTTTCTCAGCCCGAAGACTATCAACTGGACTACAAAGTTTCTCTCAACCTTCAAGACAGAGAAGCAAAAAAGGAGTTTCTACGTGACGTTACTTCACTAGCAAATACTTATGGAGGTTACTTAATAATAGGTATTGAAGAGGAAGAAGGTGTTCCTACCGGCAATATTCCTGGCTTAATAGTCAATAACCTAGATGCGTTCAAGCTAGATATAGAAAACGTCATACGAGACAGCATCGAACCAAGATTATTTGCTCATACTATTCGTGCTTTCGAACTGAACCCCAGTTCCTACGTCATCGCTATACATATTTCTAAAAGCTGGAATCCTCCGCACCGCCCAAAAACTGATCAGTTCTACGCCCGGGGTAGTGCCGGGAAGTTTCAGTTGAGTGTAGAGCAGCTCAGGCGTGTTTTTACGCAAGGTGCAGAAACACTGGAACGCACACGAAGGTTTTTTAGGGAGAGAATCTATTCTATTCATTCAGGTGATGGGCCGGTACAAATGTCTGCCAGTACACTTAAAGTCATTTTGCATGTTGCTCCTTTAGCATCCTTTGAAGGCCGGGTAAACTTGCCTGTGGGGAGGCAATTGCTTGATAGTCTAGAGACACAGATGCGGCCATTCACCGACCCTAACGGTTGGAACCCTGGCTATAATGCTGATGGTTTGATTTGGGCTTTTCAGCGTACTGAACAAGGGCTTACTACTGGCTTTTACACGCAGCTTTTACGTAACGGAATCTTTGAGGGCGCTGAGAACTGTTGCATTCGCGCTGCTAGCCCAGCTTACGGAGTCCAGAAGATAATCCCAGCGACGTACATTGAAAGAGAAACCTGTAAAGCTGTGGCCCGCTATTTGTGGGCGCTTCAGCACCTCAAAATTGAGCCACCTGTAATTGTCAGTCTTTGTTTAGCAGGTATCCGAGGCTACTCAATTCAGAATTCAATGCGGTTTCTTACACAGCCCGAACCGTTGACTGTTGACCCTTTGCTTTTACCTGAAGTAACTATTGAAGATTTCTCTGGAGTTGCTTCTTCCGAAGCTAGCTTAGCCGTACAAATTAATATCGCACTCAAGCTGAAAGCTGCTTTCGATACTTTATGGCAGGCTTTCGGGTTTGAAGGCTCAGTTAACTACTCGGATCAAAGCTGGAATCCTCGAGAATAAAGGGTGCGAGTTATCGCGCCCTTACTGCTACGAATGATCATTCTACCCGCACTTGCTATATCCACAGCTATAGCACTTTACACAACCCTCTTCCCGTACCAAGTTTTGGTCGCCGCACTCGGGGCACTTCGCCGCGCCGGTCTTGCCCATAGGTTGGATATTGCGCACGATGGGCGCAGTCATGGCTCGCTGCATGGCCTGGGGAACGGGAGCATCCTCGAGCCTAGCCGGGCTCCCACCCTCGCGCACCTCGAGCTTGCTGGTGGTCTCGAGCGCTACCGCAATCAGGTCGGCCTTGCTGGTCACGAAGCGCCCCTGGTAGCTGCCATACAGCCCGCCGTTGATGCCCCGCAGGGTCTTGACCAGCTCCCCCACCGGCACGCCATATTGCAGCGACTTGGAGATGATGCGCCCAAGTGCCTCGCTGTCGGCGTTGGCCTCGTCCCCGGCCTTGCCCGAGGTCAGGATTACCTCTACTGGGTGGTTGCCCTGCATATTCACCGTCACCAGGAAGCCGCGCCGGGTTCCGTCGGAGTTGGTCAGCTTCACCATGTCGGTGTAGCCCACTAGCCGCCCGGTGCGCTCGAACACCGGAGTCCCGACCCGCTCGGCGGGCGAGGTGGGGGCAGGGGGGATGTCCAGCAGGCTTGGCTGCACGGCGACAGTTTCGTCGGACTTCTGGTCTTCCTTCTTCTCGTCCTTGGAAACGCTCAGCACCTGGAATTCGCGGCTGCCGTCGCGGTAAACCGTGATGCCCTTGCAGCCCGTCCGGTAGGCCTCGCTGTAGGCAGCCTCCACGTCTTCTACCGAGGCGTTGTTGGGCAGGTTGATGGTCTTGGAGAGTGAGTTGGCGGCGTAGCCCGCAGTATCGAAGGCCACCTGCACGGTTCCCTGCATCCGCACGTGGTCGAGGGGGGGTACGTCGTGGGCTCCCTCGAAGACTCGAGCAATCCCCCCAGGAATGCCCTCCATCCCCACCACCGTGCCGTGATTGGCCTGAATCGCCTCAATCAGCTTGTCCCAGTCCCACTTGCCGTCCTTCTCATAATCCTCGGACGGGGGAAATTGCTCCATCAGCTCGAGGAACAGCGGGTGCAACAGGGCCTTGTACTGCCCGCCGATGCGCCGCCACATGAAGGGGGAGAACATCGGCTCGATGCCGCTGGAAACGCCCATCAGCATCGAAGTGGTGCCGGTAGGGGCCACGGTCAGCACGGCCACGTTGCGGCGGGGGGCGATGCCGAGCTTCTCGAAGGCTTTTTTGTTATCGCTGTAGACCTGGAAGATGCCACGCTCCTGGCCTAGATTCTCGCTCTCGGCTACGGCCTCCTCGCGCATGGCGTTCATGATGTCGGAGACCACCTTGCGCCCGGCTTCGGAAGAGTAGGGCAGACCGAGCTTGATCAGGGCATCGGCCAGGCCCATCACCCCCAGTCCCAGGCGGCGCAGGGTTTGCGAGGCGCTGCGGTTGTCCTCGAGGGCGAAGACATTCACGTCCAGCACGTTATCCAGAAAGCGGATGCAGATACGCACGTCCTTACGGAACTCCGCGAAGTCGAACCCACCGTTCTCCACGTAGGCCGCCAGGTTAATCGCGCCCAGGTCGCAGGGCTCGCCCACCGTGAGGGGGATTTCGCCGCAGGGGTTGGTGCTCCTGATGTGGTAGCGCGGGCCTAAGTCTTTGAGTGCGGAAAGCTCGTTGATGCGGTCTACGAAGATCAATCCGGGTTCGCCGGTGGCCCAGGCGTGCCAGGCCACCTCGTGCCACAGCCACTTGGCGGGCACTTTGCCCTGGTACACGGGGATGGCCCTGGCTCCGTCTACCTCGCGCTCGGGCAAGTCGGGTAGCGTGCCGGTGTACTCACCCTTCACCGGGTAGGGGTAATACTTGCCCGGCACTTCGGAGGGCTCCACCGCCCACAGTCCGTCGGCCTGAAGCACGTTCCAGAAGGCTTCGGTTGCCAGAATGGAGATGTTGAAGGTGGAAATATCGCCCTCGGCGGCCTCGCGGTCTAAGTCTTTGGCAGTGAGGAAATCCAGCAGGTCGGGGTGGTCAATGGCGATGGTCGCCATGCCCGCGCCGCGCCGGGTTCCGCCCTGCCGCACCACCCGCAATACGGGCGCATACACATAGCGCAGGGTGGCAATCGGCCCGGCTTTGTCCGCACCCAGGTTGGCCCACTCTAAAAAGTTGTCGAAAATCTCGCCCAAAAAGCTCACTGGGCCGCTGGAGGTGCCACCCGAGCCGTTGATGAGCGCACCCTCGGGGCGCAGGTTACTGAAATCTACATGCGGCTCTGCGCCTTTGGTTGCCAGGGCCATAGCAGACTTGGCAGTCTCGATAATGCCGCTCATGTCGTCGGGGATCAGGGCCGTGGAGGCGGGTTTCTCGCGCACGGTCATGACCCCGTTGCGCCGGGCCAGGGCAGCGAGTTCGGGCTTCAAGAGACCGTAGACCACCCTGGTCCAGTTACGCACCGTAATGGGCTCTTTGTTCCCATCGGGGTTAATGGGTGGGCGCATCAGGCCCTTGATGAAATCCTCGGCATCGGCGTGTTCGGCGCTCAGATAGGCGAAGCCGCGCACCGTGCCCCTCGGCCCGGCGTGCTTGCGCGAGACGTAGGGGTCTAAGTTCACCCCGTTGCCGCCGCCGACTTTGGTCACGAGGGCCAGTTTTTTGGCGACCTCGAGCACCCCCTCGAAGCTGCTGGGATCGTTTGCAGTAGCCCCCTGCACGAAGCAGTTCAGCACGTTGCCGTGCTGGGTTCCCGCACCCGCCAGCACCCGCCCGCCGGGACAGAAGCGCTTGGAGGCCATCAGCTCGAAGAACCGTTCCCCCCAATACCCCCTGTCCTGCTCAGACTTTTCTGGGCTGGCCACCCAGCCAGCTACCCGGCGGAACATTCCAAACACGTGGCCATCCCCTGGCTGCATATACTGCCGTTTGGCGATGGATTGCGCGTGGTCGTCGAATTGTGTGGGAACGAAACTTTCCATCTACACCCTCCAATTTGAGCGAATTTTCCCCGAGGCCACTTATGCGACCCTATATGTTGGGGATTCTGAGAGAGATACTACTACCAGTAGTAGTCGGATTGCAAGATGCTTAAGGTCGGAAGTGGATAGAAGGTAACTATAGCTCTGCTTAACCCTGGACACAACCCTGCTCCTCACATTATGTGGGGCTGTATTGGCTGGCTAACTACTATAGCTTGTGGTTATAGTAAAACGCTGAAAGCTTGTGTACATCTCGGGTCATACACCAAAAGCTAAAACTAGAGCAGTTTTCGCAAAGAACCTTGGGGTAGCCTGGGCCTATTTGCTGTGCCCATCTAAGCAGAGAACCACGATAAGGAACCTCTATCAGGACTGTATAATTGCTCAATCAAAATAAGATGTGTAGGACTTGGGCCTTCCTCTGTCGCAGTTTTGGCTACTAAGGAGCTGGGTACGGTCTTTCTATCGGAGTGGAGAGTTCTATGCTTTCTGAAAACCGCTCTAATGCACTGCCTGCCAGACCGCTAAGCTAAAAGGAGATAAGGAAGTCTCGCCCTCGAAGCTGCCCTTGTGACAGACCGCCCTCGAGCCGTGTAGCAGGTCTATGGCCTCCTCGCCCCGCGACCATAGCCCGTGCAGGGGGAAGTGCAGCTTCCAGGGCTGGGCAGAGGTGTTCACCGTGACCAGCAGGGCCTGTTCGCCGTGCAGCCGGGCGAAAGCCAGGTGCCCGTCCTGGGCATAGACCCGTTGATACTTGCCACTGTGCAGCAAGGGGTGCTCGGCCCGCAGCCGGGCCATGTGGCGCACGCTGTCTTGGATGGGCAGATTCCACTTTTCTTTGTTCCAGGGCATCCCCCGGCGATTGTCGGGGTCGTGTCCACCCTCGAGGCCGATTTCGTCGCCGTAATAGATGGTAGGTGCGCCAGGCAGGGTATAAAGCATGCCAAGAGCCAGCTTGGTGCGCTCTAAATCGTTACCCAGAATGCTGTAGAGCCTGGGGGTGTCGTGCGAGGTGAGGATGTTCATTTGGATGGTCACGATTTCCCAGGAATAGCGCTTGAAGAGGTCTTCCAGACGGTGGCTACAGCCTATCGCACCGAGGGTCTCCAGCCGCCCGAGCCCGCTCTTGGCTGCCAGGTCTTTGTCCAGGGTTTCCCCGCCCACAAAGCCCAGAATAGCCCTGCCGAGCGGGTAGTTCATCACCGCATCGAACTGGTCGCCCTGCAACCAGCGCGAGGCATCGTCCCAGATTTCCCCCACGATATAAGCTTCGGGGTTGATTCGCTTGACCCGGCTGCGGAATTCCTGCCAAAACGAGTCATCATTGATCTCGTTGGGCACGTCCAAGCGCCAGCCATCAATGCCTTGGTGTAGCCAATATTCAGCCACGCTCAGCAGATACTCGCGGCACTCGGGGTTGGAGGTGTTGAACTTGGGCAACTCGGGATTGTTCCACCAGGATGCGAAGTTGTGCTTCCCGCTGTAGGCCCCTAGAGGGAAGCCATACACGTGATACCAGTCGCGGTAAGGCGAAGCCGCCCCGTTTTCGACTAGGTGCTGGAAGGCAAAATGAGCACGTCCACAGTGGTTGAATACCCCGTCCAGAATAACCCTCAGCCCCTTGGCATGGGCTTCTTCGATCAGCTTTTGCAGGGCCGGGTTGCCCCCCAGCATGGGGTCTACTTGAAAGTAGTCGCTGGTGTGATAGCGATGGTTGGCGGTAGAGGTAAAGACCGGGCAGAAGTAAAGCGCGTTGAAGCCCATCTCCTTGATATAGTCGAGTTTCTCGAGCACCCCCCAGAGGTTGCCCCCCTTGAAGCCCCTCAAGGTGGGCAGGGCATCCCAGGCCTCAAAATCACTGGCTACTGGGACAGGGCTGGGGATTGGCCCACTGCCTCGGTTAAAACGGTCTGGAAAGATTTGATAGAAGATGGCTTCTTTAACCCAGCTTGGTGTCATCAGTCAAAACTCCTAAAGCCTGAATGAGGCTTAGTTTACGCGCTAGGGCCGAAAACTCAAGTGTATGTGAACTTAAGATTGCTCAAAGCCAAGGTGTTTTGGGGCAGCCAAAGTACCCACACACCGCACCTGGCGCGACCGAGGAGCGTATTCTTAATCTTTATGAGTCTTTTGGGGCATCAATGCTGTCAATATTTCAAGCAGTTCTTGCCTGCGTGCTTAGCCTCGTAGAGCTTGGCATCGGCAGCTCCCAGCAGTTTTTCGTGGTTGCTCAGGTGGATGTCGGCAGCCAGACCGAGGCTGATAGAAATCTGCAAGTTGGGGTGAATGCTGCTCCAGTCGTGCCCTTCCACAGCCGTTCGTAGCCGTTCGCAAACCCGGATAGCAGCCTCGAGGGTAGTTCTGGGTAGCACCAGTACGAACTCTTCCCCGCCATAACGAGCCACGATATCGGTCAGACGGGCGCTTTGGCTCATCACCTCGGCTATGGTTTGCAATACGTTGTCGCCAATCTGATGGGAAAACTGGTCGTTGATGTGCTTGAAATTGTCCACATCTATGATGGCTACGGCCAGGGGCCGATAGGTTTTCTGAGCTTGGGCAAACTCTTCGGCCAGGGTATCTTCCAAGTAGCGGCGGTTGTAGAGCTTGGTGAGCGGGTCTTGGATTACCTGAAGCTCCAGGGCCTGTACCAGAGCACTTTTTTCCTGGTTGGCCTGCTCTAAAGCCTCGAGGGCACGGGCTAGCTCGACGTTACGCAGGCGCTGAATTTCGGCTTCAGCCTTGGTTTTTTCCAGGTCACGGCTGATGCTCAGCACCCGCAAGCGCCGCTCGGCGGACTCGGCCCGGATACCCTGCTCGAGGCGATGATAGGCTTCGTAGTGCTCAAGGGCCAGGGCAAAACTCCCCATCTCCTTGTGGATATCGGCCAACCGTTGGTGAACTTGAGACTCGAGGTCTTTGGCTCCTAAAGCCTGGCTCTGACTCAGAGCTTGTTCTAACTTTTCCAGCGCCTGGGCATGGTTATTTTGGCCCAGGTAGACCCTTGCCATGTTGAGCCAGCAGTGAATCAAGGGCTCCTTGATTCCGCTGTTGTGGGTCTGCTCGAGCACCCATTGGAGCAGATTTAAGGCTTCATCGTATCTGCCTTGTAGCCCCAACGCTTCGGCCAGGTTGACCCGCACCTTGATTTCCAGATCGTCGAGTTTTTGCTCCTGACATAGCTCCAAAGCTCGATAGGAGGTCTGAACGGCCTCCTCGAGCTGACCCAAAGCGATATGACTACCCACCAGATTGCACAAAGCAAACGCTTCACGGGTCGAATCCCCGAGTTTGCGGGCCAGCTCGACCCCTTCTACCTTGACCCGTACCGAGTCCTCCTCGCGGCCCATCTGCGTGTACACGATGCCGATATTGTTGAGGCTGGCGGCAATCCCCGACTCATCCCCCAAAGCCTGGTTGAGGTGGTAGGTGCGCTCGACATACTCCAGGGCGCTTTCTAGCTCACCCAGCCCAGCATAAATGGCCCCGATATAGTTGAGGCTGTCCCGCTCGAGGGTAGCATCGCGCAGTTCCCCAGCGATACGCAAGCTCTGGGAAAGCTGACCCAGGGCCTCCTCGAAGTTGGCGGCCTGATAGGCACAGAAGCCCAGGTTGCGCAGGGCATAACCTTGTCCGCGTAAGTAGCCTTCAGTCTGGGCCAGATTCAGGGCTTGCTGGCTTAGCTCCAGACACTGGATGCGGCTGGTCAGACGGCTCTCCCAGGCTTGGTGAATCCAAGACTCTACACGCTCCAGCACGGTTTGCGGCGGGGGCGGCTCGAGTAGGGGAGAACGGTCTTCTGGTGCCACGCTGAACCTATACTAGCTGGGGTATTTTGACCTGGAAGCCAAATTTGACCATATCGCAACCTTTATAAATACTCGCGCTCAACCGAGTGGTGGATATTCAGTCCGGGAAGCACTTTTCAGCTTTCCCAGCAGTTGCACTGGGCTTAAGACCAATCTGCTCGTTCTCACAAAACTCGAGCCAGTCTCGCGCCCTACAGCTTGCGGGTGTAACGCTTTCAGGCTTCGATACGGCAAAAAATCACTGCCTATAGGGATGCGACTGGCTATGCTGGGCCTACCTTCGAGCGAAAGGAGGTGCATATGCGAAAGCTGATTATCTTGATCCTGGCACTCAGTTTAGGCGCGGCAGCGCTGGCAGCAAGTACATACCCCAGCCCCACCAATCCCCTGCCCACCCCCAAGCCTTTGAGCGCTTCTCAATGGGCTGGCTAGGAGCCCCATCTTGAAAAAGCCTCGAGGGCTACCCTCGAGGCTTTTTATTGCAGGTCAAAGTTGCTTCAGTCTTGGGGGGCAATCACGAAGGCCGAAACCATCTCGTCGTCCTCACCCAGATTCATGACCTTCACGCCACTGGTAGCCCGTCCGTACTGTGAGATGCTTGCCACCTTGGTACGGATGGCGATACCGCGCTTGGAAAGCACCAATAAATCTTCGTTACCCCGTACCCGTATCAAAGCCCCCAGTTGCCCAACTTTTTCGTTGGTGTTGAAGGTAATGACTCCTTGGCCGCCCCGTCCTTGCAGGGGGTATTCGGAAACGAGCGTACGCTTGCCATAGCCATAGGTTCCTACCGCCAGCACTTCACCCTCGCTATCCTTGGGCAAAATAACCAGTGAAACCACCCGGTCTTCGCGCCCCTCCTTGAAGCGGATGCCGGTGACACCCTGGCTGGCCCGCCCGGTAGAGCGCACGTCGCTCAGGTCGAAGCGAATGGCTTGCCCACAAAGTGTTGCCAACATGGCCTGGTCGCCCTCTTGGGCGATAGCGACCTCGATGAGCGCATCGTTTTCGACCAGATTTATAGCGATGAGGCCCGCACTGCTGAGGTTTTGGTATTCCTTGATCTCAGTTTTCTTGATCAAGCCCTCTTGGCTGGCGAAGACAAAGTAGCCCTCTTGGGTAAGGTCGCGCACGTTGAGCAGAGCCGCAACTTCCTCGCCCTCCACCAAGGGCAGCAGCGAGACCACATGGGTGCCCCTGGCCTGACGGCTGGCCTCGGGCAGCTCGTGAATTTTCTCGCCGTAGACCCGGCCCCGGTTGGTGAAGATGAGCAAGGTATCGTGCATGGAAGCCACGAAGACCGAGATGGCCTCGTCTTCTTCCTTGGTTTTGCCCGCTTGTGCCCCCACCCCGCCGCGCCCCTGAGCACGGTAGGCCTCGAGCGGGGTACGCTTCATGAAGCCCTGGGCGGTGAGGGTGATAACCATCTCCTCGTCGTCAATCAGGTCTTCGACGTTGAAGCCCTCCTCAAACTCGGTGATCTGGGTGCGGCGCTGGTCGCCAAAGCGTTTTTTGATGTCCAACAGCTCGTCCCGCACCACCCGCCACAGGCGCTTCTCGTCGCCCAGGATGGCCTCGAGGCGGGCGATTTCCTCCATCAATTCGCGGTATTCTTCTTGCAATTTCTCGCGCTCGAGGCCCACCAAACGCTGCAAGCGCATATCCAGGATGGCCTGAGCCTGAATCTCGCTCAAGCTATAACGGCTGATGAGTCCGGTGCGGGCCTCGGTGGCATCCTGCGAAGCCCGAATCAGGGCGATTACCTCGTCAATATGGTCGAGGGCAATCAGCAGACCCTCCAAGATATGGGCCCGCTCCCTGGCTTTCTTCAACTCGTACTCGGTGCGTTTGCGCACTACCTGACCGCGATGCTCGAGGTAATACCGCAACATTTGCGGCAGCGATAGCACCTTGGGCTCACCGCCGACGATGGCGAGCATATTCACGCTAAAGGTGGTTTGCAGACGGGAGTGCTTGTAGAGCTTGTTGAGCACTACCTGAGGGTTGGCCCCGCGCTTGAGTTCGACCGCGATACGCATTCCCTGACGGTCGGATTCGTCGCGCAGTGCGCTGATTTCCTCGATCACCTTGTTTTTGACTAGCCCCGCAATCTGGGCAATCAGGTCGGCCTTGTTGACCTGATAGGGAATCTCGGTGAAGACCAGCATGGCCCGTCCGTTTTTGTCCTCGTTGCGCACCCTGGCCCGCACCTTGAGGCCACCGCGCCCACTGGCGTAAGCCTCGGCGATGCCCCGGCGAGAGAGCTTGGCCCCGGTGGGGAAGTCGGGGCCGGGCATATGGTGCATGATTTCCTCGAGGCTGATTTCGGGGTCGGCAATCATACCGACGAGCGCGTCCACGGTCTCGGAGAGGTTATGCGGCGGCAGGCTGGTGGCCATCCCCACGGCGATACCCGCCGAGCCGTTGACGATTAGGTTGGGTAGGGCTGAGGGCAGTACCTCGGGCTGCTGGTGGGTGCCATCGTAGCTGGGGTAGAAGCCGACGGTCTCCTTGTCAATGTCTTGCAGCATCTCGAAACCGATGCCGGAGATGCGGGCCTCGGTATAGCGCTGGGCGGCGGGCGGGTCGTTGTCCACCGAGCCGAAGTTGCCCTGCCCGTCTATTAGCGGGTAACGCAGGTTCCAGGGCTGGGCCAGGCGCACCATGGTGTCATAGATGGCGGTATCGCCGTGGGGGTGGTACTTACCCATCACTTCGCCGACAATCTTGGCGCTCTTGACGTGCTTGCGGGTGGGTACCACGCCGTCTTGGTAGGCCCCGTAGAGGATGCGCCGCTGCACCGGCTTGAGACCATCGCGCACATCGGGCAAGGCCCGGTCTACGATGACCGTCATGGCGTAGTTGATAAAACTCTGTTTTACTTCGTCGGTAATTTCTATGGGTAAGACTTGGGACATGCAGTCACTCCTGTTGGTGGGTATGGGCAGAAAAAAAGCGCCTGTACGCGCTTAGCTCAACGCTCTAGTATACCCTATTTGGGATATTATGTCAAAAACATAATGAACAGATAAACTCCCAGCAGCAGGGCAACCCCTACTGGCGGGATAGCCTCGAGCCATCTCCACGGGTGGATGGGCTTGAGACCGCATTGCCTCAGCACGACCCGCCTATGGGGCGCGACTTAGAGGAAAGTCCTGTAACCTGGACATCATGGCGACTGCTCGGCCCCGCCGCAAGCCTGGTGGCCCCCGTCTTTCCTTGTTGCTCCTGGGCCTGGCCTTTTTGGCTTTGGCAGCGGTATTGGCTTTTAGCCCAGACGCAGACCGCCGCTTGCAGGAAGTAGTGGCCCCGCCGCCTTATGTCCCGTCTTCTGCCCAGGAAGTGAGCCTGGTGGTTGCGGCTCGAGACACCGAATACTGTGGTTATCACCTGGCCTGTGGCCCTGGAAAACGCACCGACACCATTTTTTATGTACGCCTGCGGGGTCAGGAAGCGACCCTGGTAGCCCTCCCGCGCGACCTGCGGTTTACTTCGGATAGTTACGACGGCAAAATCAATGCCGTATACGAGCGCAGTGGGGCTATAGGGCTGCGGCAGGCAGTCGGGGACGTGTTGGGGATGCCGGTACAGCACTATGTAATACTCACCTTTGAGGCGGTGATGCGTCTGGTGGACGCGGTGGATGGGGTGGATGTGGTGCTCCCGAGCCCCATGAAATACACTGACCGGGCAGCCGGGCTGTTCATTGATTTTCCCGCAGGAAAACTCCACCTGGACGGCAAGGATGCTGTCAAGTATATGCGCTTTCGCCACTGGGAAGGCTCGGATTTGGGCCGCTTAGATCGTATCAAAGACATTCTCAACCAGGTAGCCCGCAAGGCCCAGAGCCCGCGCTATTGGCCGCGCTTGCCGGGAGTGGCAGGCGCAGTGTGGAACAGCCTCGAGACCGATTTACCCCTCACCACGGTGGTTGGTCTGGTGCCCCAACTGCGCGGCCTGACCCTTAAGAGTGCTACCCTTCCGACCCTCGAGCAAGGCAATAATCTAGTAGTGGACGAGATTGCCAGGGCTTCGTTTGTCTCCGGCCTGCTGGGCTATGCCGCCGACTCCGAGGTGATGGCGCGGCTCGCCCAGGCTGAAGCCAGAGGACTCAAGGTATTGCTGTTGGATGGGAGCGGCACAGCTCAGGGCCAACGCTATCGCCAAGGCTTAGCTCAGCTCGGTTTGCCGCTGCCGGATGTGCAAATCGGAAATGTGGATGGCCCCAGCACGGTATACGTGAAAAGTGGGGTCTCGGTGGTGGGGCACGAATCCCCGGCGTTCAGGCTAGCAAGAGACTACGCCGACTTGCTGAGCTTGCCCTTGCAGAGCAGAATTCGCCTCGAGCCCAGCGGCTACGACGTGGTAGTGGCCTTGGGACAAAAGTAGATCATAACGTCCCCGTCAACCAGCCGGGCCCTCCTGAGCAGCCGTGGACTCTCGAGCCGTTACGTGAAGACCAGCCATGCCGAAGATGACCCAGACCCAGGGCGTTACGTCGGTATAATCTGCGGCATGAACGATATGGTCAAAACCAGCACGGTAGCCGCCGCCCTGGAAGCCCAAAGCCTGGTCAAGCGCTACGGGCGTAAGCCTGTGCTGGAGGGCATAAGCTTTGGGGTACAACCCGGCGAGGTGTATGCCCTGGCTGGCCCCAATGGCTCCGGGAAGACCACCCTGATTCGCCTGCTGACAGGCCTGGCTTTTCCCACCTCGGGAACCGTGCGAATGCTAGGAACCGATCTCTACAACGGGGGCCATGCCGCTCGGCGCACCCTGGGCGCAGTGGTAGAGGCTCCGGCAGCTTTTTATCCCCACCTCACCGGGCGGCAAAACCTCGAGATGGTGGCCTTTCTCAGCGATTTGCAGGGCAGTGAGGTCAAAATCCGCGAGATGCTCTCCAAGCTCGAGCTGCTCGCGGTGGCCGACCAACCGGTGCGCACCTACTCCCTTGGGCAGCGACAGCGGCTGGGGCTGGCTTCGGCCATTTTGCACGAGCCACAGATACTCATTCTCGACGAGCCCACCTCGGGTCTAGACCCTCAGGGTATTTCCAAAGTCCACGATATCCTCTCAGAATTGGCCTGGAAAGGCGTAGCGGTGCTGCTTTCCACCCATCACCTGCGCGAGGTTTCGGCTTATGCCGACAAGGTGGGCATTTTGGGCGGAGGGCGCTTGCTGGACGAGGTAAAGCTGGGCTCCAAGGGCGAGCGCTACCGCTTGCGGGTCAGCGACCCGGCCAAAGCTTATGCCTTCCTCAAAACCGTCCCTGGCGTGCAGAATGTGAGCCTGCGGGATATAAACGTGATTTTTGAGGGTTCGCCCAACGACGCGCTGGCTGCTTTGGTGCGGGAAAACTATCAGGTGCAGTTTCTCGAGCCCGACTACTTCGACTTATACGAGTACTACCGCGAGAGGGTGAAGAATGCGTAGGTCAGAGATGTTTACCATTGACCGTTTGCCGTTTACCGCGAGAGATGTCGCAGGTCGCGGGTCTCAGGTTCCGGGCCAAACCTGCGACTTGCGACTTGCGACCTGCGACTTGCAACAAAGCCTTCTCGGTCAACACCTCCTGCGGAGGCTCCCATGCTAAAAATCCTGATCTGGGAGTTTGGCAAGTTGGTGCGGCTGCGCTCGGTGCAGATTGGCCTGATGGCTGCGCTGGCGCTGCCGTTTTTGTGGGCCTTTGCCCCAGGGCTGCGGGCACAGTTTGGCCTCGAGCTGGTCTCTGGCTGGCAGGTTCCAGCTTTGGTGTTGCGCACCAGCATGGAGTTTTTGTTCCCCTTTCTGGTTGCCATTGCCAGTGCCGAGGTGTTGGGCAGTGAAGTCAGCATGGGCACCCTGAAATCGGTGCTGCTGCGACCCAGTCCACGCTGGCGCTTGCTGCTTGCCAAGTTGGTCATGGTGCTCGTGTACCCGGTGCTGCTGCTGGGGATGAGCCTGCTGGGTTCACTGGTGGCCGGGCTACCCTTTGGCCTGACCGGCTTTTTCGGGGGAACTGGGCTGGGAGCGGGTGACTTTGCCGGGGTGGGATATATCATGCCCTCGACCGCTTTTGGCGAGGTGTTGCGGGCGCATCTGCTGGCGGCGATGGTGTTGTGGCCGCTCTCGGCACTGGCCCTGCTTTTCACGGTGATTTTTCTCTCCACCACCTCGGCGGCCCTGGCGGCGGTCTCGACCCTTTTCCTGATGCGCCTGCTGGTGGTTTTTCCGGTGCTCAAGGACTTTCTTTTTACTAGCTACCTCAACCTTTACGTGAGCCAGAGCGTTGCTACCGGCCTCTCGCTGATGCTGATTTATGCGGTAGGCTTTGGTGCGCTGGCCTTGCTAATTTTCGAGCGCAAGGATATATAAGTATCTCCGGGGTGGCTTTGTCAAAAGCCACCCCGAAAGGGGATGGCCGTAGGCCATAGCCGCAAAGTGGCTACCCGAGCTAACCTGGGTGAGGTTGCCAATATGGAAATTATGCAACCTCACCCTGGAGCCACTTAGAGTGGTTTTCATACACCTTGAGCAGTGTGAGATGTGATTTTTGCAATGGATTGCTGCGCAGTAATTATGAAGAGCGTCATAGCCAAAAGCAGTATGGCTTTCGGCTTTTGGCTTTTAGCTTTAGGCTGCGTATATGGCCAAGCTAACCCATTTCAAGGATGGCAAGCCGCGCATGGTGGACGTGAGCGGCAAAGCCCTTACGCACCGTAGCGCCACGGCGGAGGCTACCGTCAAGCTCCCACTCGAGGCGGTGGAAGCCCTGAAGGAAGGTGGGGTAGGGAAGGGCGACCCGCTCACGGTAGCCCAATTGGCGGGCATCATGGCGGCTAAAAAAACCGGTGAACTGATTCCCCTTTGTCACCCACTGCCCATCAGCAGCGCCGAGCTAGAGCTGACTTTTCACCCCGACCAGGCCAGGGTTTATGTTCGGGCCACCGTGAAAACCAAGGCCGAAACCGGGGTGGAGATGGAAGCCCTGACCGCCTGCGGGGTGGCTGCGCTGACCGTCTACGACATGCTCAAAGCCGCTAGCAAGGGCCTCGAGATCACCGATCTGCGTCTGCTGCACAAATCTGGGGGCAAGTCCGGGGAGTGGCGGCGCGATGGGTATTGAAGCGCGTTTGGCAGCCCTGGGTCTGGTGCTGCCCGAGGTCAGGCCGCAACCCACCATCAAGATGCGCTTGGCTCGGCGCAGTGGAAATTTGCTCTACCTTTCGGGCAATGGCCCTTTGCGGGAGGGCCAACCGGCCTACACCGGCAAGCTGGGGCGTGAGGTTAGCCTCGAGCAGGGCTACGCGGCAGCCCAACTCACCGCGCTCAATCTGCTGGCGGTGATAAAAGCCGAACTGGGCGACTTGGAGCCGGTTCGCTTCGTCAAAACCCTGGGCTTTATCAACAGCGCTCCGGGTTTCAACCAGCAGCCTGCCGTGCTCAACGGCTTTGCCGACTTAATTGTCGAACTCTATGGTGAAGAACGGGGCCTGCACGCCCGCAGTGCGGTGGGCATGGCCGAGTTGCCCTGGGATATTCCGGTGGAAATTGAAAGCATTGTGGAGGTTGTGGAGGGGTAGAATCGCTCCATGAAGCCCTACCGCATCGAGGACGGCAAGTTCCGGCTGAAGGATTTCGACCCCGACGACACCAATGGCTTCAAGGGGAATAAAGAACAAGCCCTGGCTGAGCTAGCCAAGCTGGGGGACAAGCTCAGCAGCCTACAAAACCTGCTCTATGCCGAGAAAAAGCACCGCCTGCTGGTGGTGCTGCAAGCCCTCGACGCAGGGGGCAAGGACGGCACGATACGGGTGGTGTTTGACCGGGTCAACCCCACCGGGGTCAAGGTTGCCAGCTTTGGCGTGCCCAGCCAGGAAGAGCAGGCCCACGACTACCTCTGGCGGGTTCACCAGAAGGTTCCAGCCAAAGGGGAGTTGGTGATTTTTAACCGCAGCCACTACGAGGACGTGTTGGTAGTGAGGGTCAAGAAACTGCTTCCTAAAAAGGTTTGGGAGCGGCGTTACCGGCATATCCGGGAGTTCGAGCGGATGTTGGGGGAGGAAGGCTGCACCATTCTGAAATTTTTCTTGCACATCTCTGTAGACGAGCAAAAGAAGCGCTTGCAGGAGCGCCTGGACGACCCGGAAAAGCGCTGGAAGTTTAAAAAGAGCGACCTCGAGGATCGGGCCCTGTGGGGCGAATACATGAACGCCTTCGAGGATGCCATCCGCGAAACCAGCACCGATTATGCCCCCTGGTACGTGATTCCGGCCAACCACAACTGGTTCAGGAACTGGCTAGTTTCCCACCTCATTGTCAAGGCCCTCGAGGACATGAAGATGAAGTTTCCCGACCCCGAGGAGGGGCTGAAGGGGGCCAAGATTAAGTAAGGCGGGAAGAGGGCTAAACGCAAAACGACTAACGCTCAAGGTCGAAGGCCCAACAGCCTAAAAACACCAACCGCGTCCCAGACAGTGTTTCTTGATATGGCACTTATGCTGTCCTGCTGTAGCTTTTTAGCCCCTTGTATTTTGCTTTCAGCTCTCCGCTCTTTGCCTTCAGCTTTCGGCTTCAGACGTTCGACCTTCGACAAGTTTTTAGCGTCTTGCATCTAGCCCTTGACCCTCAGCGTCTTGCGTTTGGCCCCTGAACTCCAGGCCAGCCGCTCGGTGATTCGGGGAAACAGCCGGGCCAACAAGTCGAATGCCCCCAGTTGCCAGGGGACGAACATCGTCCGGGCCTCGGTTTCTATCGCCCGCACGATGCCCAGAGCAGCCTGGCGTGAGCTGATTTCCGGCAAAAACCGCCCTACCCGGGGGATGCGGTTTTCGGTGTCGGGGTTGCGGCTGAAATATTCGCTATCGCTGATTTTGCCGGGAAAGAAGGCACAGGCTTTCAGATTGGTCTCGTACAAATCGGCCCGCAGGGCTTCGGTGAAGCCATTCAAGGCCCACCGTGCGGCGATATAGCCTGCCGCACCCGGCCAAACCTGGCGGCTGGCAGGCGAGCAGACCGAAAGAATAAAACCCTGGTTGGCCTCGAGCATGGCCGGCAAAAAAGCCCGTGTAAGGAACGCTGCCGCGAAATAGGGAGTGTTCATCTGCTCGATGAATTCCTGGTAAGAAGTCTCCTCGACGAAGCGCCAGGCTCCGGTTCCTGCGCTGTGAATCAGGATTTGGGGAACCCCGTGGGCCTCGAGCACGGCTTGGCCCAAAGCCTCGACCTCCTGGGGTTTGGAAAGGTCGGCGGGAAAAGCCCAGGCTCGTCCGCCCGCATTAGCGATTTCGCTGGCGATTTGCTCGAGCCGCTCGGCATTTCGCGCCACCAGCAACACTTTTGCCCCACGCCGGGCGAGTTCGGTGGCGGTGGCCTTGCCGATGCCACTGCTGGCCCCGCTAACTACGCACAAACTGCCCGCGATTTGCACAGTGCAGCTATTGTATCGCGGTTTATAGCTCGAGCAGGGTGTACTCGAAGGTATTAATCACCCGAATACCCTCCGGCGTGACATATTCCCGCACCGGTTGGGCTTCGTAGAGGTGGACGTGACCGTGAAGGTGGGCTCTGGGCCGGTATATGCGGTCAAACCAGCCCAGGGCGGTGCTGCCCCGATGGGCAAAGTCGGTTCCGGCGTGGGGGCCGGGCGGTGGAGCGTGGGTGAGCAAAATGTCTACGCCGTGCCCTTGGGAAATGCGGCGGGGTGCGAGCACCGGATACCAAGAAAAAAAGCGCGTCTGGGCCTGATATTCGGTGTACTGTCCGAAGTCGCGGTTGTTATAGCGTGGCGAGCCGCCCCAGCCCGCGATGCGTATTCCTGCCACGTCCACGATGCGCCCGTGAGCGGGAATGGCCCCGCCCGGTGGGCTCAGGTGGCCCAAGTAGTCCTGCACGTATTCTTCCTTGTGGTTGCCGTGCACATAAACCACCGGAACGCTGACTTTGGTAGCTACAAACTCGATATAGCTGCCCGGCAAGTCGCCCGCAACCAGCACCAGTTCAAAAGGCGGCAGGTTGCCCGGAAAACGGGCCTGATGGATGAAAGGGTGAATTTGGTCAGAGAGAGCCAGAATACGCATATTCGGCAGGTATAGGTGGGCTATATGGGCTAAGATATCGCCGCTGCAAGGCTAAAGCAGATTGATTACAGTCTAAAACATATGGCGGTGGTTTTGTCCATGCCAAAGGCCTTGCCCTGAACTCAAATATTGGCAATTGATACGGGGTTTTCATCAACCGTGCACTGTCTAGAGCGGTTTTCAGAAAGCATAGGACGCTTCACTCGGTTAGAAAGACCTTACCCAGATCCTTTTTGCCGCCATGAGTGGCGGCAAAAATAGCGGAAACTGCGACAGATTACGATTTGTGCTACACCACAAAAGCTGGATACATTGGTCTAGGTCGTCATAACCGAGGTGTTTGTGGAGGAGTATTGGGCGTAGAAAGTCGAGTCCATAACGCAAAGTGGGAAATAGTTTGCGGCCCTGGTTCTTGAGGGGAGTGGGTTTTTGCTGTGCTAACCACTCACCTACCCGGTGAGCCCAGACCAAAGCCAGACTCATCAGGGCTATGAGGGTTTGTATTCTTTCAGGATGGGTCGGGTGGATAGACTCAAAGTTGAAACCTTGAGATTTGAAAGCCTTGAACGAGGAGCCGTTTCACCCAGCTAAGCCGCTCCACTCCCACTCGGTACGGTCTATACATAGGGTCAGCTTTCCCTGGGCAGTAATTATGAAAACTGTAGGAGCTGAAATTATGGCCGGGTTGGAGGTTTGCGGACTTGAGGCGTACCATCGGCGGGATGAATAAAGTGATTGCCCTGTGCCTCGAGGCCCGACTCGAAACCCGCATATGGGGTGCGAACCACATCTCAGAGCAGCTCGGGCTGCAAAGCTCCGAACCCATCGGCGAACTCTGGCTAGCCTACGACCAAAACCCAGTCAAGACCGGGGTTTTTGCAGGTCACAAGCTATCGGCGGTGCTGCCTGAACTGGGGCCAGCTTTTTTGGGGACTGCGCCCTTGGCTCGCTATGGCCTCGAGCTGCCTTTGCTGGTCAAGTTTCTCGATACCGCCCAGTGGCTCTCGGTGCAGGTTCACCCCGATGATGCCTATGCCCACTCCGTCGAGGCCGCCAGCGGGTTTCACGGTAAAACCGAAGCCTGGTGCATACTCCAGGGCCAGGGCGAGCTAATCTATGGCCTCGAGCACCCAGTCGAAAAAACCACCCTCGAGGTCGCTCTCAAAAGCGCAAAGGTGGAGGGTTTGTTTCATCACCAGCAGGTGCGCCCTGGGCAGGTGATTTATGTGCCCGCCGGAACCATTCACGCGCTGGGGCCGGGGCTTTTGCTCTACGAAGTGCAGCAGCGCTCCGACCTGACCTACCGCCTTTACGACTACGGCAGGCCGCGCCAACTGCACCTGGACAAGGGTCTGGCAGTAGCCAAGCTCGAGCCCACCCCGCTTCCCCAACCCAAACCCCTACCCGCCAACCACAAAGAGGTGTTGCTGGCCTCGGAAGCTTTCGTGCTCGAGCGCTACCGCTTGCAGGACACCCTCGAGATATCTGCTCCCCAAGAGAGCTTCTTGCTGCTTACGCTGGTGCACGGTGAGGCTCTATGGGCCGAGGGAAAGCTAGGCTGGGGCGACACCTTGCTGGTGGGAGCCGGAGAGACCCTCGAGCTGAGCGGGCAGGGCGAGTTTCTGGGCAGTTTGGTTCCGTCGGCAGAGTTGCTTTCCTGGTATCCGCCCTCGCTGCGGGTACAGGGCTAAAAGGGTTGTCGCAAGTCTCGAGTCGCAGGTCACAGGTCAAAAACACAAGCTGCGTCCTGCACAGCGTTTTTTGATAGGGCAATTATGCTTTCCTGATGTAGCTTTAAGGCCCCTTGTATATTGTCTTTGACCTTATCGCGGTTCTCTGCTCAGATGAGCGCAGTCAATAGGCCCAGGCTACCCCAAGATTCTTTTCGAAAACCGCTCTAGCTCTCTGCGTTTTGCCTTTGGCCCTCGGCATCCAAGCCCTCGAGGGCAGAAATTTGCCCCAACCATAAGGGCAGCTTGGTCTGGAGCAAATCCCAGATAATCTCCTCCTGAAGGCCAAAATGTAGTCTGGGAAGCTGGGCCAGGACGGCGATCTGGGGCCACTTGATTTCTGGGTGTTGGTCACGGAATTCTGCTGAGAGCTGGGTAGCGGACAGCCCCAGGCGCTCGAGGTTCAGGAGCACCGCTTCCTGGGTGCGGGGGTCGCGCACGAAGTCGGTAAACTCCAGGTGGGTGGTATATTCCAGCGCCCGCGCGGCGGCTTGCTGCATTTGCTGAAGCTGAAAGTGAGGATTCATATAGACCAAGACCGCTCTACAATCGGCAGGGCTTCGCGCTCGAGCCCGCCCCGAAGCTCGGAGGGGATTTTGCTGGGGCTGACCAAATCTACCGGTGTGCCCAGCATTTCCTCGAGCTCGAGCTTGAGGCCGATGTAGTTTTCGAAAGTGGGCCGCTCGAACTCCACCAGAAAATCCACATCGCTATTGGGTCGGGCATCGTCAGTTGCGGTAGAGCCAAACAGGTGCAGGCTTTTTAGGCCATAGCCCTCGACCAGTGCCGGAAGGCGCTCCTCGAGGATGTCCAGTACGGAGTTGCGCCGCATGGCTTTACGCTAAGCTGTCCCACCTAGACTTGCAATGACCCGCCACGTATACTCTTTGTAGATACTTATGAAAACCCGTGTGCAGATGTGGGGAAACAGCTTGGCGGTGCGGATACCTAAAGCCTACGCTTCGGAGTTGGGTCTCGAGCCCGATGCGAACGTGGAGGTGAGCCTCAGCGAAGGAAAGTTGCTCGTAGAGCCAGTGAACGAAAAGATTTATCGGCTTGAGGATTTGCTCTCTGGAATTACTGAAGAGAATCTGCACCGCGAGATAGATTCCGGGCCAGCTCAGGGCCATGAGGTTTGGTGATGGCTTACGTCCCAGAGCGCGGGAACGTGGTTTGGATTACCCTAAATCCTCAATCTGGGCACGAGCAGGCGGGTCGTTGCCCGGCGCTGGTGCTTTCGCCCGCCGCCTACAACGGCAAGGTTGGGCTGGCAATTTTTTGCCCGATTACTGGTCAGGTCAAGGGCTATCCCTTCGAGGCGCGGATTCCCGAAGGTTTGCCGGTGAGCGGCGTGGTACTTTGCGACCAAGCCAAGAATTTAGACTGGCGCTCGAGACAGGCGGAGTTTATGACCAGGCTGCCCGAAGAAACCGTCCTGGAAGTCTTACACAAGCTAGGGACGCTGCTCGAGCCGGGCTAGGTATCTTCCGAGCCCTCTCTAAGCAGCACATCGAACCTTTGCTGTGCCCTTCACGGTGCTGGATGGCGGCTTCTGTGGCTTCCGATGAACGTCTATAACTTTACCCCTAAACTTCAGTGCCGACTCAAAATTTCTCTCCTGCACAGCCCATTTTGGCTTGCGTTCGATTACCTGCTTAGTCCTCAGCTTTTCGTAGGTTCTACTCGGATATAGCCGGAGCCTTCTTAGGAAATCGCCAGTAGGCCCAGCCCTCGCGGATTCGCAATCTGGACACAGCACGGTCAAACTCGGGCCAGGGCAAGATGATGGGCATGAACGGAAACTTCTGATACTCGGGGGTATCGCTTGATTCGCTGTATAGGTCGGCGATTATCAGCTTATCCCTAACCACTTCGGTTGTTGCTATCAACGTCATGTAATCCCAAAACCCGCACAGAGGGCAAGGTGCAATGGTCGGAGCAACCGCAGCCTTCTCCTCAACGGAACGGTGCCCACCTAATACGATCCACTACGGGGAGATCACGTACTCCATCAACTACCCATAAGGATAGTAAGTTTTTTGTACCTCGAGCATCCACTCGAGCAAAGGCTTGCCTTTCCAGAACAGGAAAGCGTATGGTTCACTGCGCGGGTTTGACGATGCGATGGTTTCCCAACCAAGCCCTAACGCCCAATCTTTATCCATTGCGCTGCTCCTTTGAAACGTCAGGAAACCTTTGGACTGGAGGATTTGAGCTTATACTTTACCTACTCTTCAAAGGACACGCAGAGATAATTCGCTTGATGGGATATTTCCCTGAGCTAAAAGGCCAGCGAATCACCGTAGGTCAAGAACATCTACAGCTTTGACTAAATCCCTTCGTCCCACAGCTCCCTAAAGCTCTTGGGGCTGGGTTTGATCCCCGCTCTTCCCTCAGTCCAGGCTTTCACCACCGGCAAAACCGTGTTGTCCAGGGCTTCTTTGGGCAGCATCCGTAGGGCCCTCGAGCCCAGATTGTAGGCCCAGGGACGGGTCATGGCGGCAGCGTAGCCCTTGATGGCGGCGGCCTCGAGCTGCGGCTGCAAGCCCTGCTCCACCGCGCGGTTGCGCCAGGTCAGGAGCAGCTTGGGGATGGGGATGCGCACCGGGCAAGCCTGGAAACAGGCTCCGCACAGCGAGGAGGCGTAGGGCAGCGGCTTGGTGTTCTCCAGGCCCACCAGGCCCGGAGCCAGAATGGCCCCAATCGGGCCGCTATAAACATAGCCGTAGGCATGGCCTCCGGTCTGACGGTAGACCGGGCAAGCGTTGAGGCAGGCTCCGCAGCGCACGCAGCGCAGGGTTTCCCAGGCTTCGCGGTCGGCCAGCACGCTGCTGCGCCCGTTGTCCACCAAAACCACATGAACTTCCTCCGGGCCATCGCTCTCGCCCGCGCGGCGCGGCCCCTGGATCAGCGAGACAAAAGTGCCCAAACGTTGTCCGGTAGCGGCTCTGGCAGTGAGGGACAAAAACACCGAGAGGTCGGAAAAGCGCGGCAACAGCTTCTCGAGGCCCACCAGCGCCACGTGAATGCGGGGGGCTGAAGTGGAAAGGCGGATATTGCCCTCGTTCTCAATCAGGGCCAGGGTTCCGGTTTCAGCCACCAGGAAATTCCCGCCCGAAATGCCCATGTCGGCCTTCAGGAAGCCCTCCCGCAGCAGTTTGCGGGCGGTGGCTGCGAGCAGTTCGGGGGCGGCCTCGGGGGGGGTATCAAAACGCTCGTGGAACAGCTTGCGTATCTGCTCCAAGCTCAAATGAATGGCTGGCCCGATGATATGGCTGGGGGGCTGGTCGAGCAGTTGGATGATGTACTCGCCCAAATCGGTCTCGAGCACTTCCATTCCTAGCCCCTCGAGCATGGGATTGATCCCGAGTTCCTCCGAGACCATAGTCTTGGCCTTGACCACCCGTTGGACTTGGTTAGCTTTGGCGATATCCGCCACGATGCGCTGGGCCGCCTCGGCATCCTCAGCCCAGTGGACTTGTACCCCGTTGCGCTGTAGGGCCGCCTCGGCCTGGGTCAAGTAGGTGCCGAGGTTCGACAGAACGTGGTTTTTGACCCCCTCAGCAAAGTCGCGCCACTCCTCGGAATCTACCTCGGCGTACATCTGGCGGCGCTTGCCATCGAAGTTGAGGGTGGCTGCTGTCACCGATTCACGCACGCCGGGTTCCTCGCGCAGCACCCGAGCCGATTCTTTGGGGTAGTCGTTAGCCTTAACCTGCACGGGTAGCCTCCTTGACCTGGCTGGCCTCCCAGAGCACCGTAGCCAGGGGCTTTACAGGCACATTCAGCTTGCGGTTTTCGATGCGGCCCGAGAGATGCAACATACAGCCGCCATCGGCACTGGTCAGGTAGTCCACCGGGGGCAGGGTTTGCAGTTTGCGGTCGGCCATGCTCAAAGCCACCTCGGGCAGCTTGACCGAGAACAGCCCGCCAAAGCCGCAGCACTCCATTGCCGCTTCCCAGTCCACAATTTCCGCACCGGCGTTCTTAAGCAGCGCCAAGGGTTCATTTTTGATGCCCAACTCGCGCAGGGCGTGACAGCCGTGGTGATAGGCGATGCGCTGGCCCTCGAGCCCCTGTCCCAGCTTGGTTATGCCCAGCACCTTGACGATAAACTCAGCCAGCTCGAAGGTTTTGCGGCTGAGGGCATCGGCTTTCTCGAAGGTTTTGGGGGTGTCGCGGTAGAGTTCGGGGTAAAAGGCCCGCACCATGGTGGTGCAGGAGCCCGAAGGCAGCACCACGTACTCGGCCTCGGCGAAGACCTCGAGGGTGTGGTCGGCCATCTGGCGGGCCTCCTTCCAATAGCCCGCGTTGTAGGCAGGCTGACCGCAACAGGTTTGGGCTTTGGGGAAGGCCACCTCACAGCCCAGGCTGCGCAGCAGTTTGACGGCCGCCACCCCGGCCTCGGCATAGAATTGGTCGGTCAGACAGGTTACAAAAAGAGCCACTCTCATGCTTAGGAAGCAGTATAGCCTTACCATGAACCAAACCATAGTTCCTCATCCCAACCCTTCCCGCCCAACTCCGCCGATGAGGATGGTTTAGCCAGTCTGGCTCGAGGGCTCTGCTTCAGGGCAGGGCTTGCGTCATCTAGGGTGAAGAGACCTTTAGCTGCCATCTATCCGCCAGATGTGCTGCAAGAGATGAAATATCAGTCCGGGAGGAAACATGAGCGTTCTGGTCAAAGGAACCCTGACCGCCAAAGAATATAGCCGTTTGCACGACAGCAAAAACACCGAGTTGCTGGACGGTGAGATGGTTGAAATCACGCCCCTGGGGGCAATCCACGGGGAGATTGCGGCTGAACTCGCCAGCCGCCTGCGGATCTGGGCCAAGGGGGGCACTCACGGGCGGGTCGGCCTGAAGTCGGGTTTCGTGCTGCGGCGCGATCCCGATCGGGTACGCGGCCCGGATATCTGGTTCATACAGCGCGAGCGGGTTCCCAAAAGCGGAGTGCCCCAGGGCTTTTGGGAGATTGCCCCCGACCTGGCAGTAGAAATTATCGCTCTGGGCGACACCGTTGAAGCGGTCAAGGAGCACCTCGAGGACTACTTCGCTGCCGGAACCCGCATGGTCTGGCTGGTCTACCCGCGCTTCAAACAAGTCGAAGCCCACCTGCCCGACGGCACCATGCGCACCTTCAAGGAGACCGACATCTTAGAGGCCCAGCAAGTGCTTTCGGGCTTTAGCTGCAAGGTCGCAGAACTATTCGAGGGCTAAGAACAGCCCAAAGCTCAAAAGCCAAACCGCATCCTGGACAGCGTTTCTTGATAAGGCAATTATGCTGTCCTGATGTAGCTTTAAGGCCCTTTGGTATCTATGCGGCTAGTGCTTGCACGGGCCAAGCCCGGCCCGTTGGGCCTAGTGCTCTGCCCGTAACCTGGAGGGGGTGGCCGTAGGCCATAGCCGCTCTGCGGCTAACCTGGGCTTTGCTGGAACAGGTGGGCCTAGAGCAGTCTTCATAATGTTTAACCCAACGAAAGCTTTAGGAATTGCCTCCCAGACTGACAGTTGGCTCTGCTCTCAGAGCCAACTGTCAATGAAGGCCGCGATAGTGCTAACCCTCTCCCAGCGGGAGAGGGAACCTGCTTTGCAGGGAGAAAAGCTACCCGAGATTAGCTATAAAGACATTCGACCGTCTTTAGCGCTTAGCTCTCTGCTTTCCACATCCCACTTTTCACCCCCTCTTCAGCTCTACTAGCTCGAGGCTCTGTCCGCCAAAGCTACCCTCGCTGAGTTGCTTGACTACACCCACGCCCTGGGCGAACCAGTAGGTGGCCTTGCCACCAAAGCCCATCCCAAACTGACCCTGAAAGCTGGCCTCGATGCGCAAAGCCTCGAACTTTCCAGCAGGAACCTCGACGGTCTCCTTGGCAACGACGCGGTTAGTAACTTCTAGAAAGCCGCTCAGGTCGAACAGAGCAATCTTGCCCTTGAGTTCGTAGCGGTAGATCCAGCTTTTGCCTACTTTCCAGGTCTCGTCGCTGGGAATAATCACCCCGGTTAGCTTGGTCAGGCGCACGCTTCCCCCCGGAATGGACTGCTCACCTTCGGGCAGGGTGCTCAAGCCCTGGTCGCTGCAAGTCCAGGGGGTTTGTTCGGTGTGGTCGGGGTATTTACGGATTTCGGTGAGCGTGCTGCTGGTGGCGGCAAAAGTCTGCAAGTAGGTCTGGTTTCCTCCTAGCACGTGGTATTGGCGCTGGAGGTTGGGGTCGGTGGGGTAAAAGGTCGGATTGCATGGATTGGTCTGGGCCAGCGTCGCATTGGCTAGCAGTACTCCCACAAACCAGGCTCGAGAACGCCACCATAGGGGCGGCCAAGGTAGGGCAGGCATGAGCCTATGCTCGGGGAAAATGGCTGATGTAATGTCGGGCTATGTGACAAATAGCGGGATATAGACTTCCATTTGGGCCGGATGTGCGTAAAATAGCCCCATGCCTCAGGCCCACAACGCGGTAGATGCGCACTCCTCGGAGGGGGAAATGCACTGGCGGGCCCATCCGAATGGGCTAGGTCATACGGTGGTCGGTGATGTGCGCGTGCTCTCTGGCCTGAAGAGCCCCCAACTGGACAACAAGCGGGATATAGCGGTGTATCTGCCGCCTTCTTATGCACGCAGCCATCGGCATTATCCGGTGCTATATATGCACGATGGGCAGAATATCTTCGACAATGCACTCAGCTACGTAGGCGAGTGGCAGGTGGACGAGAGCATGGAAATGCTCGCCCAGGAAGGCTTAGAGGCCATTGTGGTGGGGATTCCCAACGCCGGAGTGGAGCGCCTCAACGAGTACAGCCCCTTCCGCGACCCCAAACACGGGGGTGGCAAAGGCCAGGCTTACCTCGAGTTCCTCATCCAAACCGTAAAACCCCTGGTAGACCTCGAGTTTCGCACCTTGCCGGGCCGAGAAAACACCGGGGTGATGGGCTCTTCGATGGGCGGCCTGATTAGTTTGTATGCCTATTACCGATTCCCCCAAGTCTTTGGTAAGGCCGGTGTGATCAGCCCCTCGTTCTGGTTTGCCGAGGGGGCCATTTATGGCTACGTGGAGGGGGCCGCGCAGGTTGCTGGCAAGCTCTACATGGATGTGGGCTACCGCGAGATTACCCTCTCGCACGTCAGCAGCAGGCGCTACTTGGAGGGCGTGCGGCGGATGGACAAACTGCTGCTGCAAAAGGGTTGGAGGCCGGGCCAAGATTACCAATACCTTGAGGACAAAGAAGGAGTCCACAACGAGGCCCACTGGGCGCGGCGCTTCCCCGAGGTGATGCGGTTTTTGTTCGGTTGATTTTTGGGTGCTACCCTACAGCCCTTTGTAGATTTCCCCCAGCCCCAGCTTCACCTGCGGGCTATATAGCTCGATTTCCCCATCATGGCCGAGCGCTTGGTAGCGCCAGTTGCCACGCAGGCCGCGCTCGAGCACCTCCACCACCCGGCGTTCGCTATGGATGACCAGGTACATCACCAGCCCTGGAATGCTCTGATACATTAGCAGTTTCTCGCCTCGGTCGGTGCGCTCGGTCTCCCAGGTGGCGATTTCTACGACCAGATTGGGGTATTCGAGGTATTGCGGGTTTTCGCTGGGCTGCGAGACCACCATCAGGTCTGGGTAGTAGACCCGGTTGGCCCCGATTTTCAGCCTGTCGCTGCTATAGAACCGGCTGCCTTCGCGCTCGGTTGGTTCTTTTAGCAGGCTGGTCAGGTTCTGCCGAAGTTGTGCGTGGGCCGGGGACTCCTCGGGGAGCGGGTACACCTGCCCGTCAAGGTATTCGTAGGGCCTCGTTCTCCGCGCCTCGCCCGCTAAATACTCGGCCAGGGAGAGGGTCTCAAGCTTGGGCAGTTTCGCCATCCCCTGATTATGAATCTTCCGCAGGGGTTTGCGGTTGTCTTACCCCACCTCTTTCTTCCTGAAAACCGCTCTATTCCTCTTCAGCTTCGCTCAGCAGCGGCAAAAACACCGTAAACCGGGTCTCACCGGGCCTGCTGGCAACGCGAATCTGCCCGCCGTGGGCCTCGGCGATTTGCTTGGCAATCGCTAATCCCAGCCCGGTGCCACCTTCGGGCCCCCTGGCAAAGCGGGTGAATAGCCTGGGCAGCACCTCGGGAGCGATGCCTGGCCCCGAGTCCACTACCGCGAAGGCTGCCCAGGGCTGCTTAGGGGAGGGCATCTCTGGTGTGGAGGTGATTCTGGTTTCATCTTGGGATGCGTAGGGGTCGGAAGGATGGTCGGTGGGCTCTTTTTCCTGCCACACCCGCACCTGTACCTGGTTCGGCCCTCCGGCGGCCCGCACTGCGTTAGAGACCAGGTTTCTGGCCAGTTGTAAGAGCCGGTCGGGGTCGCCCAGTACCTCGAGGAGTTCCCCTGGCAGCTTCAAGCCCACGCCGGGGTATTCGTTCACAGCTTGCCGTAGCAGGTCACTCAGATTGACGATATGGGCATTCACGCTGCGCTCGGCCTCGCCCCTTGCTAGGGCCAGCAAATCCCCTACCAGGCGGGTCAGGTGGGCGGCAGTGCGCTTGGCCCTGTCCATGTCGCCCGCACTGCTGGGGTTGCGTGAGAGGCGCTCCAGATAGCCGTTGAGCGAGGTCAAAGGGGTGCGCAACTCGTGGGAGACCTCGGCCAGAAAGGCCCTCTCGCGATCTCTGGCTTCTTGTAACTCCCTCAGCAGCTCATTGACCCGTTCCACCATCACCCCCAGGTCGTCCCTGGGGCCGGTATAAGCGATGGGGGAGAGGTTGGAGGGCCCGCGCCGGTCTATTTCCTGGGCCGCGCGGTGCAGCGGAACCAGGGCTACCCTGGCGGCAAACACGATAAATAAGCCTCCGATGGGCAGCAAAAAAGCCATCCCCACCAGTAGGGTGTTGCGCACGCTGCTGCCGATGGCTTCGATATACCGAGTATCCTGGCTGACGGCGATAATAGCCCCCGGAATGCGCTGGTAAATAGCGATGAAGTTGTTGGCATAAAAGGGTTTGGGAGTATCGCTGGCATCGCGGATATAGTTGCGCGGAACCCGTTCCTCGAACTCGGGGTCGGTGGGGTAGATGAGTTGTCCCCCCTGGCTGTAGAGGGTCACATTGACCAAACGGGTGCGGGTCGTGACCTCACCGGCCTTGCCCGAAGCATAAAGCTGGGCTAAATCGCTCACGTAGCGGGTCAGGCTACGCTCAACCTGACCATACAGGCCGAAGCTAATCGAATAAAAAGCCACGGCCAGCGTAAGCAGCAGAATCAGCACCCACAAAACCGCGTAGGCGACGATCAGGCGGGTGCGAAAGGACATAAGTGAGGGGGTTCAAAAAAGACAACGTGCGTCCTGTAGGACGTTCTTTGATGAAGCCAGGGTGCTATTTTAGAGCGAACTCTAGAGGTTCAGCTTGTGGTCTGGAGGTTGGGATTGCCGTTTTGGGTTCTTGGCTTTTGCCTGACTTATATCCGACTACTCCGCTTCCCGCTGGCGCAGGGCATAGCCTACCCCGCGCACGGTACGCAAGTAGCCGTAGGCTCCGGCCTCCCGCAGCTTGGAGCGCAGATTGGCGATATGAACGTCTACCACGTTGGAATCGCGCTCGAGCTGCCTGCCCCAGAGATGCTCCTCGATTTCGGTGCGGCTGAACACCTTTCCCGCGCGGCTGACCAAAAGTGAGAGCAGCTCAAACTCTTTGGGGGAGAGGCGCAATTCCTGGCCGTCGTAGAGCACTTGGCGCTTGGAGAGGTGAACCTCGAGGCCCCCCACCGAAATCTGCTCCCCACCCTCGCGGTGGCGCAGTTGTACCTGGATGCGGGCCAGCAACTCGGCGGGATGGAAAGGCTTGACGATGTAGTCGTCGGCCCCGTCGGAGAGCAAACTGACCTTGCGCTCTACCGCGTCGGCAGCAGTCAATACGATGATGGGCACTTCGTAACCAGCCCGGATGCGCCGGGCCACTTCGCCGCCGTCTAAGTCGGGCAGGCCCAAATCCAGGATAACTAAGTCTGGGACAGCCTCGCGTAGACGAACCAGGCCCGACATGCCACCCGAGGCCCAGTCCACGATATACCCCCCCTCGCCCAGCTCGAGCTGCAACAAGTGTGCGATTTCCGGATCGTCTTCGATTAGCAGGATGCGTTTCATCGAACCTCCGGCAAGACCCGCCCATTGGGCAGGTTCAGGCGATACGTATGGGTCAACAGCTCATTTAAGCTCACGCGTGCTCCTTCAATCAGCAACGATACATCACCCCTCGAGGTGGTTATCCCATTGTAAGGGGGGCGGTAGCCGTCACCTACCTTGAACAGTACCCGCACCTCGCGCCCATTGGGGGCTGCTACCTTGCTTTGCAGCACCATATCGCGGTCGTTGACCTGCCAAACCACGTACACCGTGAGCAAATCTGCTGAAACAACGCGAATCTCACTCCCCGGAGGTATCCAGGGGAGGTTGGGAAGTGGGGCTAAGGCTAAAATCAGTGCAAAAAACAAACTGTGCATCGTCCACCACTATGCCCCAGTACCCGAACAGGCGTATGGGATTCGGATAAAGGGCTTTTAACTAGCATACTTCACGGTATCCGAGCCTCAAGAAGGATCTGTTTATCGCGGCTTTCGCAAAAACCGCTCGAGGCTGGGACATCATAACTAAAACCCAAACAACTGGATGTTTGCTGGCCTAGCGGGCCCCGACTAAGGGTTTCCGAGGCGACTTTGTCCGAAGGGAGCGGCTGGGCCTTCTCGTGAAGTGCGTGACATACTTCTCGCGGTAGTTTGCTAGACTACATGTTGAATGACTCAAACCCTCAGCGCCCAGTCTCTCATTGCCGAGATCAAAACCGCCCTGGAAGATAAAAAAGCCGAGCACGTGGTGGCCCTGGACTTGCACCAGGTCTCCGACTCACTGGACTATTTTGTCATTGCTACCGGAACCTCGCAGCCCCACCTGCAAGCCCTCGAGCGTGGGGTGCGGGAAAAGCTACAAGAGGAGGGCATCCGGGCGACCAAGGTCGAAGGCCCCAGCCCGCGCTGGATTCTGCTCGACTACGGCCAGATTTTGGTTCACCTGATGAGTCCCGAGGCACGTGAATACTACGACCTCGAGGGTTTTTGGGCCGATGCAAAGAGAATCTAGGGATTTTACATAGATAATCCTCGCACCTTCGGTCTCGAGGGTTTTTGGGCGGATGCAAAACGAGTGTAGATAACAAGACGCTTTTGGGGTGGCCCAGACCCCCTGTCAATCTGCGGATAATCGTTTAGCACCTAACTTTTGGCGACCTCGGATGTTCCCCCCTGCGCGCAGGGGGGAACTGCGTCAAGCTCGTTGATGGGTTGATGGTATGAGCCCCGAGAAGTCCACAGCTTCAGGGGGGTCGCCATTGACCCTAAGACTTGGCTTTGGGCCCGGTAGGCTTGGGCTTGGCTTCTTTGGGTACGGCTTTGATGCTGGTTGCCACGACTTTGGGCTTCTCGGGCTTGAAGTTGCGGATAGGTGCGAAGATAAAGCGATTGAAGGCCAGATAGACCGCCACATAGGCGGCGATTTGCACCAGCGGATTGCCTAGCAGCGTGACCTTGCTAGCCCCCAGCCAGGTCATCAGGAAAGTGAGTGGGACGACCACTATAAAAGCTCGCAAAAACAAGCTGGGGAAGACCCGCAGCATGTCCTTGAACGAGAGCTGAGGACGTTGTCCGCCCTTGCGGCGAAGTTTTTTTTCCCGGCGCTTTTTGCCCATAGCCTCGAGTCTACCGGGTTGCCAGGTCTGCGTACAGACTGCGCTTGCCCGTAGAATCAGCCTGTGCTCGAGCTGTGGGAACGTCTTTGCGCCCTGCCTCACCGGGGGAGTGCCAGCGCTTTCGAGCGACTTGCGGCAAAACTCCTCAAAGAACATCTGGAAGCCTGGGGCTGCCGGGTTCAGACCCAGACCTTCAAAGCGCCCAGCAGCTACGGACCCGAGCTAATTTTGGCCGGATTGTTGCTGGCCTTGGGCGGCGGGTTGGCCCAGTGGTGGCTGGCTTTGTTGGGAGTTTATGCTTTCTGGGCACATTTCTCGGGTTGGTGGACTCCCTGGGAGGGCTTGTTTGACCGCTACTGGTCGCAGAATTTGCTGGCGGTTAGCGAGCAACAGGAGGCCGGAAATGGGAAGCTGGAGGCCCAAAGCGTGCTTTCGCCCCCTGCTTTTGTGGCCCCCCCAAAACCCCGAACCCTGCTCCTGATGGCCCATTATGATAGCGCCAAAACTTTTTTCATTTACAGTCCGGCTCAGGTGCGGCAGTTCCGCCTCAACTTTTTGTTCAATGCCGCTTTGGCTACGGTTTTGCCGTTCGCCTGTTTTTTGCCGTTGGCCTCAAAGTTTATTGGTCTTTATTTTTTGCTTCAAGCGGGGCTTTTGGTTCACCGCGAGCTGACCCAGCCCTACGTCAATGGGGCCAATGACAACGCGACCGGGGTCGCGGTAGCCACCCAGCTCTTTCAGGAACTCCGCCTCGAGCCCCTGCCAAACTACCGGGTGATATTGGCCTTGACCGGCGCTGAGGAAGTTGGGGCCAAGGGGGCCACCCACCTTGCGCGCTCCGGCCTGGTGCCTCCAGATGCCTTAGTACTCAACATTGACAACGTGGGCCGAGGAGAGCTTTTTTACGCGGTGGGCGAGGGCATGTTGGTATTTCATCCCTACACTGGGGCCTTGCGCGAACTGGCTCGAGGTATGCCCGGAGCGCGGCCTATGGAATACCGGCTGGCCTACTTCGACACCCTACCTTTCGTTGCCAAAGGCAATCCCTGCCTGAGTCTGATTCGGCTCAGGGAAGGTATCCCAGCTAACTGGCACTGGCTCTCCGACCGACCCCAAAACGTGGACTGGACAGCGGTAGAGGAAACCCTGGCTTATGCTCGAGCCCTGGTGCGCCAACTGCGCTGAAGCCAAAGGGCAGAGAGCTAAACGTTGAACGACTAACGTTGAAGGCTTAAAGGCAAAAACCCAAAAACACAAACCACGTCTCAGACGGTGTTTCTCGATAGGGCAATTATGCTGTCCTGGTGTAGCTTTGTGGCCTCTTGCATTTTGCTTTCAGCTTTCGGCCTTTAGCGTTTTGCGTTTAGCCCTCTGCTTCTTGCTGTGAAGCAGGAGACGCTGCGAAACCAGCGCCTCGAGCTTTTGGGCTGGGGCCTTAACCGATTCCTAATCTAAGGCCCTCGAGGTGGGTTATTTGTGGCGATATAAATGGCAGCATGGACTATACTTCAGGGCATGAGCCTTTAGACCTGCGGCCAGAACATACGCATATATCCATGCTCTAATACCCTCTGGCAGGCTGGGGCTTTAGTGGTGAAACCGCACCGGTTTTTACCGACTTGAACTTATCTTGATGGGCGCTCTGTACAAAAGAGGGAGAAATGGCAAGCATGAGCACCACCCAAACCCCAAACGTCATCGCGGAAATGCTTAAAACCATGGTGCAGTCGCGGGCTTCCGACATCCACCTGCAAGCCGGAGCCCCGCCCACGGTGCGCATTGACGGCAAGCTCAAGTCTTTTAGCAACAAGGTGCTGATGCCTGCCGACGTAGAGGCTATCGTGCGCAGCCTGCTCACGCCCATGCAGCAGGAAGAACTCGAGTACAAAAAGGAGATGGATTTCGCCTACACCATCCCCGGCCTGGCCCGCTTCCGCTGCAATTTGTTGCACCAGCGCGGCAGCTTCGGCCTGGTGATGCGGGTGGTCTCGGAGAATATCCCCAGCTTCGAGGCGCTGGGCCTGCCCAGAGAGGCCCTCGAGGGGCTTGCCAGCAAGGAACGTGGCCTGGTACTGGTTACTGGCCCAACCGGCTCGGGCAAGTCCACCACGCTGGCGGCGATGATAGACCACGTAAACCTGCACTTTCCTAAAAACATTGTCACCATCGAAGACCCCATCGAGTTTTTGCACCGCCACAAGAAGAGCCTGGTCGTTCAGCGCGAGGTCAGTGTGGACACCGACAGCTTCTCCTCGGGCCTCAAATACGCCATGCGCCAAGACCCCGACGTGATCCTGATTGGCGAGATGCGCGACCGCGAGACCGTCGAGGCGGCGATCATGGCGGCTCAGACCGGACACTTGGTCTTCTCGACCCTGCACACCCTGGACTCCCTGCGCACCATCAACCGCATCATAGATTTCTTTCCTCTGCACGAACACCAGCAGATTCGTATCCTGCTGGCCGAGTCGCTCTTAGGTATCCTCTCGCAGCGCCTGTTGCCGCGTGCTGACGCTCAAGGCCGCGCCCTGGCGCTGGAAATCATGCTCAATACGCCCTTTATCCGCGACATGATCAAGGATGAAGAAAAGAGCCTGCAAATCAAGGATGCCATGATGCACGACAACATTCGGGGGATGCGCACTTTCGACCAGCACTTGGTCGAGCTATATACCCAGGGTCAGATTAGCCTCGAGGATGCCGAAGGTTCCGCCACCAGTCCACACGAACTCAAGCTGATGCTGACCAAGTTTACGGGCAAGGGGTTTTGAAACGCTAAGAGCAGAGAGCACAGAGCCGAAGGCCGAAAGCAAAATGCAAGAGGCCACAAAGCTACACCAGGACAGCATAATTGCCCTATCGAGAAACACCGTCTGAGACGTGGTTTGGGTTTTAAGCCTTCAGCTTTCGGTGTTGGGCGCTAGACCTTCGACGTTTTTGCCCTTGGCGTTAGTTGTTCGACGGAGTGCTGCCCCCACGTTAGACTAGAGGGCGGAGGTTTTTATGGCGAAAATGAGCAAGGGAAAACATGCGGGCATTCAGGCCTGTGCAGATGATAAAGGCGTGATTGCCGCAGCAGCGATGGATCAGCGGGGGTCGCTGCGCAAAACCATTGCCAAGGCCAGGGGCGCGGACGTGAGCGATGCCGAACTGACCGAGTTCAAGACCGCAGTCACTAAAGTGCTTACTCCGCATGCCTCGGCCATTTTGATGGATGTGGAGTATGGCCTTCCGGCGCTCAAAGCCCGTGCTCCGGGAACCGGCGTATTGCTGGCCTACGAGAAGAGCGGATACGACACCAACGTCAAAGGCCGTCTGCCCGACCTGCTGCCGGAGTGGAGTGTGCGCAGCCTGGTAGAAGCTGGGGCCGATGCCATCAAGATTCTGCTGTACTACAATCCCTTCGACGATAAGGCCATCAATGCCATCAAACACGCCTATATCGAGCGTATCGGGGCCGAATGCGCCGGGGTAGACGTGCCGTTTTTCTTGGAGCCCATCGCCTACGATGATGCTTTGGGTGACGAAAAGGGCCTCGAGTTTGCCAAAGCCAAGCCCAAATATGTGGCGGCCTACATGGAGGAGTTCTCTAAAGACCGCTACGGGGTGGACGTGCTCAAGGTCGAGATGCCCTTCAATATCGTCTATGTCGAGGGTACGAGTGCTTTCGGGGGTACGGCGGCTTATAGCCGGGCTCAGGCCATCGCCGACCTCAAATCCACCGCGCAGGCTGCGGGTAAGCCCTTCATCTATCTCTCGGCGGGCGTGAGCGACGCAGTTTTCCGCGAATCGCTGGAACTCGCTGCCGAAGCCGGGGTTCCTTTTAGTGGGGTGTTGTGTGGACGGGCTACCTGGCAGGATGGGATTCCGGTATACGCCAAGCAAGGGGTGAAAGCCCTCGAGGACTGGCTCGCCGACCGGGGTGTAGCCAACATCGAGTCGCTCAACCAGGTGCTTGCCAAGGCGGCCAAACCCTGGTGGACGATTTACGGGGCCGAGCCTGCGGCGGTGTAGAGTTACGGGGCTGGGTGCTGTAAAACCCTGATGGAACCAGCAAAATCTTGCTAGGGGCGGGCCGAGGCCTGCCCCTTCTTGTTGCGCGTTCATAGAGCTAAGGTCTTGCCGATAGAATAAGACCCATGCGTTTGCGTACCCTTGGGGGCCTCGAGCTGGTCGGTTCTAACCTGCGGCGTGGAGCCTTCAAGCCCCTGTTGCTCCTGGCCTATCTAGCCCTGGAAGGCCCCAAGCCCAGGCGCTTCCTGGCCGAGCTGTTCTGGCCCGAGGCCGCCGACCCCATGAATAGCCTCAAGGTGGTGCTGCACCGCCTGCGCCAGCTCGAGGCAATTTTTGCCGATGAGGAGCGGGCCTGGACGATGCTTGAGTGTGACGCGCTGGAGCTGCGAGAACACCTGCGCACGAACCGTTTGAGCGAAGCGGTCAACCTGTACAGCGGGGCTTTTCTGGAGGGGGCCGAGGGCGATAGTGGCGAAGAACTCGAGGACTGGATTTACACCACCCGCGAGGCCACCGCGCGCGAAGTACGTGCGGCTTTGCTCGAGCTGGCCCAGCGCGAGGCTGCCGGGGGCCACTTTGCCGAGGCTGCCAGTTCGGCGGAGGCGGCCTACCGCCTGGCCGGGGCTCCACCGCCGGAGCCAGAAGAACTGCCCCGATTTTTTCCTTTGCTGCTGGCCGGAGGCAATCCCCTGGCCGAAGCCATCAAGCGTGAAGCCCACGAGCTGGGGTTGGAGCTTGCGCTTTCCGCTGAGGTTGCCCGGGGGCGCTTGCGTCAGAGCTTCGTGGGACGGGTGAGGGAGCTAGAAAAGCTGATGGCGCTGCGACCGGGGGAGTGGGCTTGGCTGCGCGGCGGAGCTGGGATGGGCAAAACCGCCCTGTTGCGGCGATTAGAAGCAGGGGCCACCTATCTTCCGGCCCGCTCTGGCTTGCCTTACGCCACCCTCGAGCCCCTGCTGGGCAGCGCCCTGAGCAGCCCCCAAGCCTTGCTGCGCACCCTAGCCAGCCAGGAGGGAACCTGGCTTGTGGACGGCTGGAACCGCATAGACCCGGAGAGTCGTGAGCTATTGACGCGCCTGCGTGGGCTGCGCTCCAAGGCCAGAGTGGTGGTGGCCTCGAGGGACAAGCCCGCCTTGGAAGTGGATAGTCTGCTCGAGCTGGGGCCGCTCTCGGCCAAGGAGCTAGAAGCCCACCCTGGTGCATACCAGGCCACTGGGGGGTTGCCGGCATTGGTGGGGGCCTTCTTGCGCGGTGAGCCCTTGGAGGGGGTGCTGGAGGGCCGCCTGGAGGCTATATCGGAAGAGGCCAGAGCAGTTTACGGGGCGCTTTCCCTGCTCGAGACCTCCAATCTGGCCACCGTGCGCAAAGCCCTGGCGCTAGGTGCGCGGGAGGTGGCCCAAGCCCTGGAGGAACTTATCACGGCAGGTTTGGTCGAGCCCTCGGGCACGGTGCGGGCGCGGGGGGTGGCGCGGGGCTGGCTCTCGGCCCGGCCTGCCCTCGAGACCCGTTTGGTGCTGGCCCTGGTTCCCCTACTGCCCGACCTCGAGGCCTTCCCGCTCTACCAGCAGGCCAGGGCGCTCACCGATTCCAGCGAGCTTCCCGGCATGGCGCGGGCCTACAAAGCCTGGGCCGAGGAACTGCTGCGGCGCGGGTTTCCCCAACGGGCCGCCGAAACTCTGGCCGAGGTAGCCTCCGACCCGGAGCTAAGCTTGCTGCGGGCGCGGGCTTTAGAGCGGGCGGGACAGTACAAAGAGGCGCTCGAGGCCCTCAAAGACCTGCCCGACGATTACGAGGTTCTGGCCTTGAAGGGAACCTTGCTGTGGCGGCTGGGCAGGCTTGGCGAGGCCAAAACTATGGCTGAACAAGCCCTGGAAGGGGATTCGCGAGCTCGAGCGGAAGCCTTAAACACCTTGGGGCATCTAAGTTTGGCTGCCGGGGACTTTGCCCATGCTACAGGTTTTTTTCGGCGGGCGGCTAACCTTTGGCAATTGCTTGGTGAGGATGCCCGTTGGGTGGGGGCATTAAACAACGAAGCGATGTCACAAATATATGCTGGCGAATCAGCAGAAGAGTTGCTAGGCAAGGTTTTTGCCTCTACCAAGCATCACCCGGCGGTTCAATCGAAGGCTTTGCTTAACTTGGGGATGGCTCTCGAGCAGCGTAAAGAATACAAGGAAGCCGAAAGAATATATTTGCAAGCGGCGGCTTCGGCACTGGAAGCAGGCACTCTAGACACCTCTGCACGGGCCTGGAACAACGTAGGTGTGGTTTACCACTTTCAACAGCGCAAAGAAGAAGCGGAGGAAGCGTACAGACAGGCCCTAGCTCTAGCCCGGCAGGCTGGAGAGACCTTGATTATGGCGATGGCCTTGGGTAATCTCGCGGAGCTTCTATCGGATGTGCAGGCCCTCGAGGAAGCCATTCTCCTGCTGGAAAAAAGTGGCCATCAAGACATGGCTGAGCGCTATAAAGCTGAACTTAAAGAACTCAAGTCTCATCTGGGCAACGGCCACACTTCATCTCGGTGAGCAAACATAACGCTAGCTTAACGGCACTTTTGATACAACCTATGGTGGAGGTACATCGTGCGTTGGTTTGGATTCATACTGCTAGTGCTTCTGGCAAGCTGCTACCAAGGCAGTTCAAATTCCACCTCGAGCATCACCCTGAGCCCCATGCAGGCGGCTCGAGGAGAAACGGTCAACATAAACCTTACCGGCATTACCCTCGATGGGGCGCAGGTGTTTTTGGGGGGCACACCCATCGCTTATCAGAAAGTAGCCACCCAAACCCTGAGCATTGTGCTTCCCAGTACCACCCCAGCAGGCCCACAAACCGTGCAGGTGCAATCGGGAAGTGCTTCTGCCACGGCTACCCTGGGAGTTTTGGGGAATGTAGTTCCGGGGCAACTGCTGGTGACGCTCAAGCCAGGGATAAACCCTAGCGATGCTCAAAAGCAGATAGGGGCTTTGGGTTTCACATTCATCCAATTACCCCAGCCGCTGGACTCGAGTTCGTCTGACCCCAGCAACCCCTGTTCGGGCTCGCTGGGGGTTATCAATGTCAATGGAGTGCCGCTGGGTCAGGCCCTGGCCGAACTGGAACAACTGAATGTGGTGTATAAAGCTGACCCCCAATCCGCAGGTGGAGCTGATGCCGTGGATTATCTCGGCGCAATTGGGGCGGCGGGGGCAAAAGGGCGCGGGCGAAGCGGGACTGGCATTACCATTGCCGTTTTGGACACCGGTGTTACCGCAACCTCGGTTGTGGGTGCGAGACCAGGGGCAGTGGTCGCGGGGGATTTAGTCAACCTGCTGCCGGGCTACAACTTCGTGGATAACAACACTACTGTCACCGACGATTTTGTGAATCCCAGCAACCAAATCCCGCTCCACGGTACGCCCATCGCAGTGCTGGCGGCTGGGGCCAAACTAGGAGTGGCCTCGCAGGCTTCGGTGCTGCCGGTCAAAGTTTGCGATAAGAATGGGCTGTGTCTGGCTAGCAACGTGGTGAAGGGCGTGTGCTACTCGCTCTCGCAAGTTCCAGACCGCAGCAAGTTGGTGCTTAACCTGAGCCTGGGTGGGGATACCCCGGTGGACGTGCTCGAGGCCATCCTGTCCTATGCTTCGAGCAAAGGCACGCTGATTGCCGCAGCCGGGGGCAACCAGGGGCCAGATGGAACCGTCGCGCCCCTCACGCCCAAACACTATCCAGCCGCCTACAAGCTCCCCGGTTTGGTAGCGGTGGCTGCCCTGGCGCAAGACTCCGCTTCTGGACGGTGGTCGCCTGCTTCCTTCAGCAGCCGGGGGGCCAACACTGATTACTTGAGCATTGCTGCGCCAGGGCAAGACATTGCTATCGGGCAGTACACCTATCAGGGCACTTCGTTTGCCACGCCGCTGGTTGCGGGGGCGCTGGCGATGTGGCGTGAGGCCAACCCTTCCTTGAGCCCAGCCGACATCCAGAACAAGCTCAAAGCTGCCGCAACACCACTTCCGTTCTCGGGGAATGAAGTGGGGGCGGGGCTTTTGAACCTCTCGAGCCAGCCTTAGAGCGGTTTTCGCAAAGAACCTTGGGGTAGCCTGGGCCTATTGACTGGCTCATCTAAGCAGAGAACCCCGATAAAGAGGGTCGCGGCTCTGAAAACCGCGATTGTCCGCAAATACCTCAGGGGCAGTGCTTGAGCGCGTTCAGTGCAGGAACTCCAGCGCAGCCTTGGCCAGCAGTTCGGTTGCCAGAGGAAGCGCCTTTTCATCGTCTATGTCGAAGCCAGGATGGTGATGGGGCTTGTCCTTGCCACTGGCGGGGTCGCCCGCCCCGACCCAGAAATACACTCCAGGGCGGCGCAGCAGAAACTCGGCCATATCGTCGCCGCCCATTACGGGGGGGGTCTCGAGCAGCTTGTCCTCAGCCACCACGCTCCGGGCAATCGCACGGAAACGCTCGGTCATGGCAGCATCGTTGACCACTACCGGTGAGCCCCGTAGCCAGGCGATTTCGACGCTGCCGCCCATCGCGCTGGCAACTCCCTTGCTTAGCTCCTCGATGCGCCTGATGAGCCGCTCCCGCAGCACCGGGTCGAAGGTACGCAAGGTTCCTTTGAGTTCAGCGGTCTCGGGGATGATGTTGTGGGCTCCATCCCCGGCAGTGAGGGTAGCGATGGTGATAACCGAGGTATTGACCGGGTCGGTTTCGCGGCTGACCAGGGTTTGCAGGGCCAGGATGATGTGCGAGGCGATGACCACGGTATCCACGCCCATGTGGGGCATGGCGGCGTGGGTTCCCCTACCGCGCACGGTAAGGGTAAAGGCATCGGCGGCAGCCATGCTGGGGCCGGGCCGCACCCCGACCATCCCGGCGGGGAGCTGGCTGTTGAGGTGCAGCCCCACCACCGCATCCACCCCCTCGAGTACGCCTGCCTCGACCATCGGACGGGCCCCACTGACAATTTCCTCGGCGGGCTGGAAGACAAAGCGTACCTCACCTTCGATTTGGTCGCGCATCCCGACAAAGGCTGCTGCCACGTGGGCGGCGATGGCGGCGTGCCCGTCGTGACCGCAGGCGTGCATCACGCCGGGGGTCTGCGAGGCATATTCGGCCCCCGTAGCCTCATGGATGGGCAGCGCATCAATATCAGCCCGCACCAGCACAGTTTTTCCCAGCTTATGGCCTTTGAGCCTGGCAACCAAACCGGTCTGGGCGATGCCGGTCGTGACCTCGAGGCCCAGCGACTGCAAAAACTCGGCCAACTTGGCGCTGGTGCGAAACTCCTGGAAGGCCAGTTCGGGGTGGCGGTGGAAGTCGCGGCGCATCTCGAGCAAGCTGGGGGTCAGTTGGGCAACGCTATCTTTCAGGCTCATGTTTTCTAGTCAACTCCGTTTACCCCTCACCGTCAACAAGCTCGAGCCCGAGGATGAAGGCCAAAAGCTTGTTTGGTTCGAGCAGTTTTCAGAAAGAATAGGGCCCTCCACTTCGCTAGAAAGACCCTACCCAGCTCCTTTTTGCCGATAGGCCATGTTCCGATGTCCAAGGTGTGGAGGCGGAACGGTCGTGCCCACAGGAGAATCGCGCTTTTCACTTTTTCACAAACTGGCGGGGGGTTCGAGGGATTCGACTCGAGTTGTAGTCGTTGATCACGTCACAGGGAGTGTACCAGCGGTCAATCTCCTGGAGTTCCTGCGGGCTGAGTTTTAGCTCGAGGGCTGCTAACTGTTCGTCGAGCTGGGCTATGTTCTCCACCGCAAAGAGGGTGCTGGTCACACCGGGCCGATTAATTACCCAATTCAGGGCGACCTGTGCGGGCTCGAGACCTCTGGCCTTGGCTACTTGCTTCACAGCCCTGGCAATATTGTGAGAAGTTTCATCGCCATACATATCGGTAGTGAAACTATCGGTCTGATTGCGCAGGGAGTCGAGGTTTCCGCTGAGCAGGCCCCTTGCTAGCGGACTGAAGGGTGTGACTGCAAGACCTTGATCACGGCAAAAGGGAATGGTCTCTCGCTCCTCCTCGCGGTAGGCTGCGTTGAGTTGGCACTGCATCGAGACAAACTCGCTCCAGCCGTGCAGGCGTGAAGTGTAAAGCATCTTTACGAATTCCCAAGCGTACATGGTGCTGGCCCCGATATACCGCACCCGGCCCGAGCGCACGATGTCGTTGAGGGTCTCCAGGGTTTCTTCGATAGGGGTTTCCCTATCGAAACCGTGAATGATATAGAGGTCGAGGTAGTCGGTACCGATACGCTTTAGCGAGGCATCAATCGCATCCAAAAGGTGCTTCCTCGAGAGTCCTTTAGCGTTTGGCCCTGACCCCATCGCGTAAAACGCCTTAGAAGCTAATACCAGTTCCTCTCGCGGGGCATGTTTCAGCAGGGTTCGCCCCACTACCTCCTCACCCACCCCCAGCGAATAAAAATCAGCCATATCAAAAAAGTTGATCCCCCGCTCGAGTGCAGCCTTCAGGATGGGACTCGAGGCGGCCTCGTCGAGTACCCAGGGTCGCCACTGAGGGCTGCCAAAGGTCATGGTACCCAGGCACAAGCGCGAAACTTTGAGACCTGTTTTACCCAAGTTGACGTATTGCATAAATACCCAGAGGGCCGAAGGCAGCACCAAGCAGCGCCGCTCTACAAGCTTCAGCGCTCAGGGCCTCCTTTCGGGGGTGTAGTAGGGATTATGCACATTTTTGCTGGCCTCACTTACGTCGGAGAGCAGCGGCAACATCCCCAGGGCGTTCACTACCGCATCCTTGGCAGCTTTATAGTTATTTTCAAACACCTCGTCGGCGTTGTCGGCACTGGGGTTGACCCAGGCCGCTACAATCACGCACCACTCGTTTTCAGCCTCCTGGGGCAGGATTCCCTCGAGCAAACACTCCTGAATGCCCTTGGCAACCCCGGCTTGGGCTGGCCCCCAGGTCATGTTTTCGTGGTTGGTGCTCGAGAGAGCGGCCTTATTGATAAATACCGTAGCGGGCTTGACTGGCATACCCGGTTGCAGCACCACCATATAGGGCAGGTGTCCTGCCGAAGGGCTGGTGAGGGCTCCGGCCCAGGCTGGGCCGACCGGGCCATTTTTGGGACCAAGCACTGCATTGATGTGCGCGGCGTTAGGGCCGCTACCGACAAAAGCTTCACCGATAAACATATTCATGGATTTCCTCTGGCTTCAGGCAAAAGTAGCCTGCTTACTGGTGGTGGACTCGAGCCGGGCCTCGTCGAGTTCGAGCCCCAGCCCCGGAGCCTCGGAGAGGGTAATCCACCCCTGTGCATCTGGCTCGAGGGTGTTTCTGAGCGGATAGTCGCGGCGGGCCGTACTCCACTCCGGGGGGTCGTAGGGAAACTCGATAAAAGGTGCCCCTACCGTTCCCGCAGTGAGGTGCAGATTGGCTAAGAGCTGAATGCCATTGCCCCAGGTATGAGGGGTAAAGACCTTGCCCGCTTCCACCACCCGCACGGCCAGCGTGCGTAGACCACCGATGCCCATGCTGAGGGCACAGTCGGGCTGAAAGACATCCAGGCAGTCACGCTCCAACAACTCACGGAACTCGTATGGTTCACGGGTCATCTCGCCACCCGCGATGGGAATATCTACCGATTTCCTCAGCTCGCTATAGCCTCGGTAGTCGCCCCGGTGCAGCGGCTCTTCCATCCAGTAGACCTTCTCAGCCTGTAACTGCTGGGCCACGCTGACGGCCTGTTTCAAGTCCCAGGGTTGCAGGGTGTCCCAGGGCATCCGCCAGCCCTGGTTGCAGTCCACCATGAGCTCGAGCCCTTCGCCTACCGCGTCGCGGATGGCCGAGACCACCGCCAGATCGTCCCCCAGGCGGGGGCGACCAAAACGTATTTTGAGGGCTGGAAAGCCCCGCTCCATGACCTGTTGGGCTACTTCTACCATGCCCCGAAGAGAGCGGTGTATTCCTGAGCTGGCATAAGCCCGGATGCGGTTGGAGTGTGCTCCGACCATGCGCCATACCGGTTGATGGAGAATCTGGCCCGCCAAGTCCCACAGCGCGATATCCAGTGGCCAGGGCCTGGCCGCATGGAACTCGATGTTTGCCAGAATAGCGTTGTGGCGTTCGAGGTCGAGGGGGTTGTGCCCCACGAACAGATGCACGTAGTCGTGAAAGCCGTACATGGCATCGCCCGAGCCCACTCCCATGTGACCCTCGTCGTCATAGACCCGCACGATGGTTGCAGGAAATTTGCGCCGGGGGTTGGGATCCCAGGCTGCCGGAAAGGGCGGCTCGAGGGGAAGCTGGTGGTGGGTGATTTCGATACGGGTGATGGTGGGCATTGGCTACTATCCCCTCACCGCCGAGCGATAGCCGTCCCAGAGCGTTACAGTCTTCTGGGCTAGCCATAACCGCTCGGCCTGGTCGGCCAGCCGCACGTTGTTTTTCCACATCGGCTGGTTCTCGGTTGCCATCATGGTCTGGGCAATATCTCTGGCTATCCAGACACTATTGGGCAAGGCCCGCAGAGCCTGGTCGAAACGCACTTTAGTGAGTAGCTCCTCGAAAGCCCCGCACAGCCCGGCAACATCTATCCCGAAACACCCGGCTACCTCGGTATACACCTCTGGCTGGGCCTCCAAGTTCCAGCGGAGTGCGGCCTGAAGCGCCAGGGTTACGGCAACCCCGTGGGGCAGGTGATACAGCGTCCCTAAGGCGTGTCCGATGGAGTGGGCAATGCCGGTTCCACAGTTATCAATGGCCATGCCTGCCAGGAGGGCGGCTTCCTGCATCCCCTGGCGGGCCTCGAGATGGCTGGGCTCCTGAACTGCACGGGGCAGATACTTGAGTACCAGACGAATAGCCTGTAGGGCAATCCCACTCGAGATGGCATTGCGACGCTGTCCTGTACTGGCCTCAAGGGCGTGGACGAGGGCATCCAGCCCGGTTGCCGCAGTGATTCCGGCGGGTAAGGTGACAGTCGCTTGGGGGTCGAGGATTACCACATCGGGCAGAAGTTCATCCCCCCAAGTCCAGAGCTTGCGACCCTGGGTATCGCTCACGATGCAGGTGCGGGTGACTTCCGCTCCCGTACCCGAGGTGGTGGGAATGGCGATGATGGGCCTGCGCCCAGGCCAGGGATGGGCACACAGCAGGTAATGCTCGATGGGCTCGAGGCCTGCCATCACCCCCGCGGCTTGTTTGGCCGTGTCCAGGGTCGAGCCCCCACCCACTCCAATCACTACCGGCTGGGACAGCTTCTGTGCCACTTGCGAGGCCGCGTTGACCACTTCCACACTGGGCTCACCGGGGGGAACCACATACACCTGTTGGGGAAGGTCTAAGGATGCGCTCAAGGTCTCGAGATAGCCGTTGCGCTCCAGCACGCTATCCACCACCAGTGCGGCGCTCTCCCCCCCCAGCGACCTTACCAACGTACCCAAGCCCTGCACGGCCTCGCTGCCGACCAGAATGCGGGGAACTTTGCCGAGTTCATAATGCTTCATGGGTTGTCTGGCTCCTCTTAGGCACAAAGCCTGGTGGGTCTAGAGTTTTTGTGTCTTGGGCGATGGTTTGAAAAAGGCAATTAGAGGCTCCTGGAGGCAGAAAGTTTCTCATAGACTTAATGCAGCTCGAGCCAGGTGGTTTTGAGTTCGGTTACTTTATCGAAGGCATGCAAGCTCTTGTCGCGCCCGTTGCCCGACTGCTTGTATCCCCCGAAAGGGGCGTTGATCGAGGTGTGGTCGAAGGCGTTGATCCATACCGTGCCCGCCCGCAGGCGGCGGGCCGCCAGATGGGCCTTGCTGATGTCGCGGCACCAGACAGCCGCCGCCAGACCATATTCCGAGTCGTTGGCGAGAGCGATGGCTTCCTCGAGGTCGTCGTACTCGATGACTACCAGCACCGGCCCGAAGATTTCCTCTCTGGCTACTTGCATGTCATTTTGCACCCTGTCCAATACGGTAGGGCCGATATACCAGCCACCGCTCTCTGGCCTGAGCTGCCTGCCACCGATGGCCAGGATAGCCCCTTCCTGCTGCCCCAGCTCGATATACTGCCGAACTCGCTGGCAGTGCTCAGCGCTGATCAGAGCTCCCATCTCGGTGGTGGGGTCAAGGGGGTCACCGGGGGCCAGCCGCTCAGCCCAGGGCTCGAGCAGCTTCAACAGTTTGGCTTTTACACCGCGCTGGACAATCAGACGCGAACCAGCGTTGCAGGTCTCGCCCTGGTTGTACCAGATGGCATAGGCCACGTACATGGCAGCTTTTTCCAGGTCGGCCTCCTCAGTAACGATGTGCGGGCTTTTGCCGCCTAGCTCGAGGCCGACTCGCTTGAGGTTGGACCTGGCGCTATATTCCAGAAACTTGCGCCCTACCTCGGTAGAGCCAGTAAACACCACCGCGTCTATGTCAGGGTGCAAGCCAATGGCCTGTCCGGCCTGATGGCCCAATCCCGGCAATACGTTAAAAACCCCCTCGGGAATTCCAGCCTGCTGGGCCAGCTCGGCTAGCTTGAGCGAACTCAGGCTGGCCTGCTCGGCAGGCTTGAGGATGACCGAGTTTCCCGCAGCCAGGGCCGGACCTATCTTCCAGGAACCGATAATCAGCGGATAGTTCCAGGGAATCACTGCCGCCACCACCCCTATCGGTTCGCGGGTGACCAGTACTAGGCTGCTGGGGCCGTTAGGAGCGATTTCGTCGTAGAGCTTGTCTATGCACTCGGCGTACCACTGCAAGCCCGCCGCGCAGGAAGCCACGTCCACGTTCACGCTTTCCTTGATGGGCTTGCCGGTGTCGAGGGTCTCGAGTAGGGCCAGCTCGCGCTGGTGCTCACGAATTAGGGCCACCCAGCGCAGCAGAATGGTTTTACGCTCGAGCGGCTTGAGGTCGCGCCAGACCCCCGACTCGAACGCCCGGCGGGCTGCTGTCACTGCTCGATCCACATCGGCTGCGTCGCAGGCAGCGATATCGGTAATTTTTTGCCCGTTGGCAGGGTTATAGCTGGGAAAGGTCTGGGCGGATACTGCATCCACAAACTGTCCGTTGATAAATGCCTGGTTACGGGGTTTGAGGCTTTGGGCCAAGGCTCGCCAGTTGGTGTCGGCCACGATGCTCATTGCTGAAGTTCCTCCGGTGTCAAAGGTTGGGGGCCGGGCGCTGGATGGCCTCGAGGTTGGCGGCTCGCTTCTCCACGAAACGGCGCACGTAATCGTCAGCGGGACGGGTTAGAATTTCTGGTGGAGTACCCACCTGCACCAGTCTGCCCCCGCGTAAAATAGCAATTTGGCTGCCGATGCGCAGGGCTTCGTCGAGGTCATGGGTGATAAACACGATGGTCTTGTTGAGGCTGCTTTGGAGCTGTAGAAGCTGGTCTTGCATCTCGGTACGGATGAGCGGGTCGAGGGCACTGAAGGCCTCGTCCATGAGAATTACATCGGTATTGGCCGCTAACGCCCTGGCCAAACCGACCCGCTGGCGCATCCCCCCCGAGAGTTCGTCGGGATATTTGTGTTCGTAGCCCCCCAGACCAACCCTACCCAGCCACTCCTGGCCCGCCTGCAAGGCCAGGTCTTTCTTTTCGCCCCTGGTCAGTAGGGCAAAAGCCGCATTTTCCAGGGTGGTCTTGTGGGGCATCAGACCAAAGCTCTGAAACACCATGCTAACCTTGTGCCGTCGCAGCTCGCGCAGTTGGGGTTCGCTCAGCTCAGTCACATCTACTCCGTCCAGCAAAATTTGACCTGCGCTCGGCTGAATCAGGCCGTTGAAGTGGCGCACCAGCGTAGACTTACCTGAGCCAGAAAGCCCCATCACTACGAAGATTTTCCCAGCCTCAATGGAGAGCGACACATCGCACAACCCCACCGTGCAATTAGTGCGCTGCAAGACCTCTTCCTTGCTCACGCCTTGCTGGGCCAGTACCAAGGCCTCGCGCTCGCGCTGTCCGAAAATCTTGTAGACCGAGCGAACCCCAATCATGCCTTTTGCTCCTTCTCGAGCCGGGCCACCCGATGAAGCATTCGGCCTATCGAGTTGGGGTGACGTTGGATTAGTAGACGGCGCTGGCGGGTATCCATTCCATAGGCCTGGGTGATGCGGTCAATTACCACTGCCAGGATTACCACCGCTATCCCGCCCTGCAATCCCTTACCGATGTCCAGGTTGCTAATGCCGTCTAGCACTGTTTCACCTAGCCCTCGAGCGCCAATCATGCTCGCCAGCACCACCATCGCCAGCGCCATCATCACGGTTTGGTTTACACCAGCCATGATGCTGGGTCGGGCCAGAGGGATTTGCACCCCGAAGAGCAGCTGGCGTGGGGTGGTGCCAAAAGCTTTAGCCGCCTCGATGACCTCGGAGTCTACCTGGCGAATGCCCAGGTCGGTCAGGCGAATCAGGGGAGGCAGGGCATAGATGATGGTGGCGAAGATAGCCGGAACCTGCCCCAAACCCATCAGCATGATGGCCGGAATCAGGTACACGAAGGAGGGCATGGTCTGCATCACGTCCAGCACCGGCAGCACTACCGCTCGCAGGGCATTGCTGCGCGAGACCAGAATGCCGATGGGAATACCAATAGCCACGCACAGCAGAGTCGAGACCAGCATGATCGAAACTGTGGACATCAGTTTGTCCCATAATCCGAAGGAGCCAATCAGAAAGAATAGCCCCACATAGAGCAGGCTTTGCAGCCAGCGCCGGGTGGCATGGTAGGTCAGCAGCCCCACTGCCCCCAGCATCACAGGTGGGGGCAACTGGCGGAAAAAGCTCGAGAGCGGCACCAGAAACACCTGGAGCAAGAAACTCTTGATGGCCTCGAAGATAAAGCCATAGTGTTGCACAAAAATCTTGACCAGGTTGTTGATGGTTTCGGTGGCATGGATTTCTGGGAACATAACTCCCCCCAGGAATGCACAGAGCCCCCACAACTACTGCTCTGCACACCCGGCTAACCTGTTTACTTCAGGCTGGCCTGTACCTTGGTCGCCACGTCAGCAGGAACCCATTTGCTCCATACCGCTGGGCGCTCCTTGAGGAAATCCATAGCAACTTGGGTGGGGGCTTTTTTCTCTATGGAAATTTCAGCAATCACTTTGTTGAAAAAGTCCAGGGGAAACTGCACCTTACCTAACAGGCCGTTGATGGCATCCGTAGCAGGCAGCATGTTGGAAACTCCGAAACGGAGATTGGTGCTGGGAGTAGCTGAGCCACAAGGGGCTTTGTTGGCTGGATCGGTTTCGCTCTTATAACAGGCTTCGTTGTATTTGGGCTCCTCGAGGCGGATAAAGTTGAAGCGGGACATGAAACCAGTAGGAGCCCAGTAGTAAAACACGATGGGCTGCCCCTTCTCATAGGCTCCAGCAATAGCTGCATCGAGCCCCGCACCATTGCCCGGCTTGAAGTTAGTGAAGTCCTTGCTCAAGCCATAGGCAATCAGTTTCTGACCATTGGTTTTCTCGCAAACCCAGCCCACCGGACAGTTGTAGAAGCGGCCCATGTTGGGCTGCTCGTCGTCCTTGAAGAGGGCCTTGTATTTGGGCAAGTCGGAGACACTTTTGAGGTCAGGAGCCATAGGCTTGATGCCGCGCTTAGGATCACCCTTGACCACATAATCTGGCACGAACCAGCCCTCCACCGTGCCGCCATCGAGGATGTTACCCACTAGCCGCACTTTGCCGTCCTTGATTCCGGCATTAATCGCGTTGCTCACACCTTCCCACTGCTCACCCCAAATTTGCAGGTCGCCGGAGATGAGCCCGGCCTCGGTGGCGTTGGTGGAACCTGGCACCACCTCGGTCTTGCAACCGTAGCCTTTCTCGAGAATGTATCTCACCACTTCGGTGGTAAACTGCCCGCTCTCCCAGGTAATCCCGGCCAGTCGGATGGGTTTACCTGAGGCACAATAGGCCGAGGTGGTTTGGGCTTGGGCTAGCGAGGCCGCCAGCGTACCTGCGAGGATGAGTCCAATCAGCCGGATACCTTTCATTTGCTTCCTCCTATGGCAAGGGCGACCCCAGACCGGTCAGAAGTATCTGACCCGCCCAGAGCAATAGAGATTTCTCTCGCGCCCCATATTAAATGCTGCAAGGCTACTTCCCGCCGGTTGGGCGTGGGTTTGGGTGTAGCCATGCAGATGCTTAGCGCCGCCACCGCTGAGCCGGAGCTATCGCGGATGGGAGCACTTAGGCAACACAGGTTGAGGGTGCTCTCCTGGATAGTGGAGGCATAGCCCCGTGTGCGAACCAGCTCGAGCTCACGCTGGAGCGCCGAAACTGAGGTGATGGTATGGGCTGTGAGGGCTGGCAGGTCTTCTTGCGGATATAGCTCGCGTAGCTGCTCGTTTTTGAGGGTAGACAGCATGGCCTTACCCACAGCGGTAGCATGGGCCGATACCCTGCGCCCCACGTAGGTAGCCGGACGAATCATCTGGCCGCAGTCCACCTTGGCGATAAAAACCATCTCGCTGCCCTCGAGTCGGGCCAGTTGAACGGTCTCATCAATCGTGCTCACGATACGGTTCGCTACCGTATAGAAAAACTGGGTGATATCAAACTGGCGCACGTAAGCCGCGTGATATTCCAGCACCTTGGGGCCAAGGCGGTACTCGTTGCCCTCTTGCACCACCAGCCGACTTCGCCGCAAGGTGTTGAGGACACGGTAAACCGAAGCCTTCGGAGCCTCGACCCGTCGGCTCAGTTCGGATAAGGTCAACCCTGAAGTCTTGGCGAGCTCATCCAGTACCCGGATAGCAGTAAATACCGCAGGGGTGGTAGGTAGAGTCTCGAGGTCGGTAGGCAGCATAGGATACCCAAACACGAAATGTTTCATATGTGAAACAGTGGTTCATTTGTTTTGTACGCTAGAGTGTGTTCCATGTCCAAATTAGAAAAATGAGTGAGGATTTGAGGAGGGGTTCTCCGCGTCTTACGGTCAATACGCCTTTGAACTCGGTATAAAGTTTGCTACACTCATAGGGAAAGCTAAGCATCACAAACCCAGGAGAGTCCAGATGCAACGACCATGGCTCAAACACTACGACCCAGGGGTATCCGCCGACATCCAGTACCCCGAAGTGTCACTGTGGCGGCTCTTGGAGGCCAGCGCCCAGAAATACCCCCAGCACATCGCCCTGGAGTTCCTGGGCTTTACCCTCCAGTACAAAGACCTCTGGAATGACGTGCAGAAGTTCGCCGGGGCCTTGCAAGCCACAGGTGTAAAGCCAGGAGACCGCGTAGCCATAATGCTGCCCAACAGCCCGCAGTTCGTGATGGCTTTTTTCGGCACGCTGGCGGCGGGTGCGGTGTGTGTGAACGTCAACCCTTTGTATACGCCCAGAGAGCTTCAGCATCAGCTTAAAGATGCAGGTGCAGAAACCTTCGTGGTGCTGGACACCCTCTGGCCGCGCTACGCCGAAATCGAGGGCGAGGTGTCGGTGAAGCGAGTTTTCACCACCGGCATCCAAGACTACCTGCCCTTTCCCAAAAACCTGCTCTACCCAGTAAAGATGCGCCGGGAAAAGCGCTGGGTAAAGCTCCCGGCCCATCCCAAGCGTCTGGATTTCAAAAAGGCCCTCAAATCCGCTGCACCAGTAGAGCCTTACCTCGCCAAGCCCGACGACCTGGCCCTGCTGCAATATACCGGGGGCACCACCGGGGTTTCCAAAGGAGCTATGCTCTCGCACCGCAATCTGGTCGCCAATGTCTACCAAAATATCGCCTGGTCGCCGGAAAGCCGCGCCGAGGAGGGCAAGGGCGTGATGCTGACGGCGATTCCGCTGTTTCATGTCTACGGTATGACTGTCGCTATGAACTTTGGCCTGGCGCTAGGCTACAAGCTCGTCCTGTTGCCGCGCCCGGAGGTGGCGGCCTGTGTAGAAGCTATCGAGAAGCACCAGGTCACCCATTTTCCTGGTGTACCCACCCTTTACGTCGGCTTCAACCACTTTCCCGGCATTGAGAAGCGCAAGATAGACACCGTCCAGATGTGCAATTCTGGCTCGGCCCCCCTGCCCCTGGAAGTGATTGAGCAGTTCGAGAAGCTGACCGGTGCGAAGCTGCTCGAGGGCTACGGTCTCACCGAAGCCGCCCCCGTCACCCACGCCAACCCGGTCAGCGGTGAGCGTAGGGCCGGAAGCGTGGGCCTGCCGCTGCCGGGGATTGATGCCGCAGTGGTGGATGACGACCTGCACGAGCTAGCCGTAGGTGAAGTGGGGGAGCTGGCTATTCGCGGCCCCAACGTGATGCTGGGCTACTGGCAGCGCCCCGAAGAGACAGCCAAGGTCATCAAGATTGACTGGCTCCTGACCGGCGACCTGGCCCGCATGGACGAAGACGGCTATTTCTACATCGTAGACCGCAAAAAAGACATGATTATTGCCGGGGGCTACAACGTTTATCCCAGGGAGGTCGAGGAGGTGCTCTATGCCCACCCAGCCGTCCTGGAAGCCGCTGTGGTTGGCGCTCCCGACGAGTACCGGGGGGAGACCGTAGCCGCCTTCGTGGTGTTCAAACTGGGGCAAAGTGCTAGCCAGGAAGACCTCGACAAGTTTTGCCGTGAGCGGCTGGCGGCGTATAAAATCCCCCGCATCTACCACTTCCGCAGCGAACTTCCCAAAAGCGCGGTGGGCAAGGTGTTACGACGGAATTTGCGCGAGGAGGCCAAGGAGAGGGTCAAGGCGTAGGGTGAGCCAAAAGCGGCGTGTGGCTTCTAGCTCATTGCCCTATAGCCCTCCACCAAGGCCCGCTCGGGGTCAATCACCTCGAGCGGTGTCTTTTCTAGAGCAAACTCCACCCACGTCTCGTGCAACTCGACCTCCCGTTCTCCGTCCAGGGCCAGCGTCCCTGAGCGCACGTAGCGGTGACACGGCTGCCCTATCTCGAGCCGACTGCACGAGGCCACGCCTACTGACAACAGCCGTCCAGGGAGGATTGGGGCTAGCACGGCGGGAGCCTGAGCATCCAACTCGAGCCAAACCCCCCAATCTTCTTCCCTGCCGCATGGGCGTATCGCCGCCCCGACGCTGGCGATTCCCAAGCTCCAAGGCTCGGCGAAGCTGAGGGCGGCGCACTCGAGTTCCCCCGGCTCGAGCAGAGCTTTGGAGCCCAAACTCGGGTTGCGGCTCACCACCGCGTCCACCAGGGCCAAGTCTTCCCCGCTGTCGTAGCGAACTCGGAGCCACTTGGCGCGATAACAGCAGCGACCAGCTTCTAGCCGTCCCAGCGCCAGCAAACCCGCAACTAGCCCCGCGTGTGTTCCGCCGACACGGTGGGCGAAAGCGTTGTTCGTGCCGCCCGGTAGCGGGAGGATGGACACTTTGGGCCGGGCTTTGGCGACTTGCCGCAGGGTTCCGTCGCCGCCAACCACAACAAGCAGCGAGACTAAGGGCTCGAGCCTCCGCGCCGCCTCAAACGTGTCCTGCGCGGTTGCAGTGAGCGGCACGGGGACGACATGCAGCTCGAGTCCCAGGGGCATTCCCTCCAGAGTTGCAGCGATGCTGTAAGGGTCGGCGGGGACGAAGGCCTGCCGCACCCCAAGCCCGGCCGCTACGCCCAGCACTTGGGCCACCAGTTGGATCTTGCCGAACACCGTCTGAACCGGGGCTGGGCTCCCCAGGCGACGCACGTCCTGGCCTGAGACTGGGTTGACGATCACGCCGATGGCGCTCAATCGCTCTCGATCTCCGCAACTCGGCTTCCCACGCGGATGGGCTCGTCCACCTTGCTGAGGATTTTGCTCAGGGTTCCGGCAACCGGTGCTGTGACCTCAAAAGTGACTTTTTCGACCATCCCCTCGGCGATCACCGTACCTTGGGAAACCCGCGCCCCCTCGTCATAAAACCAATTGATGATCGTCCCGTCCACATCCTTGTTATTGCCCCACACGTCGGGGATCTTGACGACCACTTTCGCCATCAGCCCACCATCTCCAACATGCCTTGCGCGGCTTGAGCGATGGTCTGCGGGTTGGGGAGCACGTATTGCTCGAGGGGACGGCTGTAGGGAATCGGCACATCGGGCACGGCGACCCGGCGGAAGCTCTTCAGCGCCCCAGCTTCGGCGACGGTGGCAGCGATCTCCCCGGAGAGGCCGAAGCTCTGGTAGTCCTCGTCCACCACCAGCACCCGCCCGGTTTTCTGGGCCGACTTAATGACTGTCTCCCGGTCGAGGGGCACCAGGGTGCGCAGGTCTATGATTTCCGCCGAGATGCCCGCTTTCTCGAGTTCGGCGGCAGCCTCGAGGCTGCGGTGAACCATCCAGCCCAGCGTCACGATGGTCAGGTCTTGGCCCTCCCGCACCACCTTGGCCTGGCCCAAGGGAACCGTATAATCGCCCTCGGGAACCGGCGTGGAGGCTGTGGCAGGTGAGCTCATCCAGCCCAGCCCCATCAGCCCCTTGTGGAAGAAGTACATCACCGGGTTGTCGTCACGGATGGCGGTGTGCATCAGTCCCTTGGCATCGTAGGCGTTGGAGGGAACCACCACTTTGAGCCCCGGCACATGGGCGAAGAGGCTATACAGCGACTGCGAATGCTGCGCGGCATCGTTGTAGCCGCCGCCATAGGCGGTCATCAGCACTACCGGGAGCTTGACCGAGCCGCCTGACATGTAGGTGTTCTTCGCCAGGTGGTTGTAAATCTGGTCCATGCAAACCCCGAAGAAGTCCACGAACATCAGCTCTACAATGGGCCGCATCCCCTCTGCAGCTGCACCGGTGGCCGCCCCGATGAAGGCAGTCTCAGAGATCGGCGTGTCCTTCACGCGGTCGCCACCGTATTTGGCGAAGAGCCCGGTGGTGGAGCTGAAGATGCCGCCGTAGATGCCTACATCCTCACCCATCACGAAGACTTTGGGGTCACGAGCCATCTCGAGGTCAATCGCCTCTGCGATGGCCTTACTCATGGTGATTTTGCGCTCGCTCATGGTTTGTTCCTTTGCCCTTAGTCCCCTCTCCCCTAGTAGGTGAGAGGACAGATTTACGGGCTAGATTCACTTTCGTTGTCTCGAGCCCTTACCCATCTTTCCTAAACGAACACGTGCTTCAGGGCCTCAGTGGGCTCGGGATAAGGGCTGTTGCGGGCGAAGGCGTATGCCTCCTCCAGTTCGGCTTCTACGGCCTTGCGCAGTGCAGCATCCGAGTCCTCGCTCAGTACCCCCCCCTCCATCAGCTTGGTTCGCAACCGGGCGATGGGGTCGTGGCCCTTGAGGGTGTCCACCTCGCCCTTGGGACGGTACAGTTCGGGGTCGCCCTGGAAGTGACCGAAGTAGCGATCGGTCTTGATCTCCAGGAGCGATGGCCCCTGCCCCTGCCTTGCGCGCTCCACTGCGATTCCGGCAGCCTCGAACACGGCCACCGGGTCGTTGTTGGGGACGAAAGCGCCGGGGATGCCGTAAGCGGCGGCGCGGTCGGCGTTCGTCGGGACGGCGGTAGAGGCGGCTTTGGGCACCGAGATGCCGTAGCTGTTGTCCTCAATGACGAGGATTACCGGGAGCTTCCAGAGCGCTGCCAGGTTCAGGCTCTCGTGGAAGGAACCCTGGTTGGCTGCACCTTCGCCCGCGAAGGCCACGGCTACCCAGTTCTTCCCCTGCATCTTGGCGGCCAGCGCTGCCCCTAAGGCGGGCGGGAATCCGGCTCCGACCAGCCCCGAGCAGCTAAACTTCTTCGCCACGTCGAAAAGGTGCATATGCCCGCCTTTGCCTTGGCCGAGCCCGGTTTTCTTGCCGAAAATCTCAGCGGTCATGGCCTTGAGGTTCACCCCCTTGGCGATCGCCAGGTGGTGGGGGCGGTGCGGGCCGGTTACGGTGTCGTGGTCGCCCAGGTGGGACATCACACCCACCGCCACCGGTTCCTGACCGGCGGCCAGGTGCATCTCGCCGGGAACTGGCCCCCAGCCGATATCGAAGCGGGGGGTTTTACCCTCGAAATAGACTTCGGCCATCCGCTCCTCGTAGCGGCGGATGAGGATCATGGTGCGATACATCCACATCAACTGGTCTCTGCTCGGCTGCATATCCATCCTCCTGCGGGGAACTCGCCCCGCCTTTCCACCCGAGTTGACTTAACAGCTCACCGACCGAGCGGCCTCGAGCACTCTCTCGCTCAGCTGTCCGCCGTGCTTGCTAAAGCGTCCTGGCGGAACCACGATGCCCAGTGAGGCCGCTGGAAGCCCATGAAACAACACCGGCGCGGCCATGCAAAAGATGTCCTCGGCGTACTCGCCTAGGTCATAGGCAACCCCTTCCTGACGGATCTGCCGAAGCTCGCTGTTCAGATCTTCGAGGTCGGTAATTGTCTGCGCGGTAAAGCGCTGCAACCCCTTGCGCTGTACGTGTAGTTCCAGCTGCTCCGGGCTCAGGTGGGCTAGGATGGATTTTCCGACGGCGGTAGCGTGAGCGGCGGCCTCTAAGTCGTCCCCGAGCCGCACCCCAAGCTGCCCCTGCTTGCCCTGTACGTGCTCGAGGCTCACCTCACTATCTCCGTACAGGACAAGATAAGACCGACATTGGGTGGTCAGATTGAGTTCGGCAAGGGAGTCGTAGAGCAGCTCGAGCGTAGGATTCGGCGAGACCGCGCCGGAGGTACACCCCCGGTAGCGGTGGTCTGGGCCTTTCTGGGCGAACCCTTCCTGGCAGAGGGTGTTCAGCAGGTAGTAGGCGGTGTGCGAACTTTTCCCCAAAAACTGCCCCACCTCAACCAGCGTTACCCCACCGGGCCGGTCGCCCAGCAGTTGCAGCACCCGCAACACCGAGCGGGCGGTGCTGAGGCCGCGCGTCTGGGAAGGTTGCACCGGGGGTTGAATCACAAGGACTCCGCGTACATCGCTGAATTCGCGGCGGTTAGGCTGCACCAGGTTGGGCGCGCCTGAAATCCGCTGGTTTGAGCTACAAGCTGATGTTAAGAAGCCGACGGTGAGAAATCAAGAAGCTGAGTTCGTTTGCAAATCCTGCAAACTCTAGATGACCTCGAGCAGGTACGTCACCATGTATATCTCCTTCTGACGGAAGCGCTCGAGCAGCGTAGCCTTGAATTCCAGGAAAAAGGCCCGGCTTTCCGGGCTGTCCTCGACATCCACCGTCAATAAAAACAGGTCGTCATCGTAGGGCTTGCCGTCTTGACTCTGCCACACCCCCAGGATCGAGTTGGGGCTATAGGACATCGCCCCGAAGCGATCTATCACGTCACGCAGGGTTTGCTGCAAAGTCTGGGTGTCTTGCACCAGAATCGAACGTCCGTCGTTGTGGCGAATGGGAAGCAGGATTTCGTAGCGGCGCTTGGTCACACTAACCATTATGCGAAACATCGAATTATGAATTAAACCAAATTTGAGGATATAAAATCAGAGAAATAGGTAGTCCAGCACGAGAGAAGAGCGGCTAAAGCTGTATTCATAGGCAAAAGCCCTGGAGAACGACGGGCAGATCTACAGGCCTATAGGCCTATCGCGGTTTCCGCTATTTTTGCCGCCAGGAGTAGCGGCAAAAAGGAGCTTGGCAAGGTCTTTCTAACCGAGGGGACTGCCCTATCCTTTCTGAAAACCGCTCTAGTTATACGGCGACTCGAGACCGCTCCACCACCTCACTAAAGACCCGTACCGCTACGTCAATCTCGGCCTCGGTGGTAAACCGCCCCAAACTGAAGCGCACCGAGGCTTTGGCTTCAGCTTTGCTGCGCCCGATTGCGCTTAGTACGTGCGAGGGCTCGAGGCTTCCTGAGGCACAGGCTGAGCCCGAGGAGGTCGCAATGCCCATGATGTCCAGATTCAGCAAAAGCCCTTCCCCATCGGCCCCTTTAGCAGTCACGTTGACGTGCTTGGGACTGCGCAGAGTGGGATGACCGTTAAGCTCGACCTCGGGGATTGCCAGCAGGCCGCGCCCCAGCCGCTCCCGCAAGCTCAGGAGCCTCGAGGTTTCCTCTTCCAGCAGCCGCACGGCCTTTTCGGCGGCAAGGCCCATGCCGTACACCGCGGGCAGGTTCTCGGTGCCGCCCCGGTAGCCCTGCTCCTGCTTGCCCGGCATCAGCGGAAACAGCTCGATTCCCTTGCGCAGGTATAGCGCCCCCACCCCCTTGGGGCCATAGAACTTGTGGGCGGCAAGCGAAATCAGGTCGGCCCCTAGGTCTTCAACCCGGCTGGCAACCGTACCAAAAGCCTGCACCGCATCGGTGTGGAAGGGGATACCTCGAGCCCGGCAGATCTCGGCCATGGCCCGCACCGGATATATCGTCCCTAGCTCGTTGTTGACGGTCATCAGCGAGACCAGGATGGTGTCAGGACGCAGGGCCTCAGCGACTTGTTCGGGATAAATCATTCCCCAGCGGTCGGGGGCCAATAATGTAACCTCGAAGCCCAGGCGCTCGAGGTTCTTCAGCCCGCTCAGCACTGCCGAGTGTTCAATCTGGGTGCTGACCATGTGACCTTTGCCCTTCGCCAGCGCCAGGCCCAGAATCGCCAGCGCGTCGGATTCGGTTCCTCCAGCGGTCAAGATTAGCTCTCGAGGACGGCAGCCCAGCGCCCGCGCGAGCCGCTCACGGCCCTCCTCGAGCAGGCTCTTGGCCTCGCGCCCTGCCCCGTGCACCGAACTGGGATTTCCGAACACCTCCAGAACACGCTCTAGACCCGCTTTCACCTCCGGGTCGAGCGGGGTGGTGGCAGCATAGTCGAGGTAAATCATGAAGACGTTAACCGTTTATGGTTGACCGCAAAATCAAAGGCTGTTAGCGATTGACGGTGAACGGTCAACGGTCAACTCCAACTGCACCAGCTTGCGCGACTCGATGACCCGGCGCTCCTCCACTAAATCTTTCAAGGATGTACCACTCAGCACGCCGCGCATGGCGAAATCCACTTTTTTCCAGAGAGTCTCGGTGGAGCAACTGCCAGTCTGCCAGCAGGACTCGGGGTCGTCCACGCAGGTGACGGGGGCCAGGCTGCCCTCGAGGGCCTCCACCACTTCCAGGGCGTAAATCTTTTCCACCGAGCGGCCCAGCTTGTAGCCGCCTTTGGCCCCGCGCACGCTGCGGATGAATCCCGAGCGGCGCAGTTGTGCAGCGATCTGCTCGAGGTAGTGCTGCGAGATGCCCTGGGCATCGGCTACCACTTGCAGCGGAACCGCTGCTGGGGCCCGCAAGCCAATCTCTACTAGAGCACGAAGGCCATACTGCGCTTTGGTCGAAACCCACATGCTTTCACTATAAACTGCTAAATCCCGTGTGGGAATCCAGAGATTACTTTTAGAGCGTTTCCTGCCAATATCCCCTGCGATTGAATGGTCATAGAGAGATGTTGCGCTCTTTGGGCAGACTCCGGCAAAACTCCCCCTCACCCTAGCTCTCTCCCAGAGGGAGAGGGAGCCCGCTTTCGCAAGAGGTCTATTCAAAACCGCAATGGACTGCAAACCTGCTCGCTTGAGCCGATTGCTTCAGGGGAAGTAGACCCAGGCCACTACCCGGCCCTTTTGGCGGCTCTTGTAGGCAATCCTGACCCAGGCATAATCCGCCGGGCTCACCCCGACTACCTCCACCGGGTCACCCTTGACCAAGTAGGTCTTGGTTTTGCTGTTTGGGTCGGGCTTATCGTAGAGATACACCCGGGCTTGGGTAACGGTTCTGCGGGCGGGGCGGTGGTCGCGGGGGTTGTCGTTCCATAGCGTCCAGACCAGTTTTCCTCCTTGTTCGTAGAAATGGGTGGCGTATACTACGTCATTTTGTGTGAAACCGGCTAGGGGAAACATCTGGCTGGTGCGATACACGTAGGGCTTTCCGGCTATAAAGCGGTAATCGGTGTAGTTGTAGCTGGGGCCACTCTTGCAGCTTGTGAGCAGGATTTTCTCGAGCTGGGAGATTTCCGGGTTGCAAAACTGGCCGTCGTAGGCTCCGGGAACCCCTAGCAGTTCGTAGTGCTGGGTACGGGGGTTATAGAAGTAGATTTCGTAGAAATAGTTGACCCCCCCATAGCCCACCGCCATCGGCACGGCCAAGTCGAGCCAGCCATCAAAGTTGAAGTCGGCGGCCAGCACCATACCCTTTGGCTCGAAGCCATCGCTGAGGGTTCCGATAGTCAGGCTCTGGGCCCGGTTAGGCAAAACCAGATCGAGTTGGCTGCTGCCCTGCGCCAGGCTAAGCTGTACCCGTTCTCCTGCCGCACCGCGCAAGGGCAAGCTGGTCTTGAAGGGTTGATCCACGGGGAACTCGAGTGGCTTTTGCGCCAAGGCTAGTGCTGCCAGCAGGGTCAGTCCAACGATCCAAAGCCTGTACATATTGAAGCAATTCTAGCCCCAAAGGTGAGTGGGTGCTCAGAAACCAACCGGGCTGTCCTTAAGGCTTACCACCGGATTCCACCGTCCGAGTCGCCGTGCCATAACCCGCACAGCATCGGCACTCGCATCCACCAGCACGAAGCCCCGCCCGTGCTTAGCCGCCGCCTCGCCAGTAGTACCCGACCCCGCAAAGAAGTCCAGCACGGTGTCGCTGGGGTTGGAATGAACTTTTACGATACGCTCTAGAAGCTTCAGGGGTTTTTGGGTGGGGTAGCCGGTTTTCTCGTGGCTGTTGGTGGGCACTATGGTCTGCCACCACACGTCGGTGGGGGTTTTGCCCCGTGCGGCTTTTTCTGGCCCCACCATCTTGGGAGCCAGGTAGGGGATACGGTCTATGGAGTCGTAGTTGAAGGTGTAGCTAGCAGGGTTTTTTGCGTACCAAAGCAAGGTATCGTGCTTGGCGGGCCAGCGGTTTTTGGGTCGTCCCCCGTAGTCATAGGCCCAGATAATTTCGTTGATAAAGCTCTTGCGCCCGAAGATGCCGTCCAGCAAAACCTTGGCATAGTGCACCTCGCGGTAATCGAGGTGGACGAAGAGAGAACCGGTGGGGGTGAGCAGCCGAAAGGCTTCGCGCAGGCAGGGCTCGAGGAAGGCCAGAAAATTCTGGTAAGCGTCGCGGTATTGCGGCGAATCGAGCACCTCAGTGCGGTATGTTCTGCCAGCAAAGCCACTGCGAATGCCGTTTTCATCCCGGATAGCCCGGATACGGCTGCGCTTTTGGGTTTTGCCGGTGTTGAAGGGCGGGTCTAAGTAGATGAGCGGAAAAGAAGCGTCGGGCAGGGTGCAGATATAGCTTAGACACTCGGCCTGGACGATGCGGTTCACGCTGCGATTGTACTTTGTAAACTCTTCCCCTTGGGCGGGGGAGCAATTTGCTGTATCTGCGCTACACTCCCACCGACTTCCCCAATCCCTGCCTGACCTCCTCGAGCACCCCTTCAATGGCCCTACCCGCCTCCTGGGCGCGAATTAGGGCGCTGGCAATCACCACGCCGTCGGCGGCC
>JADMIM010000215.1 GCA_015478585.1 Thermaceae bacterium | reverse complement strand
CCCTGGTGACCGATAGCGAACAAGTACCGTGAGGGAAAGGTGAAAAGCACCCCGATGAGGGGAGTGAAAGAGACCTGAAACCGGATGCCTACAAGCAGTCGGAGCGGCCGATCTGCGCGCGTAGCAATACGCGCGCCAGGGGTGCCGTGACGGCGTACCTTTTGTATAATGGGTCAGCGAGTTTCTGTTGGCAGCGAGCTTAAGCCGTTAGGTGTAGGCGCAGCGAAAGCGAGTCTGAACAGGGCGAAAGGGTTCCCATCGCGTTCGCGCGATGGGGGTCCGTCAGTTGCCGGCAGAAGACCCGAAACCGAGTGATCTAGCCATGGCCAGGCTGAAGGTGGGGTAACACCCACTGGAGGGCCGGACCCACGCCTGTTGAAAAAGTCGGGGATGAGCTGTGGCTAGGGGTGAAAGGCCAATCAAACTCGGAGATAGCTGGTTCTCCGCGAAATCTATTGAGGTAGATCGTCATGTGTTTGCCCCGGGGGGTAGAGCACTGGATGGGCTAGGGGGTCCCAAAGACTTACCAAACCTAACCAAACTCCGAATACCCGGAAGCATAGCGTGGCAGACAGACGGCGGGTGCTAAGGTCCGTCGTCGAGAGGGAAACAGCCCAGACCGCCAGCTAAGGTCCCCAAATCGTGGCTAAGTGGGAAAGGATGTGGGAATTCCAAAACAACCAGGAGGTTGGCTTAGAAGCAGCCATCCTTTAAAGAAAGCGTAATAGCTCACTGGTCTATTAGAAATCCTGCGCCGAAGATGTAACGGGGCTCAAGCCACGTACCGAAGCTGCGGAATCAGCGTGCAGTGGTCAGCTGTCAGCGGTCAGGAGGAAGCAAGTGAGTGGCGGTGTGGAAGGTCTGAAGGCTTTCCAGCTTGCCTACTCGCTGTCGCTCGAGGTGCATCGGGCGAGCCTGTCCTGGCCGAAAAGTCGAGCAATATGGCGGCGTCGCCGATCAGGTGCGGCGCGCGTCCAAGGCGATCTGTGCCCTCATGGTCGAGGGTTCCGGTCGTCGCCGTGCCTCGCAGGCGGAGTTCCGGCGCTATCTGGTGATGGCGCTGGCCTCGGCGGACGAGGCGCGGCTGTGGTGCCGCTATGCCGAAGATCTCGGCTATGCGGCGCCCGACAACGCTGCAGCGTGGCGTGCCGCCTTCGAGGAGGTTGCGCGCCTGTTGCAGGGATTGCTCGCACGATCGGATCAGGGCCGGGAGGCTTCTTCTCCTGACCGCTGACCGCTGACCCCTGACGGCTGATTGGTAGCGGAGCGTTCCGTAGGCCTGCGAAGGGTGGGGGTGATCCTGCCTGGAGGTATCGGAAGTGCGAATGCTGACATGAGTAGCGACAAACAGAGCGAGAA
>JADMIM010000214.1 GCA_015478585.1 Thermaceae bacterium | reverse complement strand
CCCCTGAGCCAGGGGGGTGTGAGCAGATAGAACGGCGAGTATGACTGGAGGGTGTCTGCGCACTGCAAGGCAGGCCCCCTGAGAACGGCACCTACAAGGGACTGAATATAGCTCAAAAGAATTTCGCCATCGGCTTTCCACCGGCTCGTTCGCAGGCCGAGCGCGGTTTCGAGCAGGAAGAGTACGCCACTGGTGGCTTCGCCCGGCTCTTCGCCGCCTGCCGGGCAGCAGAGCAGGGCGAGCCTGACAGAGCTGGAAGACAGACAGAGATAGTGGCCAGGCCAGCCGGGAAAGAGTCTGAGGAGGGGGGCGAGTTGGGTCTCGGCGCAGGCGACGCCTTCCAGCGGGGCGAAGATGGGACGAGTCACCGCGCCGGTGGGAGTGGGAAACGCGTGCCGGCTCACCTCCTCTCCCCTTCGCTCGGCGAGCCCAGGTTGCAGGGGCTCGGCGAGCGTAGCCAGCTCGCGTACAGCGGGCTGCCCGAAAGGGAGCAGGAGGAGGCGCGGTGACTGCGCCAGCCACTCCTCCAGATGGGATTCCAGCAGGGACACCTCGCTGGGGGGCGCAACGGTGACGGCGAATCTCGCTGCGAGGGGGGCGAGCAGCCCGCTGGCAATCGCCCGCGCGCGCGATTGGGCCGTGGTATCCCCGGCTACCAATGGCACGACCAGGGTGTTCCCGCCGCCAGGCTCACCCGGTCTCGCCGCGAGCCTCTCAGGCGCGGATGATAGCACCATCTCGGTTCCCTCTCCTTCTGGAGCACGGCAGCCCCGTTTGCGGTAGATGTGTGGACCATTGCAAGCCGTCGCCCAGGGGGCCCGCTCCTGTGGGGGTCAGCGAGCCCGACCGCCTGGAAGAAGCGAAGATGCCGCTCTCCGAGGACGGCAGGAGCGCGAAGGGCTGCGGATGGGCCGGGTACACGCTCCCCAGTGCCCCACCACCACTGGTGGGGCAAAGAGGCGCGGCAGAGCCTGCAGGTATGAGGTTCAGTTGCATAGAACTTTCCAATTCACAAATAACTCAGGTGTAGCACTACACATTCCGACAGCAACCAGATGTACCTACCCCATCGTAAGCGCCAAATACAAGCGTAGCATAATTTTCAACATCTGTAAACAACTGTTGTTATTTTCAGATTAACATTTGTTAATTTCTGCACCATATTGTTGAGTTAAAAACTGAATTTTTGGGGACCGTTCCGGTGGAAAGGTGGAAGATCCCTGTGCTCTCCTCTCCCCTTCGGGGGAGCAGGCGGAGAGCCAGCCGTGCTCAGTCGCAAGGGGACCGTGGCTCCGCTGGAACCGTGCGGCTCAGCATACCCTGATCACACGAGCTACGGCTTCTCCCCCCACACCGCCATAT
>JADMIM010000213.1 GCA_015478585.1 Thermaceae bacterium | reverse complement strand
GCGCCCCGTAGCCGTTGCTCGTGGACGTCACCGCATGCACCGGACGAGTGCCATAGCTGTAGCTGCCCAGCGGCCCGGTCACCAGCCGGTCGCTGGTATCGTAGCTGAACGCCTGGGTGTAGGCCGCGCTGGTCAGGGTGCCTGAGCACCCTGAGCCATCCCATCAATCGCTGCCAAACATCGATATCTCCTCGGCTCAATGCCATACCCATCACGTGCGTAAGCCAGCAAGAGCCGAAAGGGCGAACAGCAGGAGCCCCATGCCGCACAGGCTACCGCCTAATACAACCAAGAGGTCATTAACAAGGAGATTATCCCAGAAGTTTGTGAGGTCGACAACGAACACGAAACCAATGAATGCGATCTCCGACAACGCAGAGAACCAAAAAGCACGTTTCCTCTGTGGTTGCTCCCGTAGCACTCGACGGTATCTGATGCTCAACATGAGTGGCATAACAATCAGGGCGTACAGACCCAAGATCCACAATGCGATCCCCTGAAATGACCTCATACCGTTTCCCCATCTATTCGCAATCGTGCCAGTAGGCAGGGTGACAAGCCGGTGCCCACTGGCTGAGAAGCGGAAATTCACCCCACCTCTTCCGATGAAGCGGAACAGCAGAGCAGGCAGGAAACACTCATGCCTCTCCAGGAGGAGGCAGAGCCTCTCCACCTACGACGGGAAGAGAGCTTGATCCTCTTGAATCCACGTGTTCAGGACCAGGACCGTCGACCCAACAAAGACCACGGCCGTGGCTGTCATCACTGCAAGAGCGCTCGCGTCGGCGGCCAGGGCAGCCAAAGGTGTGGCCGCGGTTACCCCGCCAAGTAGGCCCAGTCCGACCGCGACGGTAAAGATAGCCGCGCTCGCTGCCAGCACCTCCACGTCAATGAGCAGATTGTAGCCATTGACCTCAGCCGCATTGCGCCAATCCTGGTTCGCCCAGATGTTGAGTTGCCAGGAGTACATGTGGAGAAGGGCTTCCGCTTCCAACCACACCGCGCCCAAGAAGGCGGCAGCCGCTGCCAGATAGGCAAGCGCTGCTCCAGCGATGGCCTGTCCGACAAACGGGATATTCGCGACTGTTGCTAGTACCCCGCCAACAATGGTGATGGCGATGAAACCCTCTTGTACCTCATTTATGAGTCCGCTGAGGAAGTCAATGGCGTTGCGCACGGCTCCCTTCGCTTTGTTGATCCGCGCCAGGCTGGGGCCTGTAGACTTGGGAGGCGGGGTGCCCCCTGGGCCACCACCCGACACCTGCTTGCAGCCCACACACCCACCACCGCCGCCGCCACTCCCGCCAGGCGGCGTCCCCCCACAGTTGGAGGTACAAGGTGGCGGTGGCGGCGGCGCCACGG
>JADMIM010000212.1 GCA_015478585.1 Thermaceae bacterium | reverse complement strand
CTACTGGGTGCATAAAGACGTGCCGCTGCACATCGAAGGTGGCAAACCCTTCGCGCCCCGCGAGATTCGCAAGGTCATTGCATATGCGAAGGCCCTCTTTGCGAAGCGCTTCCCAATTACTCTATCTCCTGTGACGCTTGCCACCAGGAGTATCGCCCGGCGTTGGGCGGCCCGGTCTTGCAGGAGGCCTCGGGTATGGGCTATGTGACGACGCTGTGTGCCCATAGTTGGTGGTGCCCGCAGTGCAAGAGATGGTCAACGCCAGCGGAGCGCACCCCACCACTTGCAACGAGCGACGTCTGTACGCATGCTCGCCCCGCCGGTTGGGAAAGCAGGCTCACCAATAACGCGCAGGACGTGAGCGCTCCAACACCGGCTCCATTCGACCAGGCACACGAGCCCCCTCCTACCCACCCCTACTTCATAGCAGCCCTTACCCACCACTGGCTTCCCGGCCAGGTCTACCCTCCTCGCCATCCCGGGCAGTATCTCACGGCGAGGACGAGAGGGGAAGTCCCACACGAAGCCCTGTTCGCCAGACAGAACACGCTCCTGCTGGCCACGCTCCAGGAAGATTGCATCTTCGACACCACGGGCGGCGAAACAGATCTCGTTCCCCAGGGGACACGCCTCATCGGTCTGCTAGAGCGGGATCAACCAGAGGACAACTCGCTGCTTGCCCTCGCCGTCAATCAGGTCAAATGGACGCTCGGCAGAGATCAGGTGACGCTGACTCCTCTGATCGAGCACCTCTCGCAAGCGGAGATTGCAGCAGAGGATGAAGCCGAGGCTGGAAGACGGGAGGAGGCAGAGGATATCACTGGAGCGCAGGTGTGCTATGCCCGGGCGGTCATCGAGTACGAGGCAGCCGAGTGGCCAGAGCTGCACCTGGCAGCGCTACGGATGAAGCGGGCGGGACTGCTCCTCGCGCACAGGCTGGAGACGGAGGCGGCCCCTGAACTGGACCGCGCTGCGCGCGTCTACGAGGCTCAGGCCTTTCACCCGCGGAATAAAGCGGTGAGTGCCCACCTGGAGTATGCCGAACAGGCCGTCGATGCGCTGATTCCCCTGGGCACGATCTACGCACAACGGGTGCCTGATGCCGCCATGGCCCGCAACGTCATTGAGCGGCTGCTCTCCCTCAACGCCCTCATCAAAAAGCGCTACGAACGAAAGGTGGATCTCCTGCTTTCCATCGCCGAATTGTTCTTAGCTCTTGGTGACGGGGAGGAAGCCTGGAGCTATTTTGAGCAGGCCGACCGTTACTATAGCCAGCAGTTGGCCTCCATCGGCGATTTCCCGCACGTAGCCCCGATCACCGCACATCTGGGCAAGGTAAAGGAAAGGCTCCGAGCCGACCAGGACCGTC
>JADMIM010000005.1 GCA_015478585.1 Thermaceae bacterium | reverse complement strand
GTACTGGCCTACCGCTTCGTAGACCGAGACGATGGTCAGGTTTTTGCCATTGAGCTTTCCCGGTGCGATGGTGCCGCCGTAAAGGGCGATGCCCGGAACATTGGCCCGAATCAGGCCCATCATCCCGCCGGGGTTGGTTTTGTCGCAGGCTCCTAGCGCCACCATGCCGTCGTAGAGGTAGCCTTGGGCCACCAGCTCGATGCTGTCGGCGATGACCTCGCGGCTCACCAGCGAGCCGCGCATCCCGATAGTGCCCATTGAAATCCCGTCCGAAACCGAGGGTGCCCCAAACTCGAAGGTGTGCAGCCCGGCCTTTTTGCCGCCCTCTTTGAGGTCGGCGGCCACCTCGCGCAAGTTGAAGTTGCAGGGCATTCCTTCGGTCCAGGTGTTGACAATGCCCACCCAGGGAATCTTGAAGTCGTCGTCGCCCACCCCCACGGCGCGAAGCATGGAGCGAGCAGGAGCACGGTCGGGGCCTTTTCGGATAATGTCTGAGCGCATAGAAACCTCCACAGAGGGCAGAGGGCGGAGGCGTGCGTTTAGCGCTCAGCTCTCTGCTCTAGGCATCTTTGTACGTGGCTATCTTACCTTGGAACTTGCCAGGCTGGCCCAGGAGAATTTGTACCAGGGCTCTGGCAGTTTGCTCAGGGCTAATCAAATGGTCTTGATCCTTGAATCTCTGGAACATCCCGGCGATTTCACCAGTGGCTTCGCGGCCCTGACGCTGCATCTCGGTATCCACTGTGCCAGGGCTATAGACAAAGCTGACAATTTCGGGAGCCTCGAGGGCCAGGTTGAAGGCCAGATAGTGCTCGGCGGCTTTAGCCGCGCCATAAGCCCCCCAGCCCGCCCTGGGATAGTTTGCAGCCCCAGAGCCCACAAAGACAGCAATCCCAGAGCCGTTTCGCCGTAGGTTAGGGTAGGCGTATTTTGCCAACAAAAACCCAGCCTTGAGGTTGGTAGCAAATACTTCGTCGAACTGGGCCTCGCTCAGTTCCCACAGCGCGGGGCCGGGATGCAGCACGCCTGCATTGTGGATGAACCCTGCAAAGTTTCCGAGCACCTTTGCGGCCTTGACCATGAATTGCGCGGTCTGGTCTTGGGCCGCGTCGCCCACAACCATTCGGACTTGAACACTTAGCCCTCGAGCCTCGTCTGCAACGGTGTTTAATGCCTCTTTACTTCTCGCGTTCAGGACGAGATTGGCTCCACTGCGGGCCAACTCCAAAGCCAGTGCCCGCCCGATGCCCCGGCTGGCTCCGGTGAGAATCAGGGTTTGGTCGCTCAGCTTCATGATCAAGTGGACACTTTTTGCAGGGCCGAGATGACTTGCCGGGTAAACTCCGCCGTGTTCGCCTTGCCACCCAAATCACCCGTGGGGTTGGTGGAAAGCGCGTGGGTTACAGCATCCTCGAGCACCTTCGCCACGTCCGGGCGGTTCAGGGCGTGGGTCAGCAGCATGGCCGCCGATAGAATCGCGGCGGTGGGGTTGGCGATGCCTTTCCCGGCGATGTCGGGGGCGCTGCCATGCACCGGCTCGAAGAGCGGGGTTTTCTCGCCGAGGGAGGCCGAGGGCAGCAAGCCCAGCGAGCCCGGCAGCACCGAGGCCAAATCCGAGAGGATGTCGCCGAAGATGTTGCCTGTGACCACCACGTCGAAGCGGCCCGGCTTGGTCACCAAGTGCATCGCCATCGCGTCTACGTACTGGTGCTCGAGCCCCACATCGGCGTAGTCCTGATGCACCTCATTTACGGTCTTGCGCCAGAACTCGCCCACCTCGAGCACGTTGGCCTTGTCCACGCTACAAACCTTATTGCGTCGCTTGCGGGCGGCCTCGAAGGCCACCCGAGCGATACGCACCACCTCGTGGGTGCTGTAGCGCTCGGTGTTCCAGCCCTCGGCCTCGCTCATCCCGCGCGGCTGGCCGAAGTAAATCCCGCCGGTCAGCTCCCGAATTACCAGCACGTCCACACCTTTGGCAATCTCCGGCTTGAGCGGGGAGAGGTGCTCGAGACCGGGCAAAACCTTGGCTGGGCGCAGGTTGGCGAAGAGTTCGTGGGCCTTGCGCAAGGCCAGCAAACCAGTCTCGGCGCGGATGTTGCGCGGCACGTTGTCCCACTTCGGCCCGCCAATCGCACCGAGCAGGATGGCATCGGCCCCCAAGCAACCTTTCTTGGTCACATCAGGAAAAGGCTCACCGTGGGCATCTATGGCGTTGCCACCAAAGGGAAACGCCTCGAACTCGAGCTTCAATCCGTATATATCATCCGCTGCTTTGAGCACGTCTACGGCAGCATAGGTCACTTCGGGGCCGATGCCGTCACCGGGTAACAACGCGATTTTGGGCATAGATAGCTGTGTCCTTTCAGGGGGTTTTATTGGGATATAAGGTGAAAAGGGCAAAAGGGTAAAAGTTAACTGCTCTGACCTTACTCTTGACCTTTTCTACTTTTCACCTTTTTGCCTTGCTGCTTTCGGCAGCCGCGCGGAGGCGGCCTCGAGCGCCTCCCCGGCCTCGAGCAAGTCGGCAATCGGATCCCAACGCCCGTTGACCAGGGCGTTCTGGGCACTTTCGGGCAGGCGCACCTTGAAGCTCTGGTCGCTGTACCAGACCTCAAGACTGCCCACATCTACCGTCACCAACATCTCGGGGTCGGCCTCTACCGCAGCGGCCAGGGCCTCGATTTCGGCTTTATCCGCCACCACGCAGGGCATCGAGAGGGCGGTGGAGTTGCCAAAGAAAATCTCCGCAAAGCTCTCGCCGATGATGGCCCGGAAGCCTGCACGGTAGATGGCTTGGGGCGAGTGCTCGCGTGAGCTGCCACAGCCGAAGTTGGCCCCCACCAGCATGACGGTGGCCCCTTTGAAGCGCGGGTCGTTAAGGGGGTGCGGCTTTTGTGAGCCGTCTGCCGCGAAGCGCTCGTCGTAGAACAAAGCCTCGCCCAGCCCGTCGAAGGTCACGACCTTGAGGTAGCGAGCGGGGGTGATGCGGTCGGTGTCTATATCGTTGCCGGGGACGTGTACGGCACGTCCGGTGACTTGGGTAATCTGCTCGAGGGCCATCGCTTCTCCTTTTCTATTCTTGTGGCGCAGAGTGGGATTCTTCTCGGTCTCTAAACACGCCCAGCAGTATCCAAACCCCCCATAGCGCGGCCGCCGTGGAAACACTCAATCCAACTCCGAAAATCAACCAACTCTCTGCCGGGATGGTTTGCAGCAGCCTGATCCACCAGGCCATGGTGACGATTGCTGCCACCACCGAAACGGCGACCAGGCCGATTCCACCGAAGATTCTCCACAAAGGTCTCATGTCGCTAAGCCACCATTCATACCTAAGGACTAAGCTCCCGGTTTGCCCAGCACCTCGTCCACAGTTAGGCTCACGCCGGGGAGAACTTGGATAGCCAGGCTCGAGCCCGGTTCGTAAGCTTGAATCTGGGTATAGCTGCCGTCTTTGGGTTCGCGGTAAACCCAAATCTTGTCCGTGCCCAAGTCAACTACCCATACCTCAAGAATCGCGGCAGCAGCATATTTAGGAGCCTTAACTAGCTGGTCGTATTGTAGCGTGGTATCCGAAACTTCGACTACCAAAAAAGCATCTTCGGCAGAAGCGTCTTTGTCGTTATAGAAGCCTTCTCGAGGCTTGAGCAGCGCCACATCCGGGTACAACTCATCCTCACCCACCAACAAGGGGTCTTGGACTGACACCACGGCTTGACTGCCCAATCTCTGAGAGAACACGTGATTAAGCCGTTTAACACACGACGAATGGGGACGATTGACCGGACTTATAACCAGGATGCGACCCTCCACGAACTCCAGACGCTCGTTTTGGAAAAAGCCTTTGGCTATCATCCCGTGCCACTGCTCGAGGCTGAAGCGATAGGTCTGGGGTGCGCCCTCAGAGGAGTCTATGGGTTTTGCGCGAGTCGCAATCATAACTTAAGGGTAGCACTAAGCTTCTCTAAGTCGGCTCCTCACGCGCCAACCAACTCACCCACGCCGAAGACTTCTCGAGCGTCGCTGACTTTCCCTGTTACCGCCGCCGCCACCACCATCAGCGGCGACATCAGTACGGTGCGCCCGGTGGCGCTGCCCTGCCGCCCCTTGAAGTTGCGGTTTGACGAAGACGCGCTCAACTCGTCCCCGATGAGTTTGTCGGGGTTCATCGCCAGGCACATCGAGCAGCCTGCCCCGCGCCACTCGAAGCCAGCCTCGCGGAAAACCAGGTCCAAGCCTTCTTCCTCGCACTGCTTAGCCACCACTTGTGAGCCAGGCACGGCAATCGCGCGGACACCCGGTGCGACCTTGTGGCCCTTGAGGTATTTGGCGGCCTCGCGGAAGTCAGAGATGCGCCCGTTGGTGCAGCTTCCCAGAAAGGCTACGTTTACTTTTACGCCTTTGATAGGCTGGCCGGGCTCGAGCTTCATATGCGTCAAAGCCTCTTGTAGCCCCGCGCGTTCGGCCTCGGGGTATTGGGCGGGGTTGGGCACCCTATCGGTAATTGCGCAGCCCTGCCCTGGGTTGATGCCCCAGGTCACGGTAGGGGCGATGTTCTCGGCTTTTATGTTCACCACCTCATCGTAATGGGTGTCGGGGTCGGAGGCTAAGGACTTCCAGCGTTCCACCGCCGCATCCCAGGCGGCTCCTTGCGGGCAGTAGGGACGGCCTTTGAGGTACTCGAAAGTGGTCTGGTCGGGATTGACATAGCCCGCCCTGGCTCCGCCCTCGATGCTCATATTGCACACCGTCATGCGCTCTTCCATGCTGAAACGGTCGAAGACGCTGCCGCCGTATTCGTAGGCGTAGCCGATGCCCCCGTTGACTCCCAGGGTCTTGATGATGTGCAGAATCACGTCCTTGGCGTATACGCCGGGTGGCAAGCTGCCCTCGACGTTGATGCGCCGTACCTTGAGCTTGCCCATTGCCAGGGTCTGCGTCGCCAAAATATCCCGCACCTGGGTGGTTCCGATGCCGAAAGCAATCGCTCCGAAGGCCCCGTGCGTGGAGGTATGGGAGTCGCCGCAGGCGATGGTCATGCCGGGCTGGGTGATGCCGTTTTCCGGCCCGATGACGTGGACGATGCCTTGCAGACCGCTGGTTACGTCGAAGAAGGTTATGCCGAAGTCTTTGACGTTTTGGCGGAGCTGCCGAATCATCTCGTCCGCCTGAGGGTCGGCGAAGGGCTCGCGCAGCGAATCGGTGGGCACGATGTGGTCTACGGTGGCGAAAGTTCGCTCGGGGAAGCGCACCTTCAGGCCCAAATCCCGCAGCATTCCGAAAGCCTGTGGGCTCGTGACCTCGTGGACTAAGTGGGTGTCAATGAAAAGCTGGGTCTGACCATTGGGCAATGTTCTGACCGCGTGGGCTTCCCAGACTTTTTCGTACAAGCTTTTTCCCATGCTCTTCCTTTCTGCGGCTAAAAGTCCCCGGAGCGGATTTCCGGGGACTAAAGACCAACTTGGCTCAGGCCCACCGGGTTTGGGAGCCTCGAGGTAGCTGGACGTTGCCGCGCATTAGGCCAAGTCTAGCGTTTGGTATACCAAACGTCAAGGTTGGGTTCCTACAAGACGCTGAGGGCAGGGAGCAAAACGCCGAAGTCAACCGCAAAAGACAAAATGCAAGATATCAAAAAACTACACCAGGACAACATAATTGCCTTATCAATAAACACTGTCCAGGATGCAGGTTGTGTTTTTGGGAGTTAAGCGACATTGAGTGGGGATTGTTTGTTGTGCTTGGTGAAGTGAATCCAGCCTCAAATGACCTGCATTTGGCGCTCAGGTCTGGGCCCTGAATGACCATGAAGAACACGATTATAGCTGCGAACAGCGCTCTATTGGTATCATCGGTAGGCCATGATTATCCCCCCCCTGCCCACCCCTTTTGACTCCCAAGGCCAGCTCGATGTCCCCGCTTTTCGTGAGCTGGCTCAAGCAGTAGAACCGCACGTAGACGGAATTTTATTTTATGGCTCCAACGGTGAGGGTGTTCATCTGACTCCAGCAGAACGTAGCGCCGGGCTGGCTGCTCAATCTCCCCACAAGCCGGTGTGGGTGGGCCTGATGGAGGAAACGCTGCTTCAAGCCTCGAGGGCGCTGGAAGAAGCGGTGTCCCTGCGGGCCAAGGCCCTGGTCACGCCACCGCGCTATTACGAGGCCAACCTAGGCAGCGAGGGCTTCCTGGCCTACTACCGGAGTCTGGCCGATGCACACAGAGCGCCTATCTGGCTGTATCACGTGCCGCAGAACACCAAGGTGCAGTTGCCCTTGGCGGTTATTGCCGAGCTTGCCAAGCACCCCAATATCCAAGGAATCAAAGACTCCAGCGGTGACCTGGCCCGGATGGCTTTTTACGCTTCACAAAAGCTGGATTTACAGCTCTACACTGGAGCGGCAACCAACTTCTTAGGGGCTCTCGCCCTCGAGGCGGCGGGGGGCATTATGGCTGTTGCCAACCTGGCCCCCAAGCCCTACCGAATGCTGCTGGCAGCCTGGAAAGCGGGCAATATCGCCGAGGCTCAGACCCTTCAAAAACGCCTCGAGCCTTTCGGTAGAGGCCTTTCGGCGGGTGGGGTGATTTTGCTCAAGCAAGCCCTCAGGTATCTGGGTTTGCCCGGAGGTTTCCCACGCCCGCCCTACAGCGCCGAAAGCCCAGCCTGGGCCAATTTCAAGCCGCTGCTGGAGGAGTTCAGGGCTGAGGGCTGGACGGTGGGAAGTTAAGGGATGTCCAGAAGATTTATCACACCGGCGCAGGTTGGTGGGCTAGGCTTTAGGTCATGAAGCGACTATTGCTGATGTTGTCAGCCGGTCTAATCCTGAGCGGGTGCGTGCCCCAAGTGGTGCGGCCCCAGCCCCCGGCGGTGGAGCTGCTTGGATTTAATCTGATCTCACTCGACCCTTTTAGCGGCAAGGCCGATTTTGATGTGCGGCTGCGCCTAACCAACCCCAACTCCTTCACCCTGCCGTTGCTGGATAGCACCATCACCGCAGAGCTGGGCGGGACGCAGTTTCGCTTGACCGTGCCTGCCGTAGACTTACCGACCAATAGCCCCAGGGAAGTCCAGACCCGCCTTACGGTTCCTGTGGTGGAGGGCACCAGGGCTCTGGCAGCGCTGGTTTCTGGGCAAAGCATACGTCTGCGGCTGCTGGGCGAGCTGCAAGTGCGGCTGGGCCCGGCCACGGTTCCGGTAGGGCCATTTACCCTGGTAGACCGTGACGTACAACTGCACCTGGCCTTCCAACTTCCAACCATCCGCATCGTCAGTCTGGGCCTGGATGGGCTCGCACTGAGGGTGCTGCTCGAGGTGCAAAATCCAAACCCCATCGGGTTTTCCCTGACGGGGCCGCTGCGGGTGTTGGTGGGTGGACAAAGCGTGGCCCAAACCACCCTCAACCTGCCCCTGACCCCGGGCGGGAGCAGCCAGGGAGAGTTTCGCCTTGGTCTGACGGGCTTTCCTGGGATGGGTGGAATTAGGCTGGATTTGGGCCTTACCGCGCGGGTTCCGGGGATTCTCGAGCGCCCCGTGGCGCAAGTCTTGCAAGGATTTTTGCGCTAAAGCGGTTTTCGTGAACAAGCCGCACTTACCCTCGAGGTAGAGCGAGGGCGGGATAGCCCGGCCCTGCGGGTGCGGCTGGCGAGGATATTTGAGTTTCACAGCAGGACAGGCTTCTATCGCGGTGTTCAGAAAGAATCGTGGGGTAGCCTGGGTCTATTTACTGTGCTCATCTGAGCAGAGAACCGCGATAAGTACCCCCTAAAGCGCAAATCTATTGTGGAGATACTTAACAACTGCTCTAAAACTTTAGCGGCTCGAGGGCCTCGAGCCCCATTAGATATTTGCGGTAGGCTTCCAGGGCTTTTTTGCGTTCGGCATCGCTCATTTCGGGTGGCCCGTACACGATAAAAGGGGGCAGCACCTCCATCCCACAAAAGGCCAGATAGCCGTAATGTATGGGCTCGAGCACCCGCATCAAATCGCGCTGAGGAGCGGCACTATAGTAGTCTTTGCGCCGCTGGGTGGTGAGTGAGAGCAGGGCCTTTTTGCCCTTGAATAGCCCCGTCTCGAACTCTCGCCCGATGTTGTAGGCGAAACCAAAGGCGAACACCCGGTCAATCCAGCCTTTCATGATAGCGGGCATCCCGTACCACCAGTTGGGGAATTGAAAGAGCAGCAGGTCGGCCCGCCGCACCTTATCCATTTCGGTTTTAATCAAGTGCTCGTCACCCTCCAGTTCGTGCAGGCTCAATACCGCATTGAAACGCATGGTGTAAAGATCGGAGAGCAAAATGCTGTGTCCAGCGCGGCTTAGAGTTCCTACAGCTACCTCACGCAGGGCCGCGTTAAAGGAGCTGGGGTTGGGATGGGCATAGATAATCAGGATATTCACCAGGCATAGCTTATCGTGATTGGCTGTATTTTTTCCCCTCGAGCGCTCGGTAGGGAAGGCTCTCAACGCTCAATTCGCTGAAGTTACGCAGCGGTCTTGGGGTCTTTGACTTGCTGCGTACGGCCCAGCCCTGCGCTGAACTTCTGTAGATAAAGCTGGCTCGAGTGGTCGTCCCGGATGCAGCTATTTGGCTAGGAGTTATCCGCCACTCGAGTCCCCCAACTGTCTGATGGAGGTATGGGTCGGCCCTTTACCTGAATCCAACCTTTGTACTCTTATACTGATGCCGATATGAAATCCTACGTTTACGCTGCACTGCTCCTGCTAGGTCTGGCTCAGGCTCAGACCGTAGCCTATGCTCCGCTGCCTAAAGTGCAGCCTCTGGGGGCGGTTCAGCCGGTGGCTCCGGGCTTCCAGCAAGCCCCAGCCCTGCCACAGATTGCCCTGAGCCCTGCGGTTCCCCAGCTAAGGCGGCTGGAGTATGCCTCCAATGGCTTCATCGAGGCGGCTCATGCTTTGTTGCTGTTACCCAGAGCCAGCGCTGGCCCCCAGGGGACGCTTTTTCTGGCCCAGCAGGTGGTGGCTCGAGCTTTTGCGGCTCGTCCCAGCCTGGCTGTGGTGGATGTGAGCATCTATCGAGCTGAAGATTACGCCGGGTTTGGCGGCCCCTTACCGCTTTTTACCGCCAGTGTCCCCAAAGAGCGTCTAGGCGAGTTCGAGAAACTCACTCCCGCCAACCTGCCAACCTACGATCACCTGTGGGTCAATCCCAGCACCCCTCATCCTCCTAGCCTTCCCCCCACCGGAAGCACCCCCGCCAGCCAGCTCGAGCTGTTGGCTTTTGACGGCGACCCTGAAGAACTCGCTGCCCAGCAGCAAGAACAAACGCTGCAGAGCGAAAGCGGCCCAGCCTCGGGTTTGGTATATCACGGCAACCCCCAACAGCCCTTGGCAGCCCTGACCTTCGATGATGCTCCCCACCCGCTTTATGCTCCACTGTTGCTGGATGTGCTGCGCCGCTCGGGAGCCAAGGCTACTTTTTTCGTGGTAGGCCGCAATGCCGAGGCATATCCCTATTTCGTGCGGGACATGGTCAAGGATGCTCACGAAATAGCCAACCACACCTATCACCACGTCCGCTTGGTGGGGCTGACCCCGGCCCAGATGCAAGAAGAGTTGCAGCGTAACAATAAGTTGTTGCGCTCCATCACCGGCGAGACCCCAGTCTTTTTCCGACCCCCAGGCGGGCGTTTTTCGTCGGAGGTGCTCAAGGCGGCCAAGGCGGCTGGCCTGGCAACCGCTTTCTGGACGGATGACCCCGCCGACTTCAATAACCCCGGCGCGCTGACCCTCGAGACCCGCCTGCTACAGCACCTGCGCCCAGGGGGAATCGTGCTGCTACACGACAATGCTCAGCAGACCATCGGCCTCCTGAGCGATTTCATCCAAGATGCCTCCAAAGTAGGCATTCGCCTGGTAACGCTAGAAACCCTGACCCAGCCGCGCTGAATAGCCCATCCTGCCTGGCCCGAAGCAGTTTCACGGCGCTTATGGCCAAGCGCTTTAGGGGTTTGGGCTTTGCGAGTTCTGCTCGGCCAAGGTGGCGCTTACAATCCAGGCTTCGGCCTCCTCGGGGGTTTTGCTGCGCCAGACTTCCAGGCCGTTGTGCCGATTGATGATGCCATAGCCTCTTCCAGTGAGCGGCTTATAAATGTAGGGGGCGCTTTGCAAAAATTCCTCGAGGCTCACCCCCTCCGGTAACACTTGGCGAAACCATTCCTGCTGGGCTTTGTCGGTGCGGCGCTGGGTCAGGTAGTTAGCCAACCCAAGTAGCCCGATAAGCAATAGCATCACCAAAAAAACTGTCAGCACGCTCATGAAGGTTTATTTTATTGCAGTTTCCCGCAAGCCCCGCTGGTTGTGGTTAGCACTGACTGGGGCTTTCTAAGAGCGGTTTGCGCAAAGAACTTTGGGATGGCCCCGTGCCCGTTTGAAAACCGCTTTAGTGGGAGTGTTCTCCCTCGCCATGTACGTGTCCGTGGGCCAGTTCTTCGGCGGTGGCCGGGCGCACGCCGGTCACGGTCACGTCGAAGTTGAGGGTTTCCCCGGCCAGGGCGTGGTTGAAGTCCACGGTAACATCCTGACCCTCAATGCCCAGGATGGTGAAGGGCATGGGGTTACCCTGGGGGTCTTCGGCGTAGAACATGGCTCCTTCTTCCAGGTCGGCATCGGCAGGGAAAGCCTCGCGTTCGAGCACCTGTACCCCCTCGGGGTCGTATAGGCCATAGCCTTTTTCCGGTGGAACTACCACCGAAACCTTGTCGCCCACTGCCTTACCCGAGAGCGCGTCCTCGAGGCCTGCCACGATGTTCTTGTGCCCGTGCAGGTAGTCAAGCTGTCCCTGGTCTACGAGTTCGTCCTCGACGTGCAAAGTGTAATCCATGCTGACCACTGCGTCTTTTGCTACATTCATGCCAGACCTCCAAGCGCCTCACTATACTCGAGCCCCAAGAGTTAAATGTCTACTGTCTAGCCCTATATAAAGAGATATGGCCCATGCAAGACGCTGAACGCTGAACGCTAAGAACTCGTCGAACGTCTAACGTCGAAGGCCCAATGCCGAAAGCCAAATACAAAAGGCCCAAAAGCTACACCAGGACAGCACAATTGCCGTATCAAGAAACACCATCCCAGACGGGGTTTGTGTTTTTAGGTTTTTTGGCCTTTTGTTTTCAGCCTTCAGCTTTTAGCTCTCTGCGTTTAGCCCTATACCCTCGTGATACGATGCCGAGGCTATGGCTCGAGGGAAGCTTTTCGTCATGACCGGCGCGTCTGGGGTGGGCAAGGGCACCATCCGAGGACGGCTGTTGGAATATCACCGCATGTACTACTCCGTCTCCATGACCACCCGATTGCCCCGTATCGGTGAGCGCAACGGGGTGGATTACTACTTTGTAGACAAGCCGGAGTTCGAGGAAAAAATTGCCCAGAATGGTTTCCTCGAGCACGCTCTGTATGTAGAGGACTACTATGGAACCCCCCGCCAGCCCGTAGAAGCCGCGCTGGAACAGGGCCAAGACGTGTTGCTGGAAATCGAGGTACAGGGTGCTTTGCAGGTGGCCCAGGCGGCTCCCGAGGCTATCCTGGTCTTTATCATCCCGCCGTCGCTTTCCGAGTTGCGCCGCCGCTTGCTGGTGCGCGGAACGGACAGCCTCGAGAAAATCCACAAGCGGCTGCGGCGAGCAGAAGAGGAAATTCGCTTGGCTCACAAGTTCAAGTACGTGCTGGTCAACGACCAACTGGACAAAGCTGTGGGCGATTTTGCCTCGATCATCCAGGCCGAGCGGCTCACCTACCCTGGCGTGGGCCAGGCCGTCGAGCACTCGCTGCAACTCGACCCGGTGCTAGAGGCCGAATGTGACGAGATCGAACGGCGGCGAGGGGAGTAAAAGAGCTGGCAGGAAGCGCAAGCCTGGAGTGGTTTTAATGAAAAGTGCGATATCCAAAAACCTCTGGCCTGGGTTCCTATCTCCCGGCATACTGAAGCTGTGACGCGGGTTCGACGTTTATTGGTGGCGGCTGGGTTGAGCTTGCTGCTGCTTCCCATCGGGCTTTTGCTTGGTGCGGAGCTGTCGCTGAAAGGGTTGGCCCTGCTCTGGTTGGCGGGAACCCTGCTGGGCCTGAGCTTATTCGGTTTTCGGGTTCTAATCGGGGGCGCTGCCCTGGTAGCGCTGCTGGTGGGGATTTTTTTGTTCACCCCGCTCCTGCCGTGGCTGGCGCAGTCGTTGGTGGTCAACCAAGCGCCACAGCCTGCCGACCTTATCGTGACTCTGGGCGGGGGGATGCACTGCGGCGAGGGGCAGCTCGAGGCTTCCTCGCTGGCCCGTGTAGAAAAAGGGCTCGAGCTGTGGAAAGCCGGGTACGCCCCGCGAATCACCCTCTCCGACACGGTGGGCGAGATTTTTGGCGATAGCCATTGCCCCTCGCTGGGCCTCGAGGCCCAGAAGCGGGTTCAGGCCCTGTATGGCGCGAGCGGCCCGGAAATCCTGCTGTTACGTCAGATGCGCACCACCCACACCGAGGCCTTGGCCACGGCGGAGTTGGCACGGGCCAGGGGCTTCCGGCAAATCCTGCTGGTGACTGCTCCCACGCACTCCCGGCGAGCTTTAGCGACCTTCAAAAAGCTCGGCCTGGAGGTGACGAGCGTGGTCTCGAGCGAGCCCCGCTTCGATATGGCGATGGTCAAGCCCATTGACCGACTAAAAGGGCTCGAGGCCGTGGTAAGGGAATATTTGGGCTTGCTGGTGTACCGTCTGCGGGGGTGGATTTAAGCTTTTTCCACGTCCTCCCCCTGGGCGAAAAGCACCGTGCTCAAGTACTTGGCCCCGGAGTCGCAGGCTATCGTTACCACCCGCTTGCCAGGGCCGAGTTCGCGGGCAATTTGCAGTGCGCCCCAGATCATGCCTCCGGCACTCATGCCCACGAATAAGCCTTCTTCTTTAACCAGGCGGCGGGCCAGCGGGAAGCCGTCTTCCTCGTAGATTTGCAGTACCCGGTCGAGCATTTTTACGTCCAGGTTGGGCGGGATAAACCCCGGCCCCATCCCCTGAAACTGGTGCGAGCCGGTCTGCCCGCCAGAAATTACGTTACTACGGGCCGGTTCGCAGGCCACGATTTGCACGCCGGGAACCCGCTCGCGCAGGTAGTTCCCCACGCCCATAATCGTCCCGCCCGTTCCCGTCCCATAGACGAAGGCATCAACTTTTCCGCTCATCGCGGTGTAAATCTCCGGGCCGGTGGTCTCGTAATGGGCCCTGGCATTGGCTGGGTTGTCGAACTGGTCGGGTAAATAGGCTCCGCGCTCCTGGGCGATGCGCTGGGCTTCTTCTCTGGCGGCTAGCATCCGCCGCGCGGGGTCGGTCAGGATGAGTTCAGCCCCGTAGGCCCGCAAGGTACGCTTCCTCTCCTCGGACATCTGGGCGGGCATGGTCAGCACCAGCTTGTAGCCCCGGCTGGCTGCTACCATCGCCAGTCCAATACCCGTATTGCCGCTGGTGGGCTCGACAATGGTCTGGCTCGAGCCAGGCCGCAGGATTCCGCGCTCCTCGGCATCTTTAATCAAGTACCAGGCGGTGCGGTCTTTGATGGAGCCGCCGGGGTTAGCCCCCTCGAGCTTGACCCAGACCTCGGCCATACCAGGCTCCACCACCTTGTGCAGCCGCACCATAGGAGTTTTGCCGATTACATTCTCGACGTGCATAACCTTTAGGATAACAAGCCTCGAGGCTGAGATTGTGCCTTGAAATTTTTGATTTGTGGGGGAGGGCAAAACGCCAAAGGCCGTCGAACGTCAAACGTCTAACCCTGAACGCCAAAAACTCAAAGTCAACAACCTAAAAACACAAACCCCGTCCCAGACGACGTTTCTCGATAGGTCAATTGTGCTGTCCTGGTGTAGCTTTTTGGCCCCTTGCATTTTATCTTTTGCGGTTGTCTTCGGCCTTCGGCTTTCAGCTTTTGGCTCTCTGCCCTCAGCGTTTTGCGTTTAGCTCTGTGCCCTCTGCACCCTTAGCTTCCCCCTTTGTCACAACCCGGTCTTTCCTGGACGCAGAATTCCACCTTTGAGTTTTCCCCAGCCCAGGCTGAAGTCACCGACCTCGGTTTGTAGAGCGGTCAACACCCAGCCTTCTTGGCTATCGGCTTCGATGGGCTCACCGTGGGCCAAGCGCAGCGCTCTGGGGTCGCTGGCCTCGAGCCGCACCACGCTTCTCACCTCGAGCGGTTTTAGGTAATGGGCCAGCGACTTAGCCGGTAGAAATCTTCCCGAGTCCTTGCGCTGCCCCACCCGAACCTCACCCAAATATAGTCCTGGAGCCGGTGCTTTGATGCCAGATAGGTTGGGTAAGCCCTCTCGAACAACATACAGATGACCGGAGCGCTCGAGAATATCCCCTTCAGGAAGGGTCTCGAGGTGCTCTGTGGCCCAGGCTTGCCACATCGCTTTGACCTCGCGGGGCAGGGGGGGGATGCGCTCGAGGGCGGGTTGGCTCTCTTTCCCGTCCAACTTTCGCAGCTTAGCCAGGAAATGCCCCTCACCGCGCAACTTGTGCGGCCATAGCCGGGCGGTTTTCGCCAGGGCCAAGTTCCCGTCGCCCCAATTCGGCAGGCCCGGCGCGAACGCTGGGTTGATGCGGGCATCTTCAATCTCCCAGCCGAGATTGTCGCGCAGGAAGGCCGAGACAATCTGCTCATTTTCTTCTGGCGCGAAGGTGCAGGTGGAGTAGACCAGAACCCCGCCCGGACGCAGCAAATCTCCCGCCGCCTCAATCAAGCTGCGCTGCACCCTGGCCGCCCGCGCCGGAGCCCCCGGCCCCCAGTGGCGCACGGCATCGGGGTCTTTGCGAAACATTCCCTCACCCGAACACGGTGCGTCCAGCAGCACCCGGTCAAAATAGGCCCCCCAGGCTCTCGAGAGCTTTTCGATAGGGGCCGAGACCACCGCTAAAGGGGCTCCCCAGCGCTCGACGTTCTCCAGCAGCCCGCGAATGCGCCCACTGTCTACTTCGTTGGCGACAAGCAACCCTTGCCCTTGCATGCTCGAGGCCAAGTGGGTGGTTTTGCCTCCGGGCGATGCCGCCAAATCCAGCACCCGCTCCCCTGGCTGAGGGTCAGCCAGAATCCCCACCGCCTGGGCCGAAGGCTCTTGGATGTAGTAGAGCCCTGCGTAGAAGTAAGGGTGGGGCCCCGGACGGGCTTCGGCGGGGTAATAAAAACCCTCTGGGCTCCAAGGAATCGGCTCGAGTTCCCAGTCGCTGATTTGCCGGAGTTGTTGGGGGCTGAGCTTGAGGGTATTGGTGCGCAAGCCATAGCTGCGGTCTTGGGCAGTGAGGGACTTCAAGAACTCTGGATACTCCTCACCCAGAAGCTCGGCCATGCGGGTTAGAAAAGGCTTGGGCAAATCCACGCTATAGAATCGTACTCGATGCCCATCGTCGCAATTGGAACCGACCTCGTAGCCCTGGAGCGCCTGCAGCAGGTGTGGCAGCAGCATCCCCAGCGCTTTTTGCAGCGCCATTTCGCTCCCGTGGAACTCGAGTACTGTCTCAGCAAAGCCGACCCCTTGCCCTCCCTGGGCGCGAGATTCGCTGCCAAGGAAGCCTTTCAGAAATGTTGGCCGGAGAATTTCGGCTGGCGCGAGGTCTGGGTCGAGACCGATGGGCGCAGACCGTATCTGAGCTTCGTGGAGGCCATCGCCCACCCTATGCGGCTGGACAACCTGCGGGCACACCTCTCGCTCTCGCACGAGCGCACTCACGCTCTGGCCGTGGTAGTGCTCGAGCGAGTAGAGCTGTGAGTTGTGAGCAAAGCGAGAGCTAAAGACCGTCTTACGTCAAACGCCCAACGCTAAACGCCGAAGGCCGAGGGCAAAGAGCAGAGAGCTAAAGGCCAAGACAAAATACAAAAGGCCAAAAACTACACCAGGACAATATAATTGCCCTATCAATAAACTCCGTCTGGGACGCAATCTGGGTTTTTAGTTTTTGACTTTGAGCGTTTGACGTTCAGCGGTAGTCGTTCGATGCCTGGCGTTTAACTCTCTGCCCTTCGCGTATACTAAGAATGATGAGCACGGTCAGTGAGTTGCCCAGGTGGGACTTGAGCCCGCTTTTTCCGGGCCTCGAGTCGCCCAAGTTTGAACAGAGCTGGGCCAGCCTCGAGGCCCAACTGCGTGAACTCAAAACTTTTTTCGATGCCAACAAGATTGCCGAGCGACCCGCGCAGCCTTCTGACCGAGCAGTGTTTCAGACCCTGGTAGAACGCCTCAACGCCTTTGGTGAAGAGTTCTTGCCGCTGTATAGCTATGTTTTTATGCTGGTGGACACCAACAGCGCCGACCAAGCCGCGCAGGCCAAGCTCTCTGAGCTGGACATCCTGTACCTCGAGTACCAGAAACAGCTTCCTCGCCGCACTTCCTGGCTGGCAAAACTGGACGCTGAGGCCGTGCAGGCAGGCCAATACCAAATTCTGATTGACGAGGCCAAGGTGCAGGCCCAGCATCAGATGTCCGAGACTGAAGAAGTGCTGGCCTCCGAACTCTCGTTGTCGGGGGGGCGGGGCTGGGTCAAGCTGCACGGCAACCTCACCAGTCAAATCACCGCTGTGGTGGACGGCCAGGAATTGCCCATGCCCGCCGTACGCAACCTGGCAACCAATCCCGACCCAGCGGTTCGCCGGGCCGCCTTCGAGGCCGAGCTGATGGCTTGGAAAGCCAACCAGACCGCCATCGCTGCCGCCCTGAACGGCTACAAGGGTGAGGTCTCGACGCTCAACCGCAAGCGGGGCTGGGAAGACGACATCGCCCCCACCCTTTTCGAGAACCGCATCACCCGCAAAACCTTGCAGGCCATGCAAAGCGCGATGGTCTCGAGCTTTCCTGATTGGCGGCGCTATTTTGCTGCCAAGGCCAAGGCCCTGGGCAAAAGCAAGCTGGACTGGTGGGATTTATTCGCCCCGGTAGGCCATTTGCAGAAAAAATGGGGTTGGGAAGAGGGGCGGGCTTTTATCGTGGAGCATCTGACCAAGTTTTCACGGGCCGATGCCGACCTGGCCGCGCGGGCCTATGCCGAGCACTGGATTGACGCACCCCCGCGCAAAGGCAAGGTGGGCGGAGCCTATTGTGCCTCCATCGGTGGGGGTCTCTCGCGCATCCTGACCAACTACGAAGACTCCTTCGATGCGGTCTCCACCATGGCCCACGAGCTAGGCCACGCCTACCACAATCACTGCCTGCGGGATGTGCCCTATCTACTGCGCCAGGAGCCCATGACCTTGGCCGAGACGGCCTCCATCATGAACGAGACCGTAGTGGGCGAAGCCGCCTTGCGGGTGCTGCCGCAGGGTGAGGCGGTGGTGGTGCTCGAGGGCATTTTGCAGGGAGCAGCCCAGGTGATCGTGGACATCCACGCTCGCTTTTTATTCGAGCAGGCAGTCTTCGCCAAACGCCGCGAGCGCGAACTTTCGCCGGAAGAGTTCTGCGACCTGACCACCCAGGCCCAGACCCAGACCTACGGCGATGGCCTGGCTAGTTTTCACCCCTATATGTGGGCTGTGAAGGGTCATTACTACGGCTCCAACTTCTATAACTATCCCTACGCCTTCGGGCAGCTCTTCGGGTTGGCGCTGTACCGTAAATATCAGCAAGAAGGGCCAGAGTTCGTGGCCCACTACGACCACCTGCTGGCCTCGGTAGGCAAATATCCGGCCAAGGAGTTGGCCGCGCATTTTGGCTTCGACCTCGAGAGCGAAGCCTTCTGGCAGGGTGGAATCGCCGTACTGGTAGAGAGAATCAAGCTTTTTGAAGGGCTCGTCCAATCAAATGAAAACAAAACCTAATAATAAATAAAGCTCAACTTGACATAATATAAACCCGAGGTTTATACTCTTAAACCAAGGAGGCCATGTATGTTGGGTAGCGAGTTTGCAAAACTTCAAATTGAAGCCCAGGCCAAGACCGCACAGTTGCGCCTCGAGGCCGACCTGTTTCGCCAGCTTCCCCAAAGCTCCCTCCGTCACCGCATCGCCGAGTGGCTAAGGGGTTGGGCCGAGACTTTAGAGCCCTCAAAGCTGCCCCCTGCGGTGCGGCAGACCCAATCGCTATAGGAGCGCCTATGGACGAACGCGAACGCATTATTCGCCTGGTCAGCGAGGGCAAAATCACCCCTGAGGAAGCCGCCCTACTGCTCGACGCGCTAGCCGAAGTCGAGACCCCCAGCCGCCTCGAGATTCCCCTCCCACCCGTGCCGCCTATTTCACCAATCGCTCCGCAAAACAGGGGAGAGGATGACATCAGCTACCTGCCGAACCTGCGCTGGCTCAAAGTGCGGCTGGATTCGGAAGACTTAGGGGTCTACCTCGACAAAGACCTGCAAAAACCCCGCATCGAGGGCGACGTACAGGTGCAGGAGCAGGGTCAGGACTTAGTAATCTCGAGTAATTATAGCTCCCGCCGCAAAGGTTTGACTAAATTTTTGGGCCTGAACATCAACTGGGACTTTGACTATAGCTCTGGCTCCGACCCCGAGATTCACTTGCCCGAAGGTTGGGGCTTAGAAGTCGAGCTGGCCTCAGGAAACCTCGAGGTCAACGGGCTGCCCTTCGTGCGCGGGAACGTCGCCAGCGGCGATGTCGAGCTGATTGACGTGCGCGGGGTAGACCTGCGGGTTATGTCCGGCGACTTAGAGGCCGAACTCATCCTCAGCGAAGGCGAGCACAGGCTCGAGGTGATGAGCGGCGATGTCCAAATCCGCTTCCGCGACAGCTCGGTGCAGGTGCTGGGCAAGCTCTCCAGCGGCGAGCTGGATGGGCACGGCAATTTCACTCAGGAAAAGCGCAAGGTAAGCGGCACCGTTGGTGGTGGTAAGGCTCGATTGCTGCTCAACGTGATGAGTGGCGACCTGACTTTGGAGGATCAAAATGTCCGAGCGTGAACGCATTCAAGCCCTGCTGGGCGCGGGCAAAATCACTCAGGAAGAAGCCAACCTGCTCTACTCGGCCCTGGACGAAGCCGACCAGGCCCTGAACCAGGCCGACCAGGTCATCAGGGATGCGGTGGGAAGCAACGGAGCAGCCGCAGGGAAAGCCGGTTTCAAGAGCGAAACCTTGCCGCCTTCGGGTGAGGCCCAACCGCTGCGGTGGGTGCGGGTGCGCTTGCTGGCTGGGGCGCTCGAGGCCAAGCTCGACAATAGCCTGTCCCAGCCCCATATCGAGGGCAGCGCAGAAGTGCGCCAGGTGGGGCAAGATTTGGAGGTCACGCCGCGCCTGCCGGGGGGCAGCTTCCTGGGAATTTTGGGCCACGTGGGGCCGGTGGAGATGCGCCTGCCGCCGGGCTGGGGCCTCGAGGTAGATAGCAAGGCTGCCCAGATTGAAGCCGAGGGCATCGCTTTTCTCAAAGGCCGAGTGATGGCGGGGAATGTCGAGCTAGACGAGGTGCAGGGTCTGGATTTGGAAGTGAGTGCGGGAAATATCGAAGGCTCGCTGTTGCTCAAAGAAGGCTCACACCGCCTGCGGGTGACGATGGGCAACGCCGAACTCGAGCTAGAAAAGGGCACGAGTGTGCGTGTGCAGAGCGGGGTCAGCATGGGCAACCTGGAAACCAAGGGCTTTGCCGGGAACGGCGGCAGTCTACAACTCGGTGATGGTAAGGCTGCGCTCGAGGTGTTCGTGCGCATGGGCAGTCTGGAACTCGAGGCGAAATGACGTTGATCGTTGACCGTTTACGGCAAGATCAAAGGCGCGAATTGGGAAGCAGCAAGATTTTCGATTTTGCGGTGAACGGTAAACCGTAAACGGTCAACGCTCCGAAGGAGCACTATGGAAGACAAAAAACGCATCATGGACATGGTCAAGGAAGGCAAGATTTCCATTGAAGAAGCCCTGCGGCTGCTCGAGGCCGTGGACGAGAGTGCGGCCAAGACCCAGCAGAACGCGGGCTACGCCTACTCTCTGGCGACCACGCCTCAGCCTGCCAAAGGCATCGCCAAGATGATTCGCATCATTGTGGACGGTCAGGATGTGAAGGTAAAGGTGAATGTCCCGGCCTCGCTGGCCAAGTTCGCTTCCAACTTTATCCCGCCCGATGCCAAAGCCGAACTGGGCGCACAGGGCATAGATTTGGCGGGTATCTTCGATATGCTCAAGCACGACTTGCCAGAGGGCCGCCTGCTGGACGTGGAAATCAACGATATCGCCAAGATGGGCGACACCAACGGCAAGATGAGCGGCCCCATGAAAGTATTGATCGAGGTGGTCTGAGCCGATGTCGCAAGTCTCGAGTCTCAGGTCTCAGGCCAAAGATAAGGGTTTCGTCATGCGACCTGCGACCTGTGCCCTGCGACACAGCGTTATCACCTCCAGGAGGGCGACTATGCTTGCACAGATCAAACCTTCTGACAGCTCACGGGTTCTGCAAAAGATCTTTTTACTACGTCCCCGCTTGGTTTACGTGTGGGTTCGGGTGCGGGAACTGCCGATACCCCTCTTCTTTTTTGCGCCGCTGAGCTTGCTCGAGCTGGCCCCCGCCGTCGCGGCCTGGATTATCCGCCGGGAAGGCTACAGGCCCCAGACTGAGTACGTGCTGCAAGTGCTGCGGGCGGTACACGGCCAAACCTGGGAACTGCGCAAGCTGTCGCCCTTCGGGCTGGTCGAGGTCGAGGTTCAAAACAAAGTCCAGGTCAAGGTGGGCATCTGGTGAGGTGGAATATGTCCTTGAGCAATATCGCCGTGGTACACAAAGCTTTCCAGGCTTTCCAGAGTGGGTGCCTCGAGCAGGCTGAAGACTACATAGCCTCGGATTATCTCAACCATGCCGCACCCGATGCCAGTGAAGGCCAGGGAGCCGAGGAATTCAAGGCCAGCGTGGAATGGGTGCGGGGGGCTTTTAGCGAGTTGGAACTCGAGGTCAAGGAGCTGCTCTGCACCGGAGAGCGGGTGGTGGCGAGGGTGCTGGTGAGCGGACGGCACACCGGTGACTACCTGGACTTCGCCCCCACCGGAAAGCGGTTTTTTGCGGAGCACGTCCACTTCTTCCGCATCCGCCAGGGCAAGGTGGTCGAACACCACATGCTGCGCGACGACCTTGGCGCGATGACCCAACTGGGGCTTTACCCATGAAAAACCCAACCCCCGCCGGAGAACCCACATGAAAATTTATCCGATGCCCACGGCCTGTCCGGCTTGCGGTAGCCAGGTGCGTATATCCGGGCTAATCTGCGCCAACCCCGAGTGCCGTACCGAAATTCGCGGGGAGTATGCCCCCAACGAGTTCGCCCTGTTGCCGCCAGAGCAGCTCGAGTTCATGCGGCTATATATCAAAACGCGGGGCAACCTGCGCAAGGTGGGAGGCATCCTGGGGGTCTCGTATCCGACGGTACTCTCGCGCTTCAACGGGATGCTGCGCACCTTGGGCTATGAAGACCTGGGCGACGAGCCCGAAGCTGCCGTCCCTTCTACCGAGGAGAAAGACGGAGTGCTGGCGGCACTGGAAAAAGGCGAGATTAGCGCGACGGAGGCGGCAGAGCGGCTGCGTGGGCTGAAGAAGCGGTAGGGAGACCCTATTGGCAGTGCTCTGCTCAGAGTCGCCGATAGCTCTAGCCAATAGCTACGCCTGACACGACAGCTCGAGCTGGCTTTAGATAGACTCGCAAGAAGGCCGATAGGCGCGCCCTGCCTCCCCTTGGAAACGCTATTATCTGTATCCGTCCAGGACGCTACTATCCGCACATATTAGGAGAGGTGCTCGGAGGGCAGAGGGGTTTTAGTTGACCCTAGCTCATTGCTCACCGCTCTACCCTGCCAACTCCGGCTGCGGGGCTGTAGCCCGTTTGAGCGAAACGCTAAATACCGAGCCCTTGCCTGGCTCGCTTTCCACCCACACGCTGCCGCCGTGAGCCTCCACAATCGAGCGCACGATAGCGAGGCCCAGGCCACTACCTCCGCGCTCGCGGTCGCGGGCTTTGTCCACGCGGTAAAAGCGCTCGAACAGATGGGGCAGGTGCTCGGCGGGGATGCCCTCGCCGTTGTCCTCCACACGAATTACCACCCGCTCGGAGAGGTCTCTAACCACCAGTCGGATGCGCGTCGAACCGGCCTTGATGGCATTGGACACGAAATTGGCGACCACCTGATGCAGCCGCTCGGGGTCGCCCAAGGCCCAGATATTATCGGGGGCTTCCACCTCAATTTTCCCCTCGAAACTGCGTCCATATTCCTCCTCGATTTCGTAGAGCACAGTGGCAAGGTGCACCGAACCCAATTCGACCCGCCAGCCCCCCGACTGCGATAGCTCGAGCAAATCCCCCACCAGTTTGCGCATCCGCTCGCTCTCGCGCCCCACTACCTCGAGGCTTTCGCGCTGTTGTGGGGTGAGCTGGGTGCGCCGCATCAAATAGCCCACGTGGCCCAGAATGGCCGTGACCGGCGTGCGCAGCTCGTGGGAGGCATCGAGCAGAAAGCGGGTTTGGGTTTCCCAGGAAGTCTCGAGGCGGGTCAGCATCCGGTTGAGCGAGCGTACCAGCGAGGCTACCTCGTTGTTGCCCTCGAGTTCGGGCAGTTTATCCGGTTTATCACTGACCTGCTCGGCTTTTTTGGCGACCCACTCGAGGGGTTCCAGAGTGCGCCGCACCAGGCGGTAGGCCAACAGCCCGCCAAAGAGCAACACCAACATGGCCGTGGCGGTATAAATTTGGGCAAAATCCCGCAACAAAACCTCGATGGGCTCGACAGACTTGCCCACAAACAAAATCACCTGAGATAATCCCAGCGGAAAACCGGCCACCTCGGTGATGACCCGCTCCGCCCGCACCCGCAAGGGAACTTCCTGACCGTCGATTTGCACCAGATGGGTCGAGGTATAAATTCCACCCGACTGCAAAACCGCGTTCAGGGCTTTTTCCGAAAGGCCCAGCAGGGGATTTTGGTTGCTGGCAGCCAGCGAAGGCGGTATCAAGAAAGCCGCCCCACCCATGATGTCGTCCACGGTGGGGCTGGCAATGGTGGGTGGGATCAGGAGCGCGGTGCCGTAGACGGTACTGGGCAAGTCGGCCAGCGAACCCTTATCTTTAATCAAGCTAATCGCTGTCTGCGACGAGCTTTGTAGGTCGTTGTTGAGGCTGTTGTAGAGGGTTCCCCGCAGCGTTCCGTAGACCGATGCGCCAATCAACAACAAGGAGAAAGCCAGCAGGGCCAGCGTGAGCAGGGTGATGCGGGTGCGTAAGGTCATAGCCTAATATCTAATAGCTTATAGCCGATAGATAAGAAACGCTGATGGTAGTTCAGCAAGAGTAATGACGAATGCCGAACTCCAGAATCCACCAAATCACTCCCGCCGAAGAATAGACTTTGTGGGTTTAGCCTTGCCGGATAGGCTTCTGATCTGTAGGCAAACTCGACTCCCCCGGTAACTCGACAGAAGTGTGCGCTAGCAAAACCCGCCGCTGTGCGGCTTCGCGGTCGTCCCAACAAGCTCTGCATATCGAGGGGTCGGGGTGAAGGACGGATTAACCAAACTATGCCATAGACCAGATTCTAGTCAGGAAACTTCCCTTGGCGTAGTCTCAGGGGTATGAAATTGCTGAAACCTGCCGACCTCGAGCCGTTCCTGGGCGACCACCCGCTTGTCGTGGACGTGCGGCCTCTCGAGCAGCCCCTTCAGGGCCGTTTCCAGAGCGCCCTCCGGGTTCCACTACAGGACATCCAAAATGGCAACCATGCGCTGCCCAAAGACCGCCCGATCCTGCTGGTCTGCGAACGCGGACTGATGAGTGAGCTGGCGGGGCTGTACCTCGAGGCTGCCGGATATACCCAGGTCTACAACCTCGAGGGGGGCTTGCGAAAGTTAGAACGGAAAGCTTAATCCTCGCGCTTGGGCAAGTCCTGGGGCTCGAGGCCATGCCAGCGCTGTAAATGCTCCGCATGTGTCGGCAAATATGCGCCGGGCTCGAACAAATGGTCGTAGTATTCCAAGTCCAGATGATGGGTCTGCAAAAACATCAGGGTGTAGATGGTGGGCACGGTGGCGGGGAATTTGCCGAAGGTATCGAACAGATACTGGGCTTGGGTCGCCACCAGGTCTATCAGCCATTCGTGATGGGGCTGGGCCGCCGAACGCACACCTGCGCTGTCTTTCCAAGGGCCAGGCGTTTCAGGATTAAATGGCCCACCCTGGCGGTATTTGCGCTCGACCAAAGCCTCCACCGCGCTACGCATGTCGGGGAAATGCGGTGGGCAAAAGCCCTCGAAGAGGCCCTCGAGCCCAGTTGGATTGGGCCGCGACCAGCCCGGTTTGAAGTCGTAACGAAAGCCCAGGCCCGGCACCTCGGGATCGCCCGAAGCACCCAGAGTTCGCACCCGGTCGAGGCCGTTGAGCATCCAGCCGCCCAGGCCCATGGCTTGCTGCATCAGGTGGCCCGCGAAGGTGGCGGTGCTGATCTCCGCTGAAACCTCGGAAAGTGTGGCCTGGTCGAAGGCCGAGAGGGGATAGGGTTTTTCTGCGTCTATGTGGGAGAACTTCTCGAGGCCAGGAATTCGCCGGTTATTAATATCGTCGTAGATGACGAAACCGTTCTGGGCGATAAATATCAGTTTGAGCAATTGATGCTGGGCCACGTCGGCCACCGGCCAGACCACCAGACTGCCCGGCACGTTGGCGTTCCAGGCGTTGTGCCCGGCCATGAAAGGCTCGCGCCGGGGAATGTGCAAACGCCCATCCCGGAGCTTGTGGATATATTGCGCGTGAGCCTGCACCAGCTCGAGCACATCCGGCTCTCCGTCCGCTGTGTGCGGCACCAATACAGCGGCATCGCGGGTTTTGAAAGTATAGGTTCCGCTGTCGTCGGTGAAAAAGACTTGCGAGGTATGGAACCCGGCGGCGCTGGGAAAGCTGCGCCCCGCAGCCGCCCCCGAATAGCTGGGGAGTTTGGGGGCGATGTTGGCATGGCGGGTGATGCCATAGTGCCAGCCGGTTACGCCCGAGACAGCGGTGAGGATCAGGAGGCGCTCGAGTTCCGACAGCGGAAGCGGCGCGTAGAGCGATTTATACGCAAGAGGCCCGTCGGGAACCTCACCGCCGAGAGAAAAGCGCCTCGAGCGGCGACCAAAAAGCGCGTCGGCGAGAGGAAACCGCAGGAGTTCCTGGAGGGCCTGGTGTTCGGATGTGTTGATAAAAAGCTGGGATTTCGTGTCCGGCATGGCTTTAGTTTATCGAATAACCTGAGAGAAATGCTCCATTGCACAGCTTCGAAAGCCGAAGGCTAAAGGCTGAAGATCAAAAACCTAAAAACACCTGCCGCGTCCCAGACGGTGTTTCTTGATAGGGCAATTAGACTGTCCTGGTGTAGCTTTTTGCCTTTTGCTTGTAGCCTTCGACCTTCGGCCTTTGGCTCTGCGCCTAAGGCAATTTTTATTTGAGGTTGGCCAGTTCTCGCTTGGCCCGCTCGAGGTCAAACTTGTCGGCGGCGGTCTTGGGGGCGATTGCCAGAGCGGTCTCGTACTGCTTGCGGGCCTCGTCTTTCTTGCCCATCTGGGCCAGCACCCCGGCGTATTCGACCTTGTGGATGATGGTGTCAGGCTCGAGGGCAATGGCTTCTTGAAATAGGGGAATCACCGCTCCACCATTGGCTCCATACAGCCAACCCACCCCTTTGGAGACCAGCGATTGGTTCCACAGTGCCAGGGCCACCTTGGCCCCAGCGTGTTTGGGGTTGAGCTTGAGGGTCTTGTCCAGGGCATCTTTGATGCTGTTGGCTAGACCCAGGCTATCTAAAATGCCCCGGTATTGGGCCAACCGACCCTGAGCCCGTGCTAACTCGAAATAGGCTTCGGGGTTGCTGTCATCGGCCTGGATGGCTTTTTTGGCGCTGGCCTCGGCCTTGCCAAACCAGTCGGCTTTCTCGTTGTCCCTAGCCTGGTAGGTGGCATAGAAGCTGGCCGCCTTGGCAGCCAGGACGAAGCCAGGGGCACTGCCCAGTTTGAGGCCCGCGTTATACGCATCTTCAAACTTGCCATCATCAACCATCTTGCTAAGCGCCGCCGGGCTTTGGGCCAGTGCCAGCATCACCCATACCGCTATCCACCACACTCCCAGATGCTTCATCAAACATCCTCCCATAGCCGCAAAACTCCCGGCTCACTGAGTTATTTTTGCCCCTTGATTTTACCGGATGTGCATCTGCCGTCTAGCAGGGCCGCAGGCCATGTTACACTACCCCCATGATGGCGTTACGAGCGCTTCCTTTTGCCGTAGGAATCGCATTAATTGGAATCACGGTGGCCGCTCCTTTGGGGGCCGATGGGTATTATGCTCAGTGCCGCGCTCTCTACGAGCAGAGGGTATTGGACAGCGCTCAAGCGACTTGCGAACTGGCTCTAGTAGCCGACCCTAACCATCTGCCCAGCCAAAAGCTGCTGGCGAGAATCTGGCTCGAGCGGGGCCAGGTGGCCCAGGCTCAGCCCTATCTTCAGCAGATCATCCAGGCCGCACCCGACGACCCTGAGGTGCGTTTTCTCGAGGCCAAAGCCGACCTGCTGCAAGGTCGTCCAGCCGACGCACTCAAAATCTTGCCTCCCCCCTTGAGTACCGAGGTCATCCTGGTGCAGGCCCAGGCTTACGAAGCACTGGGGCGCTACGAGGATGCTTTCGAGACCTACCGTAAAGCCACCGCCTCGGAAGAAGCCCGTTTAGGCGTGGCGCGCTTGGCCGAGAAACTGGGAAAGCCCACCGAGGCCCTACCCTGGTTAGGGAGTAGCCCCAAAGAGCAACTCGCCCAAGCCCGACTGCTGTGGCTCACCGGTCAGACCGATGCTGCTGCCAAAACCCTGGAAGGGGTGTTGCCCAAACTGGGGCCGCTGGATCCCGACTACACCAAAACTCTCAGCCTCCTGGCGATGGTCTACTACGGGCAGGGCCAGTCGGATAAAGGTGCTCTGGTGCTACGCCAACTGTCTTCACGCATCAGCTTGCCTTCGGCCCTGCTGGGCAAAACCTGGCCCTGGCTGGTGCTTTTCCTGGTTTTTTTGGCCCTGGTTTTGTTTGGCGAAAGCCGCATCGAACCCATGCGCACGGTAGAGATGACTGCCGAGCGAAAGTTTGGCCCTGGTTCGCTGTATTTGTGGCTGGTTGCGGCATTTTTGCTGGCAGGTTTGCTGGCTGTGGGGTTGGGGCATCTGCTGTACCAGAACATTCTGGCCGCCTTCACCCCCGTACAAGCCTCGGTGGTGCGACCGCTTTTTTACCTGCTCTACGGTGCTTTTGCCCTTTTTATTGCCCTGCGCGGGGTGGGGCGGCAAGGCATGGTTAACACCTTGGGGCCTCGTAGCACCTGGGTAGAAGGCAGTTGGGCGGGGCTGGTTCTGCTGGCCTTATTGGTGGTGTATAGCTATATCGCGCGACCTCTGGAGCTGGGCAATCTGGACGCGCTGTATCCGGTGTTTTTTGGCTTGGCACTGCTCGAGGTGGTCATCCGGGGGGTGGGCTACGCCTTCTTCCGTGAACGCTATCGCGAGTTGGGTGCTTTTATGGTTCCCCTGCTGTTCGCGCTGGCGATTCCCGGCCCCACGGTTTATTTTCTGCTGGCAAGCGTTTTTCTGGGCTGGCTGTTTCGCCGCTCCAAAGGAGCCCTGGCGGGTGCGGTGGCCTGGGTAGTAGCAGGTATTGTCCTGGCCCTGATTGGTAGCTTTCCGCTGGTTCGCACCATATTGTAGAGCGGTTTTGTGTGCTTCTGCCCATAGCTAACCGCAGCTTAGGTTCGGAAGATGTTTCCTTGATGGAGCGATTATATCGTCTGGGGCGAGCTTTCAGCCCACGGCTTCTCGCTTTGGGCCTTGCGCAACCCCAGCAACTTCCAATAGGCTTTGTAACTCCGCCAAGCCCCAAAGCTGAGTTTTCCATAGAAGTCGGCCAGGGTCGTCCAATCAATGACAATTTCTTCTGCCCCCAAATTTTTGAGTCGCTCAACCCCATATCCCAGCAAGGCCATACCCAGCCCCGTACCGCGCACCTTCTCGGACACCCCGATGGGGCCGAGGCCGCCGGGATTTGGTGAGAAGGCCCGCAGCCAGTACAGGCCGGGGCCGATGCGTCTGCTGTGTTTGGGATATAGATGACAGAAGCCCAAAACTTCTTGTTGCGACTTGAGCAGCAGCAAGTTGGATGGCTCGAGTTCGCTTTGCAAACGCCGCACCGTCTCGTAATACCAGCGCCCAGGAAAGGTTTCCGCCAAGAAGCTAAGGAGTCTGGGGATATCCTCGAGGCCACACGGGGCAATCTGGAAACCACTTTTCTCCAAGTCGGCGATAGCTTTTGCTGGAACTTGGTAATTGCCCAAAATGCGGTGAAAGTCCTGAGCCACACCGCCTGCCTCAAAACCCGCCTCGAGCAGAACCCGCTCCAAGGGAGAGTCTTCCAGCGGCAGGCCGGGGAAAAAATGCCAGGGGTCGGAGCCATAGGCTACCTTGTGGTAGCCCAATTGCTCGAGCTGGTTTAGGCTGTGCTCGAGCAGCTTTTTCCCCAATTCTTCACGGCCCGGCTCGAGCAGCAAGTAGCTAATCCAGGCATTCTGGGGGTCTTGCTTGGGCCAGGCCGGAATCGGAGGTGGGGTCTTTACCCCTATGAACCCCACCGGGCCAGCCTCGTGGAGTACGCAGGAGAGGTCGGGGCGATAGTGCTGGGGGTCGCCGCTGGTCTGCTGATTCCACAGGGCCTGATCCAAAGGGAAAAGCTGGCCCCAACGGCGCTGCCAAAGGTCGAAGAGTTGAGGTATATCGCTAGAGGCGAGCGGGCGAATCTTCACGACCTATCGAGTATAGAGCGGTTTTCATGAACCTTGCACCGCCTAGAGCAATTCTCACGAATACCCCGAACCACGGTTTTTGTTGTTCGGGGTACATTAGGGCACACCAGTACCCGCAGCGCGGGGGGCCTGTGGCCCTTGACTCCGCGTGGGTCCTAAGGGTGGGAAACGCGATAAATTACGACTGTGCAATGGAAAAACGCTATAAGCCTTGGGCGTTAATTGTTTGATGTTCAGCCTGCTCTCAGCGGGGGTATCTGGCTACAGAGGAAGGCTCGAGCGGGGCTGGTGACGAAACGCTTTTTGGGCTTGTTCACGCTTATGGTTACGCTGTCTGGGGCAAAATAAACCATCCTTACTTGGGGATTGGCGGTATCCTGGCGGGGTGACACTACCCTGGCTCCAAAACCTGGCCTACCCCCCCAAAGGGGGGCGCGACCTGCGGATTGATTTTCTGCGGGGCTATTGCCTGTTCGTCATGACCGTAGACCACATCGGCGCGAGTTCTTTCCTTTTGTATATCACTGGGAATATTCAGTTCTATACCAGCGCTGCTGAGGGTTTTTACTTCATCTCTGGCCTGACTTTGGGTCTGCTGGCCGCCAGGGAAACCTTCGCGCAGACGGTGGAACGCTTGCTGCTGCGTTCGGTGGTGCTTTACCGCACGGCTATCCTGATCGCGCTGGGCTTTGGGGCCTGGAGCCTGCTCACGGGGCTCAGGGTTTGGGACGACCCCTGGCCCAAAAAAGCCTGGCTCGAGCCCGTCTGGCCCATCCTGACCCTGCGCCAAGGCTACGCGGGTTCGGAAATCCTCACCCTGTACGTGTTGTTCATGGTGTTGTCACCGCTGGTGATGCTGGCCTTGTTCCGCAAAAAAGGCTGGCTAGTGCTGGTGGTTTCCGGCGCTCTTTACGCGATTAGCCAGGTTCGCCACGATGCCATCAACCTCGACCCCACCAACTTCGCCTCCTTGTTCTTGCCTGCTTCCTGGCAACTGCTGTTTTATGGTGGGCTGGTGCTGGGTTTCCATCGTGCCGACCTCAGCCGCCTACTGGCCAGGGTGGCCTTGTTGCGTAACATCTCGAGCCTGGTTATCGTGCTCCTGGCAATCGCTCTAATCTGGAACTACACCCACGGCAGTAGCCTGTGGCCGGGCCTTCCGGCCCTGGCGCTGGGTGAGGACAACAAAACCAACCTCTCGCCTCTGCGCTTGTTATTGACTGCCTTATATATCCAGGCTTTCTACGTCTTGGTTACATGGCTGTGGAGGCCGCTCAACTGGGCGCTGGGCTGGTTGCTGGTTCCTCTGGGCTCAGCCTCGCTGTGGACTTTTACTGGGCATATCGTAGCCATCGGCGTGCTATACAACATTCCAGCTTTCGTCAATAGCGAAAACCTGTGGGCGGGCACCCTTTGGGAATTGGTCGCTCTGCTGGGTATCTGGGCTTCCATCTTGCTCTACCGCCGCCTGCGTCGCCGGGCCTCGAGCCCGGCCACTGCAACCGCCAAGCTGACCTAGAGCAGCAGGTTTCCCCACAATCCAATCTCCTTTCCAGTATCATGAGATGTTGTGCGTTACTTGATTGTTTCTGACCTTCACGGCAACTGGCCTGCCCTCGAGGCCATCCTCAAAGAGGCCAGAGGCTACGATCAGGTGCTGTTTCTGGGTGACGCGGTGGGTTACTACCCGGATGCCGACCGGGTGGTGAGCTGGCTGCGTTCGGTGGATGCCAGGGGTGTGATGGGCAACCACGATATCTGGCTGCTGGAAATTGGCTCAATGCAGATAGATGGCCCGGTACTGGAAATCTTGGCCTGGCAGGCCCAGCGCCTCGCGCCAGAAAACCGTGAATACCTCTCAAAACTACCCTGGACACTCGAGGTCGAGGGAGCACTGATGGTTCATGGCAGCCCGCTCGACCCGCTGGCCTACCTCGAGGAAATCGAACAGGCTCGTGACGTGTTCAACCGCACCAAGCAGCGCTGGGTCTTTCACGGCCATACCCACCTGGCGGGGGTTTATCTGAGCCTCGAGGCCAGGAGCGAAGTCCGGGGTGAAGCAGTGGGTGCAGCTCAGCGGGCCTACGCGGGCGATGCCGGGCCACGCAACAACTGGGTACGCTACCAGCGTTATGCCCACGGGGGCGAGCTGATCCTGGCCCCCAAAGCCCGCACCATCATCAATCCGGGTAGCACCGGCCAGCCCCGCGACGGCGTGCCCGGAGCAGCTTATGCCATCTGGGACAGCGAAGAGGACAGCGTGGAGTTTTTCCGGGTGAAATATAACCTCGAGCACGTCCTGACCCGCTTACACCACGAAAACTTCCCGATGTGGCTGTACGAGCGGCTGGTACTTGGTAAATAGGGGGCCGGGTGTTGGATATAAGGGAAAGTCGAAAGTCGGGGTGGGTGTGGATATTGAAACACTCGAGCCGTCTTGAAGGTAAACACCCCCATCGGTTCCCGCTATCTCGCCAGGGGAGTGTCAACACCAGCCCGTATAGGTTTTTCCCCGGAATCCGGTTATGATTCTTGGTCATAGCCGTATTCTCGAGCTGCTGCCGCGCCTCAAAGCCCAAACCCTGCTATTTACGGGGCCAGAAGGCGTAGGGCGGCGGACAGTGGCTCGCTGGTTTGCTGCTGGACTCAACTGCGAGGGGGGTTTCCCGCCCTGCGGTTCTTGTTCTTCCTGCCGCCAGGGAGTGCTCTCCGACTATCTGGAAATCAGCCCCGAGGCCGAGACCAAAAGCGGCAAAAAAGCCCGTGTGCCCCAAATTCGCTTGGAGCAGATTGCCCCGCGCCCAGCCAGCGGGCAAACCGAGGGGGCGGGGGAGAATGTGCTGGACTGGATTGCTACTTATCCGCGCTACAAAATCAAGGTAGTCGTGATAGATGGGGCTCACCTGCTGGGTGAGCCCGCGGCCAACGCCCTGCTGAAGGTCTTGGAAGAGCCCCCCATGTACGCCCGGCTTATCCTGATCGCTCCCGAGCGCGAAACCGTGTTGCCTACGCTGGTCAGCCGCAGCCTCGAGGTGGCTTTTGCTCCCTTGCCGGAGGCCCTCTTACGCACCCTGAGCTCTGACCCCGACCTCCTGGCGTTCGCCGAGGGCTCGGTAGGGCGAGTGCGGTGGGCGTTGGACAACCCGGCGGAGTTCGGCAAGCTAACCGGGAGAACCGATGGCGTGATTGAAGCCTTATCTTCTGGCCCCGCACAAACTTTGGAGGCCCTGAAGCTACTGCTCGAGCTCGATGGGGCTTTGCCCTATCTGGGCCGCCGTTTGCGGCAGGCTTTCGCCCCCCAATCGCCGCAGTATGCGCAGGCTTTGCAGAGTGTCGCTCAAGCCCAGGACGCACTAGCCGCCTACGTGGGGGAGGATTTGGTGCAGACCTTGCTGGCCCTGCGCCTCTCGAGGCTGCGCTGATGCCCTAGAGAAGGGTAGTTTCCGGCGGGCTGGCGGGCCGTGACCCTGGTAGGCTTAGAGCGGTTTTCGCAAAGAACCTTGGGGTAGCCTGGGCCTATTTATTGTGCTCATCTGATATTTTGTTGCTGCCCTGGGCGGCAAAATTCAGAGAACCGCGATATGATACGGATTGTAACTGTGTTGCAATCTGGATGAGACTCAATACCCTTTGCCCCAAGCAAAGTTCACAGATATACCAGGAGGCGAAATGAACTGCGTAGGCGTGAAATTCACGCACGGCCCCAAAATCTACGACTATAGCTTCAATGGCGATTCCCCACCCCTGCAATCCTGGGTGGTGGTACGTAGCCGCCGGGGCCTGGAACTGGCTAAAGTGCGCACAGCTCCCCGGCTAGGGCGGGCGGTAGGTGAAGTGGTACGGCTGGCTACTCCTGAAGACCTACAGACCCACACCCAGCTCAAAGGCAAAGGCGAAGAGGTGCAGTGGTGGCTCAAGGCCAAGCTGCGCCGGGAGGGCATCCGGGCTAAGGTGCTGGGCTGTGAGTTTACCTTGGAAGGCACCCACATCGCGGTGCATTACTCGGCTGAGGAGCGCATAGATCTGAGGCGCTGGGTGAACGAGATTAACCGTCTGGCCGGGGCCAGGGTGGAGTTCGTGGCGCTGGGCGCACGCGACCAGACCGCTCATCTGGGGGTGCTGGGGGCTTGTGGGATGGAATCGTGCTGCTCGAGCTGGCTGCAAGACTTCGCCCAGGTTTCCATCAAGATGGCTCGAGACCAGCAACTTCCGCTTTCCCCCGAAAAAATTTCCGGCCCCTGCGGACGGTTACTGTGTTGTTTGCAGTACGAGCATGAGCAGTACGTCGAGCTGCTGGCCGACCTGCCGCGCAAAAACTCCAAAGCCTGCTCGATCAGTGGAACCTGCGGCAAAGTCACCAAGCTCAACCCGCTGGCTGGAACGGTGGATTTGCTCACCGACGAGGGTAGCTTTGTAACGGTTCATAAAAGTGAGTTGCAGCGCGATTAGAGCGGTTTTCAGAAAGAAAATAGAACCCTCCACTCGCTTAGAAAGACTGTACCCAGCTCCCTTTTGCTGCTAGGAGTAGCGGCAAAAATAGCGCAAAATGTGATACCAACTTCAGGTAGATAGTCTTCAGCCTGTAGCCGGGGGGGTGGGGGGATTGATAACTGTGGCCCCTTAGGGGGTTCCCCGAATCTGACGCTCGCACCTTCAGGAACGAACCTTTACAAAGTCATTGAACTGCGGATATAGCGCTAGTCAGATTCAGATTCGGGGATACTTAGAGCAGCCTTCATGAAAAGCCCGTTCTCGTATGAAAACCTCGATGGCAACCTGCTGTAGCCATAACAAAACCGGAGGAAATTATCCTCCGGCTGTGCTTATTGTTCGAGAGTTATTTTTTGTTTTTGCGCAGCCGGGCCTTGCCAAAGCTGCGATGCCAGATTTTACCCCGGCGAGTACGGCGATCTCCCTTACCCATGCCCACACCCCTTAGGCTTTACTGCCGCTAAGCAGGCCATTGACCCGGCTCATCAGACGCGACTTGCGGCGGGCCGCTGCGCTCTTGTGTAGAGCTGAACTCTTGGCGGCCTTGTCTATAAGGCTTTCAGCATAGCGCAGAGTTTTAGTGGCCTCGGCTTGGTTGCCTTCCTTGGCAAGGGCGGCGGCCTTCTTGCTAATGGTCTTGATGGTGGAAATCTTGGCCTTGTTGCGGGCACGGCGCTTGAGCGATTGGCGGTGCCGCTTCATGGCGGACGGATTGCGAGCGGTTTTCTTCTGTGCCATAGTTCTCCAATTACTCTGCCTGACGGTTTGACCCGTGAGGCAAACCGCTCACGAGTCTAGCACACCTTCAGGCGGTGTGGCTAGTAGCCATTTTTGGTTCCCACCCAGTCGTAGCGTATCTGACCTCTGGCGTTATCGAGCCTGAAGAGAATCTGGTACACCCCTGGGTCAGTCTGATACTTCAGGGTTTCGTTGAAGCTATTGTTGTACTGCACGGGAGAAGCAATGGGCTGCCCACCTCTGCGGACGAGCACCTCGAGCTGCCCCTGGCTAAGCTGTCCATCGAGCTTGATTTTGATAGCATCGAGACCAGTGGTGCTGAGGTCGTAAGTGGCCTCACCGGTATAGTTCCAGTAAAACACCGGAGTAAAAGGCGCATAGCCCACTGCCAAGCCAAAACGCTGGGCGTAGAAGGCGATTCCCGCCAAAATGAGTAGCAAGACCAACCAACTCCGCACAGCCCACAGTATACCGCTTACCCCCAGAGTGGCTCGGTAAATTGCCAACCCAAACGATATACTTTTCTTTATGACGGCTGACCAAGCCTTACAGGCCCTACAAGTTGGAGCGGTGGACATCATTCCCGACGGGGAACTGCTGAAGAAGCTAAAGGCCGATAGCGGCGGAGCCGCTACCCGTGGGCGAAAACTCACCGTAAAACTCGGCCTCGACCCCACCCGGCCCGACATTCACATCGGTCACGCGGTAGTTTTACGCAAAATGCGGCAATTTCAGGAACTAGGGCACAAAGTGGTAATTATCATCGGCGACTTCACGGCCATGATTGGCGACCCCTCGGGCCGCAGTGTCACCCGCCCGCCACTAACCCTCGAGGAGACCCGCGCCAATGCCAGAAGCTACGTCGAGCAGGTCGGCAAGATTCTGATTACCGAAGACCCCCAGCGCTTCGAGCTGCGCTACAACTCGGAGTGGCTCGAGCACTTAGGCTTCGCCGAGGTTATCAAACTAGCCTCGCAGCTCACGGTGGCCCAGATGCTCGAGCGCGAGGACTTCAAAAATCGCTACACCACTGGGACTCCCATCGGCATCCACGAGTTTCTCTATCCCTTCGCCCAAGCCTACGATTCGGTGCCGATTAAGGCCGATGTGGAGATGGGCGGAACCGACCAGAAGTTCAACCTGCTAGTCGGGCGCGAGGTGCAGCGGGCATATGGCCTCGAGGAACAGGTGGTGTTTACCATGCCGCTGCTGGTGGGGCCGGACGGGCGCAAGATGTCCAAAAGCTATGACAACTACATCGGAATTACCGAGGAGCCCAGCGAAATCTTCCGCAAGCTGATGAAGGTCGAAGACCAGTACCTACAGACCTATTTTGAGCTTTGCACCGACCTCGAGCCAGAAGAAATCAAGATGGTGATGAAAAAGGGCGGGATGGTGGGAGCGCATCGGGTTTTGGCTACCCTTGTCAGCGCAGCTTATACCCTGCCCCGAATCCCTGAAAAAATAGACCTCGAGTTTGCTAAGGAACAGGGTATCGAGTTTCAATACTCAAACTGCAACGCTCACATCATCAAGATAGCGAGTGAAGGGACATTAGCTAGTGTGGTGGATAAAGTTATAGCTGCCGATGAGCGTTACCAAGAAGTGAGCAAAGGTGGCATCCCTGATGAAATGCCCACCGTGAGCCTCGAGCCCGGCGCATACCCTGTAGCAAAGTTGTTTACAGAATCAAAACTTACTGCTTCCAACGGCGAAGCCCGGCGCTTAGTTGAACAAAAAGGCTTGCGGATTGACGGTGAAGTCGTCACCGACGCGAACCAGCAGATTAACCTGGATAAACCAATCGTCCTTCAGCGCGGCAAGGACAAGTTCGTGCGGGTCAAGAAGAGCGGCTAATCCCACGTTCAGCACGGCAAAACCTACGTTTCGAGAAATGCCGTCGGGGAGGCAAATTGTCGGGGGAGCTAACTTTCCTCGAGTGGCCTGAGCGGAACTTCGTGGCCGGTGACGTATAGCTCTTGACCCTGGGCCTCGAGCCTCAACCGGGGTAGTGGATAGCGCGGTGGCCCGTAGACGGCTTTCCCGGCTTGCAGGGGGTCATAGGCCCCAAAATGGCAAGGGCAGCCCAGAAAAGGGTGGTCGGTGCGGTGGTTGTAGGCGATTGCTCCGAGTTCGGGGTTGTCCACGAAATTCACCGTGCAGCCCAGGTGGGTACAGATGCGGGAGAGGGCTAAAAAGTGCTTGTCATCTACGCTTAGCCCACCCGGAACCGCTTTGGGAAGGCTGAAGACCACTGCCCTGAGGCTTCCGCCCGCATAGGGGTAGCGAAAATACTTAAACTTCCAGGGGGTACTCAACTTGGCTACCGAGGCCACTTGAACCTTGGGGCCATCCTTCCAGACCGGGGCTCCTACGCCAGTTTTCAGCAACTGGATGTAGACGGTACGCCAACCCAACCAGCCAAAAAACCCGGCGGTGATAGCGCTGGGGAATATCCAGATCAGGTCTCGGCGGTTAAGTTTCATAGCCCTTTGAGGTACTCGAGCAACCCCTTTAGCTCTTGTGGGCTGACCTGGATAGCGGGCATCTGGCCCCGGCCTTTGCTGAGGATTTCGCTCACCGCCGCCGAGACTTTGACCACCGGGTTTCCCTTGAGCGTGGGGCCAATTCCGCCCTGGGCCTGGGCTCCGTGGCAGGCTGCACATTTTTGCAGATAGACCTGCTGGCCCGAGGCCACCGGAGCCGTGAGCTGGGCTTTGGCGGTGTCAATTAAGCCCTGCACGCGGCTTTTGGCGGTTCCCCCAGCTTTCAAATAGCCTTCCCAGGCCCGAATGGCTTCCTGCGGCTGGCCTAACTGAAAATAGGCATTGCCCAGGAAAAGCCAGCCTTCAGACACCTGGGGTTCGGCTTTGGTGGCAATCTCGAGCACCTGCACCGCCTGCTGGGTGCGCCCGCCCATAAACAGCAGAATCCCCAGGCGGCGTACGGCCACTGGGTTTTTGGGCTCGAGTTCGGCCACTTTGATATAAGCAGGCACGGCTCGCCCGAAATCTTGCAGGTCGTAGGCTTTGTTGGCATAGGCCAGCCAATCGGCAGCTTTATTGCTGGCCTTGGCGGCGTTTTCCAGGCCAAGCAGCTCGCGGGCAGCGTTGCGGCTGGTGACGAGGGTTTCCCCCGGCAAGCGGGGCACGGTGGAGCGCCACAGACCAACCCCCAAAAGTGCCACCGCCACCACCACCAAGGCCAGAGGAGCCGGAGCCAGACGGCGGGGGGCCGGGATTTGCGAGCCCAACTCGGCCAGTTCGCGCTCGAGGCGCACGGCATGGGCCAAGAGGCGCTTGCGCTCGTCGCCCTCGGCTTCGCTGGCCTGCGATTTGAGCATCTCGACTTCACTTCGCAGTTCCTCGGGCCGGGGACTCTGGGGGAAGGGGGCTGGAGCAGCAAAAAATGGGCGCAGCCCGTAGAACAGGGCTAGTGCCACCAGTAGTCCGAGAAAGAAGTAGGCAAGAATCATAGTTTTAGGGTTTTGGGTTTTGCTGGTTCAGCTCGGCTTCCAGGCGGGCAATCTCGGCTTCAGAAACCCCGTCCACCGAAGCCCTGGCTCGCTTTTTGACCAACCCCTGATAGCGCCACAGCAGCAGAGCCAACACCCCCAGGCCAATCAGGGGCGAAAGCCATACCCAGAGGGTGGCTCCACTGCGGGGCGGGTCGTAGAGAATCCAATTGCCGTAACGCTGTACAAAGTAAGCCTTGATCTGGGCCGGGCTTTTGCCCTGGGCGAGCTGCTCGGCGATGATGCGGCGCATCTCCACCGAGATATCGGCGTTGGACTCGGCCGCCGACTCACCCTGGCAGACCGGACAGCGCAGCTCCCTGGCGATGTCGAAGACCCGGCTCGAGAGGTCGGGGGGCGGGCTGGCGTTTTGAGCAAAGCTTATAGCTGGTAGCTGATAGCTGATAGCCAAAAGCAAAAGACCCAAGAGTCTGGCCGCGAAAAGCCTTTCCCGAAACCCGAAACCCGATCCCCGCAACCTTGGCTTCATCCGCCCACCTGCTTCAGCATGGCCTCGAGGTCGGCTGGGGAGACTGGCCCCACGTGGCGCAACAGCACCTTGCCCGAAGTGTCCAGCAAAAAGGTCTCGGGAACGCCATAAGTACCGTAGTTGATATACATCCTGCCGTTATCCTCTACGCTGGGAAAGCCCAGGTTGTATTGCTGGATAAAGTTCAGGGCATCGGAAAGATTTTTTTCTTGGGTGTTGATGCCCAGCACCAGCACCTTATCACGGTTTTGCTGCCAGAAGGCACTCAGGGTGGGGCCTTCCTGGCGGCAGGGGATGCACCAACTGGCCCAGAAGTTAATCAAGATGGGCTGCTTGCCAATCAGCTTGGCGAGCGTGATTTCCTGGCCCCACTGGGCCTGATAAGGGGGCAACACCCTCAGGGTAAACGCCGGGGCAGGCTTGCCCACCAGCACCGAGGGCAGAGCGGTGGGGTCGGGGCGGCGTAGTCCCCACAAAAAGAGTCCCCCCACCGCCAGCACGATGACTAAAGGCCACAAAAATCGCTGCATAAGCTCAGAGCTTCTCCATTAGGTTGAGGGCAGGGCCGACCTCGAGGGCTGCCGCACCCCGCTGGGCCAGAGGATATATACCGTTCCCAGCACCACGATGACCCCTGCTGCCCACAGCCAGAAAACCATCGGGGTGACGATAATCTTGAGGGTGGCCCACTGGCCTTTCTGATGGTCAAATTCCTCGAGCACGAAATAGTAATCGTTGTAGGGCGAATAGCGGATGACTGGCGTGGCCAGCGGGGCCGACTGGCTGTAGAAGTTGAGCCGGGTATCGTAGAGCCCATCCGAGGCCCAGCCATCGCGGCTGGTCGAGCGCACCTCCACCGGGGCAATCACCGCTGTGCGGTTGCCCTCGTCTCGTGCGCCCACCGACAACAAGCGTATTTCCATGCCGTGGGTGCGCCAGGTCTGGCCCAGGTTGAGGGTCTTCTGCTCGGTGAAGCGGTAAGTCTGGCTAAAGGCAATCGCCAAAGCCGCCAGGGCAATACCGACATGAACGATATGCGAACCAAAGCGCCGCCGGTTTTGCCCGGCCAGCCCGACGAATGCCTGCCCTGGCGAAACCCCCAGCGACCTGGTTCGCTCCCCTACCGACTGGGCCACCATGCGCCATACCGCCGTGAGATTGTAAGCAAACAGACCAATCGCCAGCGAAACCCCCACCGTGAGGGAAAGTACCAGTCCCAAGGCCAAGCCGAATACCAACGCACTCAGCATGGCCAGGAGATTTCGGTTAATTTCGGCGGTGGTATTGCGCCAGGGCAATACCGGCCCGATGCCCATCAGGAGCAGCATGGACACCCCTAGCGGAGCGGAAACCTGATTGAAAAAGGGCGCACCTATGGAAACCTTGGTTCCCGAAACGGCCTCCACCACCAGCGGCCACAGTGTTCCCAGCACCACCACGAAGGCAAAGGTGCCAAAGAACAGCGAGCCTGCCAACAAGGCCCCCTCGCGGCTACGCCAGCGCACCTCTCCGGCCTCGCGGAGTTCGGAGCCGACCTTGCTCAGGAGTCCAAAACCCACCAGCAGGGTGGCTAGCAAAAAGCCCAGAAACACCACCCCCACCGGCCCGTTGGCAAAAGCATGGACTGACTGAATCACACCGGAGCGGGTCAGGAAAGTGCCAAAAACCGTTGCCGCGAAGGCCAGGGTGATGAAAGCAAAGTTCCAACCCTTGAACAGTCCTTTACGCTCTTGTACCTGGGCGGTATGCAAAAAGGCGGTAGCCAAAAACCAGGGGATAATCGAGGCGTTTTCCACCGGATCCCAAGCCCAGTAGCCGCCCCAGCCCAGGATTTCGTAACTCCACCACTTGCCCGCAAAAATCGCCGCGGTTAGAAAACCCCAGGCCACCAACGTCCACCAGCGGGTCTCGAAAATCCAGCTCTGGTAGCGCCGGGCCACCATTGCCGCCACCGCGTAGGCAAAAGGTACACTGAGACCCACGAAGCCCAGATACATCAGGACGGGATGCACCGCCATCATCCAGTGGTTCTGGAGCAGCGGGTTGGGGCCGCGCCCGTCGGCGGGCGGGTTGGGTAGGGAATCGAAGGGATGCACCACAAAGACCATCACCGCGAAGAAGAAAACCTGTATGGCAAAGAGTGTAGCCAGGGCAATCGGAGCCCGCCACACATCGAGGGTTTTACCCGAACGAGTACTAACGATAGACGTATAGAGGGTTTGCAACATCCCCCACAGCAGAATAGAGCCCTCGAGGGCCGCCCAAGGGGTCACCAGCGTGACCCACAAGGGGTCTTTGAGCGAGTGGTTGCTGGCTACGTAAACTACCGTGAAGTCGTTGCTCAAGAGGGCCCACTCCAGCGCCCCAAAAGCGGTCAAGGCCCCCAGCAGCGACAAGGGGGCGAAGCGCTGGGCCGCCAGCAGGTAGCGCCGGTCTTTGAGCACGCTAGCCAGCCCTGCCAGCCCCAACCCCAGCACCGAAAACAGCAAGGTCACGGTCAGGGCAATTGTTCCTAAAAGGCCGGGGGTCACGCCTGCCCCCAAGGGCTGCCGCAGGCCGCAGGTCGCAGGTCACGGGCTTGACCGAGCTTTTTGACTCCAGACTCCAGACTCGAGGCTCGAGACATCATTTTGTCTCCTGAATGATCTTCTTGATTTGCTCGGGGGTGTAGCTGCCTGCCTTAGGGGCCTGATACGACTCGGAGTGCTTGACCAGAAGGTTATTGCCATCAAACTGCCCCCCGGCAAACTTGCCCTCCACCACCACGCCCTGGTTTTCCTTGAACAAAGCCGGAGGGGTTCCGGTAGACTGTACCCCAACCTCACGCACCCCGTCGGTAACGACAAAGTGCAGCTCGAGGGTATTTTTGTCGTATTTTACTGTGCCCGCCTTGACCAACCCTCCCAGCCGCACTGGACGGCCCGTATATTTAGCTTGGTTCTGGAAGTATTCGCTGGGAGTGATGAAGTACACCAGATTGTTGCCCAGGCCGCCAAAAATCAGGTAGCCCAGGGCGGCTACGATCAGCACGATGCCGAAGATGTGTTTGGGTTTCACCCTTTCCTCCGTCGCCATAGCAGATAGCCCAGATAGCCCAATATCACCCCATAGGTGAGGACATAGACCCACACCACGAAGGGATTGGCCGGGTTTTGCAAGAGATTAGCCATGCGCAGCCTCCTGGCGCTGGGCTTCGTAGCGGGCGATTTGTCCGCGCAGGCGCATAAAGGCAAAATAGAGCAGGGTGAAGGCCAGCAGGTTGACCATGAGGGCCAGGAGCATCGAGGGCTCCATGTTGACCTTGCCGGTGGTGAGGTCAATGGTCTGGGTCTGGTGTAGGCTGCGCCACCATTTCACCGACATATAGCTGATAGGCACGTTGATTGAACCCAGAATACCAATGGCTGCGCTGGCATTGGCCCGCAGCTCAGGGTCTTCGATGGCACTGCGCACGATAAAGTAGCCCACGTAGACCGCAATCAGGATGGCGAAGGTGGTCAGGCGCGGCTCCCAAGTCCAGTACACCCCCCAGGTCGGGCGGCCCCACAAAGCCCCGGTCAGGACGGTGAGGGCCGAGAACAACAGGCCGATTTCCGCGCTCACGGCGGCTACGCGGTCGTAGTGGGGGTTGCGGCGTACCAAGTAGGCCACCGAATAGGCCAGGGTGCCAAAAATCGCCAGGTAGCATAACCAGGCCATGGGGACGTGCAGATACAAGATGCGCACCAACCAGCCCTGGTTAGCATCTGGGGGCGCATTGAGGGCCAGATAAAAACCCACCAGCAATACCGCCAGGCCCGTACTCAACAAGGCTGTGGTCAGCCCATCTCCTTTTTCGCTCGAGCGCGTCAGTTGCATATGCACAGCCTCCTCACACCATCCCTGCCATTATGAGGGCAAGCGGATAAATCCCAGGTAAATTGCACTACCTTAGTTTGTCTCCACCTGCTACTTGGACAAAACCCCCGTTTGGGGGAGTCTAAATCCATTTTGCCCCTCACTCCTAAGCCCACAATGAAACTGACCCGCCTGCTTTAGGCTACCCCTGGGGGAACTGGGGTGTTTACCCCTCGAGACGCTGGGGCGTTTATCCCTCGAGAATATTGGGAAACAGCAAGCCACAAGCCACCACGTATATAACGTCGAACACCGCCAGCAAGCGCCACCAGCTCGCCACTTCCCCAACCGGTACGCCGGTCGCCAGGTCGCCCATGGCCCGCACCGCCGAAAGCACCACCGGAACCACCAGCGGAAACAACAGCAAAGGCAGCAGCACCTCGCGTCCGCGCAGCCTTGCCAGCATCCCAGCATAAAAGGTAGAAATGGCGGCGTAGCCCAAAGTGCCCAGCAACAGCGTCAGAAGATACCAGGGCCAAGCGGTCAGGGGAAGGTAGAAAAGTCCCGCCGTGATAATTAAGAGCAGCACCCCCACGCCCAGTAACAGCAGCAGTTGAAACAGCAGCTTGCCAAAATAAATCCACTCGCGGCTACCGGAGGTCAGCAGCAAGTCGTCAAGGGTGCCATCTTCGACCTCGAGGCCAAAAGCCCGGTTCGCCAGCAGGCTACCGGCAAAGGCTAAGGCCACCCAGAACACCCCCGGCGCAGCCTTGCGCAAATCCTGGGGGTTAGGGCCAAAAGCCAAGCCCAGAATAAAAAGCATCACCGCCAGAAAAAACACCACCGAGAGAATCCCCGCTCGGCCTCTAAACTCCAAGGTCAGGTCGCGCCAGGCCAGCCAGAAAACGCGGGTATAGGGCATCGGGTATAGGCTACAAGAAGCACGGCGCAAAGGGCAGGGGCTGCAAAACGCTGAACGTCCAAGGACTTACGCTGAACGCTAAAAACCAAAAGCTAACGACACAATATGAAGAGCCTTAAAGCTACAACAGGACAATATAATTGCCCCGTAAAGAAACATCATCTGGGACACGATTTGGTTTTTGACTTTAAGCTTTTGGCCTTGGGTATGCGTAGGACGTATGACGTGAAACTATCTTTATTTGCTTCCTACCTTCACAGCCGCTCGAGCAGCCACTGCGGGGTTAGCTTGAGGAAAAAACTGTTCATCAGGGTGAACTGACCCGTCGCCATCAGGAGGCCCACGGCCATCAGCACGGTTCCGGCCACGAGCTGGAAGCCTCGAGACAGGCGGTTCATCCGCCGCACAATTTCTCTGGCTCGGTCAGCGAATAAGGCCACCACCAAAAAGGGCACAGCCAAGCCCAGCACGTACACCAGCAGCAGCGGAAACCCCGCACCCGTAGCGGTCAGGGTCAGGATGCCTCCCAGGATGGGGCCAATGCACGGAGTCCAGCCAATTCCCAGCACCGCCCCCAGCACGAAAGCTCCCCAGGGGCGGCTGGTGTCGCCCTGGTAGCGCAGGTTGAAGCCCTGGGCCAGAAACTTGGGCTTGAGGCCCAGCATGTATAGCCCCATCAGAATCATGGCAAGGCCGCCGACCAGGGACAGGGTTTTGCGGTATTGCAGCAGCAGGTTGCCCACAATCGTGAAGGGCAGGCCAAAAAGCAAAAAGATTGCCGAGAACCCCGCCACAAAAAACACCGCATTGAGCAGGGGTCGTCCGCGCTCCCCACCCAAATACAGCAGATAAGTAGGAACCAAGGGCAGTACGCAGGGCGACAAAAAAGACAGCATTCCAGCCAAAAAAGCTGCGGTGAAGGTCAAGCTCATATTCAGGCTCTAGGTTACTCGAGTTCGGGTAGGACATTCGTATACCTTCATACCAAAAAGTAGGCGGGTGACTTCGGAGGCTCGACAACTGCCGGAGGGGTAGCATCTAAAGCCGTACAATCGGCTCGATGCTGGAAGAAACCCTCCACCGCCGCGAGGCCAGGCTGTGGGCCATCCTGGAGGCCATCCCCGACGATTTGATGCTGCTGGATGCGCAGGGGCACATCCTGGAGTACAAGGCCGGGAGCCGAGATTCGCACCTGCCGATGGATCGCTTTCTGGGCACCGATATCGCCGAGCTATTCGCCCCCCCAGAGTCTGGGCGGTTGCTCGAGGCCATCCAGATAGCCCTAGCCAGCCAGCAGGCTCAGGTTTTGGAACTACCGGTGGAGGGGCGCTGTTTCGAGGCCCGTATGGTGTTGATGGAACCCGGCTTGGCCTTGGTGCTCTTTCGCGACGTGAGCGCGGAAAAAGAGGCTGAGCGGCTCAAGCGGGAGTTTTTGGCCCTGGTCTCACACGAACTCAAAACCCCGCTCACGGCTATTCTGGGCTTTACCGAATTGCTACTGGGCGGGCAGTTCTCTCCGGCCCAGTTGCAGGACTTTTTGAAGAGCATTCACTACAGCACCCTGCGGCTTAGCGACATGGTGAACAACTTGTTGGACACCTCCCGCCTGGAAGCCGGACGTTTCGAGGTCAATCGTCGCCCAAGCCAGTTCGAGGCGATCCTTGAAGAGGTGGCCCAAAGCTTTGAGGGCATAGCCAAGCTAAGGCATATCCACCTGGAACTGGAGCTAAGCCCCCTGCCCAGCCTCCAGGCCGACCCCGAGCGGATGGCTCAAGTGCTGGGGAACCTGCTCTCCAACGCTTTCAAGTTTTGCCCTCCTGGCGGAAAGGTCTGGTTGCGGGCTCGAGAGGATAGGGCGACCCAACCCCCAGGGGTGCTGCTGGAGGTAGAGGATACCGGCCCAGGCATTCCGCCCGACCAACAACAGCCATTGTTCAGCCGCTATGGTCGCACCCGCAGGGCCCTCGAGCAGGGCATCGGCGGAACAGGGCTGGGCCTTTACATCTCCAAGGCTATCGTGGAGGCCCACGGTGGGCATATCTGGCTCGAGGCCACACCTGGAGCCAAGTTTTGCGTCTGGCTACCCATTTGAAACCGGCCTGACCCCGCACCAGCAGATTATCTTTGTGCGCCTGGTGTGATTCGAGCCAGCAGGTTTTGACTTAATTACAAAATTTGTTGATTATTAACCCTAAGCGTCTCTATACCTCGAGGTGGAGACTGCGCAGGCATACTCGAGAAGGAGAAACCGCATGAACTACGCACATCCAGAGGTTTTGGTCAGTACCGATTGGGTTTTAGAGCATCACGGCGATGCCAATGTACGGGTGCTCGAGGTAGACGAAGACATCCTGCTCTACGACACCGGCCATATTCCTGGCTCACAAAAAGTTGACTGGCAGGGCGATTTCTGGGATCCCATTATCAGAGAGTTTATCCAGCCCACCGAGTTCGCGGCCCTGATGGAAAAACTCGGCATCTCCAACCAAACCACGGTGGTGCTCTACGGCGACAAAAACAACTGGTGGGCTGCTTATGCCTTCTGGTTCATGAGCTATAATGGTCACCAAAACCTCAAGCTGATGAACGGTGGGCGCATCAAATGGGCCGAAGAAGGCAAGCCCCTCACTACCGACAAACCCCACTACCCTAAGGCCACCTATACCCCAGGACAGCGCCAAGCAGACCTCAGAGCCTTCAAGGACGACGTTCTGAAGCACCTGGAAAGGGTTAAAGGGGGTAAAGGGGCACTGGTGGACGTGCGCAGCCCAGCCGAGTTTAGCGGTGAGAAGACCCATATGCCCGAATACCCTCAAGAGGGTGTGCTACGCGGAGGGCACATCCCCGGAGCCAAAAGTATTCCCTGGGCGCAGACCGCCAACCCCGACGGCACCTTCAAGAGCGCCGACCAACTCAAAGCCCTCTACGAAGGCAAAGGCGTGACCCCCGACAAAGAAGTGATTGCCTACTGCCGCATCGCCGAGCGCAGCAGCCATTCTTGGTTCGTGCTGAAATACCTGTTGGGCTTTCCCAACGTCAAGAACTACGACGGAAGCTGGACAGAATGGGGCAATAGCGTAGGTGTGCCCATCGAGAAGGGTGATCCGGCGGGTTCATAAGCCCCAACGGGGCAGGCTTTGCTAGCGGAGTCGCGCACAGCGCGATACGGGCTTTGCCCGTACCCGAGCGAGCCCGAGCTATAGCACTAAGCTACCGTGCGAGCACTAGGCGCTGTGCGGATATGACAGAATTGTTACCCGAACAGGGTTATTCAAGCGCCACTCGGGCAAAAACTTCAGGGATATGTGCCTCTTCTTCATGAAAACCTCTCCAGGCCCTAAAGTCGCTGAGAGCTGAATGCCAATCCTCGCGCCAGCATGGGCTATACTGGCCCTTTGGAGTCCTCATGCGCGATGTCTTTCAAGCCCTGGATTTTTCTCGGATTCGCTCGAGCCTGGTCGAGCGGGCCTCGAGTTTTATGGCTCAGGAGGCGCTCTCTAGCCTCGAGCCTCAGCCTAGCCTAGAGGCCGCCCTGGCCCAACAAGCCACCGTCGCCGAAGCCCTAGCTTACCCCTACCGACTCGGCGGCATCAGCGACTTACGGCCCGCGCTGGCAAGTGCGCGGGGAGGCTTGCGGCTGGACGGCCCGCAACTGCGTGAGGCGGCGGGGAGTCTCGAGGCTGCGGTAGCCCTCAAACACGAACTTTTGGAGATTGGAGATTACCTCCGGGCGCTGGCCGCCCGCATCGGCGAGCACACTTTTTTCCTACGCCGCATCGGCGAATGCCTGGACGAAGCCGGGAACGTGCGGGATCAGGCAACCCCCCGTTTGCGCGAGATTCGCCGCCGGGTTAATCCGCTGCGCGAAGAGATTCAAGAGCGGCTGCAAACCCTGCTCGATCGCCACGCCGAGGCCATCCAGGAGCGCTTTATTACCCTGCGGCGCGACCGCTATGTGATTCCCGTGAAGGCCAGCTTCCAGAACCGCCTTCCGGGGATCATCCTCGATCAGTCGGACTCCGGGCTCACGGTCTATATCGAGCCGAGTTCGGTAGTACCGCTCAACAACCAGTTGGCAAGCTTGAAGCTCGAGGAGGATGCCGAGGTCAACCGGATTCTCTTCGAGCTTTCGGCGATTCTGGGGGGTGACGAAGAGCTAGACCGGACTTTGCAGGCTCTGGTGGCATTAGACATTGCCAGGGCCAGCGCCAACTTGGCCGAAGACTGGAAGCTCTCTCGCCCCCGGCTCAACCAAGAAGGGCTCTACCGGCTCAAAGCCGCCCGCCATCCGCTCATCAAGAACCCCCTCAGCAACGATCTGGAACTCTCGCCAGAGCAGCGCATCTTGCTGCTAACCGGCCCCAACATGGGCGGCAAAACCGCACTGCTCAAGACCCTCGGCCTGGCCGTGCTGATGGCCCAATGCGGGCTGTTCGTAGCCGCGGAGGCAGCGGAAATCGCCTTCCCTGACCGACTCTTCGTGGATATCGGCGACGAGCAGAGCATTCAGGAAAGTCTCTCGACCTTCGCGGCCCACCTGCTGCGGCTCAAGGAAGTGCTGGAAAATGCCACCCCGCAGAGCCTGGTTCTGATTGACGAGCTGGGTTCGGGCACCGACCCCGAGGAGGGAGCCTCGCTCTCACAGGCTTTTATCGAAGGGTTGCTCGAGCAGGGTGTGCGGGGCTTGATTACTACCCACCTTTCCCCGCTTAAAGCCTTCGCCCAGGACACCCCCGGCGTACAGAATGCCTCCATGCGCTTCGACCTGGAAAACCTGCGCCCCACCTATCATCTGGCAGTGGGGGCTCCAGGCCGCAGCTATGCGCTTTCGATTGCCCGGCGGTTGGGTTTTCCCGAAGGCAGAGTCCACCGCGCCGAGGCGCTGCTGGGGCCAGAGGGTGGGCGTTTGGAAAGGCTGCTGGGGTCGCTCGAGGCCGAGCGGGAGAAGCTGCGCCGGGAGCGAGATCTGGCCGAAGAAGTTAGGCGGAGGGCGGAAGGCAAAGAGCAAGTGCTACAGGATCAGCTTTTGGAGCTTGAAGCCCAACGTCAGGAGCGTTTGGAAGCCGCCCGGCTCGAGGCCGAATCTATCGTCCAGGAGGCACAAAACCGGATTCGCTCAGCACGGGAGCGATCCAAGACCGAAGGCCAGGGGCAGGCTCTGCAAGAACTGTTGGCCCTGCGCAGCAAATACCAACGCCCCGAGCGCCCCCAATCTGCCCCGCCCGGCTTGCAAGTGGGTTCGTCGGTGAACGTCCCCGAGTACGGTGGTCAGGGAACTATTGTGGAGCTGCGCGGGAGCGAGGCTCTGGTACAGATGGGTGCGGTACGGGTGAGCGTGCCCATGACCCGCTTACAACCCAAAGAGGAGGCCAAACCCAAACCAGGAGCCTCGAGCCGCCCCAAGACCAAAATTGGCGAGGAGCTGAACCTGCGAGGCCTCACGGTGGAAGAGGCCCTGCTGGCTGTGGACAATTACCTCGAGGAGGCCATAGCCACCGCTACCACCCCGGTGCGCCTATTGCACGGCAAGGGCACAGGAGCCCTGCGCAACGCCCTGCGCAACGCCTTACGGCGCGACAAGCGGGTAGAGAGTTTTAGCGATGCCATCCCCTATGAGGGTGGGCATGGAGTCACGGTAGTGTATTTACGGGTGTGATAACGGCTTCAGATTTGGAGGGGGGATTTCTAGACCCACCCCACCGGCTACAAGCTGAATACCAAATCTCTGTGAAGCCGGTATAAAAAGGCAAAACCCTCCCCAATGAGGGGAGGGCCAAGATTGCTAAAACTAGCGCTTGCTGTACTGCGGAGCGCGGCGAGCCTTGTGCTTACCGTACTTTTTGCGCTCGACCTCTCGAGGGTCGCGGGTGAGGAACCCGGCGGGCTTGAGCTTGGCCCGCAGGTCGCCGTTGTACTCCACCAAAGCTCGAGCAATGCCGAGCTGGATGGCATCTACCTGACCAGCCTTGCCGCCCCCTTCGACGGTGATATAAGCGTCGAAGCGATTGGCAGCATCTATGCGGCGCAGGGGCTCGAGGGCTGCCACGGCCTTCACCAAGCCACCAAAGTAGTTCTGAAACTCAATACCGTTGATGCTAACCTTGCCGTTGCCAGGGCGCAGAAACACCCGTGCCACGCTGGTTTTGCGGCGACCCGTACCGTAATACTGCTCCATTACTGAACCTCCATCTTGACGGGCTTCTGGGCTACGTGGGGATGTGTCTCGCCGGTGTAGACCTTCAGGCGGCGGAACATCTGATAGCCCAAAGCGCCCTTTGGAAGCATCCCTTTGACAGCGTGCTCGAGGGCTTTTTGTGGCTTCTGGGCCAGCATGTCGGCTGCTACTACGCGCTTGAGGCCACCAGGATAGCCCGAATAGCGAGTGTATAGCTTAGTGCGGGGCTTGCTGCCCTTCAGCACGGCCTTATCGGCGTTGATGACTACCACGCAGTCGCCGATTGCCATGTTGGGAGTCCAGTCGGGCTTGTGCTTGCCGCGCAGAATGCTGGCAATCTTCGAGGCCACCCGGCCCATCGGCTGACCACTGGCATCAATGAGAACCCAACCGGGCTCCCTGGGTTCGGGAACAAAAGTCTTGAACACTTACTGTCTCCTGTTGCAGACCCGTCTACCAACGCGCCCGCGGTACGAGATTGCTTTCCTCGAGTGGCTCGGGGGAACCTACGCGAAAAAAGCGCCAAACGGGAGTATAACACACTCGGTTGGGCTGGAGCAAACGAGAATAGGTCGAAGGTTAAAGGCCGGACGCAGGACGCAAAACGCTGCAAACCGGTTTCGTAGGGACGCAAAGCCTTGCGTCCAGGAGGACAAAATGGCGGATAAGCTAAGCGATTTTGAGATTCGCACAGGGTTAGAAGAGCTTCCGGGCTGGGCGCTCGCAGGTGGGCGCGTGGAGAAAACCTTTCCCTTCGACACCTACTCGGAGGGGGTAGCTTTCGCGGTCAAAGTGGCGATGACCGCGGAGCAGGCCGACCACCACCCAGACAGCTTGGAAATCATGTGGGGCAAGGTCAAGGTAGCCTACGTGACCCACTCGGCGGGCGGGGTGACACGGCTGGATTTGGACGCGGCAGCGAGGGTGGACGAGTTGGTCTGAAGGCAGGAAGCTGAGAGCAAGACGCGAGACCCTGAGGGCAGAGAGCTAAAGGCCGGACGACTAACGCCGAAGGCTAAAAGCCGAAAACAACACTAAAAGACAAGGGGCCACAAAGCTACACCAGGACAGCATAATTGTCCTATCAAGAAACATCGTCCAGGACGCAACTCGCTCTAGGCTAGCGGTTTTCTGCTTGGGGCTCAGTGCTAATTTCAATGGTTTCCTGAAGGTGTAAGCCTTGCTCGAGCACCCTTTTAGCCCATTGTTTAGCCCCATCGGGGTCGTGGTCGCGGTAGTTGCCGCACTCGAGTTCGCTCACGCCGGGAATCGCCCCCTCATAAGTCGCCACGTCGTGCAGGGTCTGCTGGAAAGCCTTCAGGACTTTCTCGGGGCCAGGCTCTCCCAACGCCACCATATAAAACCCTGTGCGGCAGCCCATCGGTGAAATATCCACCACCCCGTCCAGGTGGCCGCGCATATAAGTGGCAAGAAGGTGCTCGAGGGTGTGAATGGCCCCGGTGCTGATGGCATCTTGGTTGGGCTGAGCCAAGCGCAGGTCGTACTTCTCAATCTTGTCGCCTTTGGAAGTCTCTTTTATGCCTGCCAGACGCACGTAGGGAGCTTGTACCTTTTTGTGGTCTAAGCGGAAGGATTCGGGGATTACGGGGTTTGCCATACAGGTAGTTTAGCAATCAATGGTGAGAAAGGCGGGAAGCTGGAAACTCGTTGAGCTGAACGCAAGACGCTAAACGTCGAACGACTAAGGCTGAACGCCAAAAGCTAAAGGCGCAGAGCCGAGGGCAGAGGGCACAGAGCTAAACATAAGATGCCAAAAGCTGAAAGCCAAAGGCCCAAGGCCACCGCAAAAGACAAAGAGCTGAAAAGCTACTCTAGGACGACATCATTGTCTTATCGAAAAAATTGTCCAGAAAGCGCTTTTGGGCTCTGGCTTTGGTGGGCAAATGCTCTGCCACCCGTGCGAGGGGGTATGGTTTACGCTCACCCCTAAAGCGGATTATCCTAAACCTGGATGCAAACCTTTCACCTAGACCTCAACGCCCCCGCCTTCGTCCGCGACCCCTACCCGACCCTCGCCGAGCTTCGAGGAAAGATGCCGGTGTTCTACGACGAGGTTTGGAACAAGGTATTTTTCCTGCGCTACGAGGACATTTCGGCCTTGCTGCGCGACAAGCGTCTGGGACGCTCGATTACCCATATTCTCTCTCGAGATGAACTTGGCTGGCCCCCGCCGAACCTCCTGGTGCGCGACTTCGATCACTTCCAGGCAAACCACATGCTCGACAACGAGTCGCCCAAACACACCCGGCTCAAAGGGCTGATGCTCAAGGCGTTTACCCCGGCCAGGGTGGAATCCTTGCGGGGCAAAATTCGCTCTATCGTCAACGGCCTGATAGACCGTGCCGAGGACGTGGGCCATATGGACTTACTCACCGACTACGCCGAGCCCCTGCCGGTGACAGTAATTGCTGAGCTGCTGGGGGTTCCTGAGGAAGACCGGCATCTGCTGCGGCCTTGGTCGGCGAGTATCGTCAAGCTCTACGAATTAGGCTACTCCGACCAGCAGGCCAGAGAGGCCAATCAGGCCGTTTTAGACTTCTCTGGCTACATCCAAACTCTAGCCGATGAGTGCCGCAAAAAACCCAAAGACAACCTCATCACCGCGCTGGTCGAAGTCGAGGAGCAAGGCCAAAAGCTCACCGCCGATGAACTGGTTGCTAACTGCATCCTGCTGCTAAATGCAGGCCACGAGGCTACGGTAAATGGAACCACATCGGGGTTTCTGGCCCTCTCGAGAAATCCCGATCAACTCGAACTCGCCAAGGAAGCCGCCACCAAAGGCCACGCGGAGTTCTTCAAAACTGCTGTCGAGGAGCTACTGCGCTACGACACGCCGCTGCCGATGTTCGAGCGCTGGGTGCTAGAAGACCTCGAGTATGGCGATATTCAGCTCGACAAAGGCCAGGAGGTGGCCTTGATGTACGCCTCGGGCAATCGTGACCCAAGCAAATTTCCCGACCCCGACCGGCTAAATCTGACCCGACAGGAGAACTATCACCTTACCTTCGGTCTGGGGATTCACTACTGTATCGGTGCTCCGCTGGCCCGGCTCGAGCTGCAAACCTCGTTTCAGACATTACTGAAAAGACTGCCGAAAGTGCATTTGACCACAGACAATATCGAATACGCAGGCGGTTTCGTGATTCGCGGGCATAAGGCTATGCCGGTAGAATTCTGAGACCCTGGCCCCTGAATGCTGGCTGCACCCCTTGGTTTTGCTCAGAATCACTTCGCCTATCGTGGTTTCCGCTATTTTTGCCACTGCTCATGGCGGCAAAAAGGCGCTTGGCACCGTCTTTCTAACGGGGTAGGTTGCCGTATTCTTTCTGAAAACCGCTCCAGGTAACATCATTTGTAGACCACTACCGGTACAACGGCCCATCTGACGGCAGGCGGATGCAGTGTTAGGATGAACGGGTGCGCGTTGGGGTTTTGAATACTTGGTTATCGGGGCGGTATTTGCCCTTTTGGGAAGCCTATCTGGGTCAGTTGAATATCGAGGTAATCCATCCCCAAGGCCAGGCCGAACAACCCCCATCGCCGGTGAGCCTGGTCGTGCAACAGGCCCAAAGCCTTAAAAATCAGGGGGTGGACTTCTTGCTTCTGCCGGATATTCAGCTCGGCCTAGAAAGCCACAAGGGCAGCCCCTCGCCCTGGATGATAGACCTCGAGGCTTCGCTAAGCCGAGTGGTCGCGGGGTTGCCCCCGGCGATTAAGGTGCCAGCCGAGCTTTCCCTCGAGTTGGCGGGTCTGGCGGCCAGCATCGGACAAACCCTTAGCCGCAACCCCATGACCGCCCGACGTGCCCTCGAGCGCACCAAAACCCTGCTCCACAGCCAATATAAAGCTCCCCGGCAGGCCGGGAGTTCCTGGGTTGGGCTAGTAGCCCAGCCGATATTGCTGGATAACCCCGCGATGCTCAGCCCGCTCAGACAGGCCCTTGAATCTCACCATCTGAACCTCTTTTTGGTCGACAAATCCCCACCCGAGCTGCGCCTCGAGGGCCACAAATTGGGCCTGGGGCTCGAACTGCCCACCGACCTCGAGGCCGCTGGGATGCACCGCTACTTCTCGAGGCTGGGCAAGATCAAAGGTATTTTGTACCTGCACGACGAGGAATATGCTCCCCTGCCTAATCCTTTGCGCAAACTGGTACAGCGCCATGGATCAAATAAGCCCTGGGCTTGGCTGGGAGCAGGGGATAACCCCCAAGAAGCCGTGGATGTCCTAGCCAAAGCGCTCGAGCTTTGATAGGCTAGAGCTTCTGTGCTCGGTATGGGCCAAGAGCGGCATGGCGGCAAGAGTCAAGGCTCACTCTGAAGGGCTGGTTGGAGGTCTAGAGTGGAGCAGGTGGATACAGATATAGATAAGGGGCTTGGTGGAGTACAACAGACCTTTGGGCTAGGGCCTTGGGTGAGGCCAAGAGGGGAGAGCTGGTGAAGAATTCTCTAGTCCCCTTGCGCGAGCTGTGGCCGTTTCTGCGGGTTTATCAGGCCCAGTACATCTGGGGAGCCCTGGCCGGTATTGCCTCGGTGGGGATGGGGGCCATCGCCCCTTTTTTCTTGCGGCACGCCGTGGATGCTCTAAGCTCCAAAGGGGCCTACTTGTCCTGGGTGCTGGCTTTGGTCGCTGGGGCAGTGGCTGCGGCGGTATTTTCTTGGGCCAACCGGGAATTATTGGTCAAGGCCAGCCGCCGAATCGAGCACGACCTGCGAATGAGCCTGTTTAGCAAGGCCCTCACGCTGGACTCGTATTTTTACGGCAAGAACCGTATCGGCGACCTGATGAACAAGTTCACCACCGACTTGGGTGCGGTGCGCGAGATGTTGGGCGGTGGGGTCAACATGGGCAGCCGGTTGTTCATGTTCATAATTTTTGCCCTGATTGGGATGTACAGCGTCAAGGTTTCGCTGGCACTGGTGCTCTCGGCGGTTTTCCCAATTATTTTCACCATTATGTATTTTGTCTTGCAGCAGATTGACCACCGCTACCGGGCCAGCCAGGAAGTCTTCGACGCAATTTCCACCAAAGCCCAGGAAAACTTCTCGGGCATCCGGGTAGTGAAGGGCTTTGCCCTGGAAGACCGCGAACTCGAGGCCTTTCAGACCCTCAACCGTGATTACATCGCCAAGAGTCTGGCCCTGACCCGTGTGGATGGCCCGGTGCGAGCCTTGATGGGGGTGCTGATTGGCTTTGCCATGTTGATCGTGATGTGGTTGGGCGGTGGGATGGTCATTCGGGGGGAGATTACAGCCGGACAGTTCGTGCAGTTTAACGCCTACGTAACCATGCTGGCCTGGCCTATTATCGGGCTGGGCTTCACCCTTACCATCTTCCAGCGCGGCGCTACCAGTCATACCCGCCTCAAGGAATTCTGGGACCAAACCCCGCGCATTGCCGATAGCCCTAAAGCTAAGGTGCTCAGCCCGGATGAACTTGGGGGTGAGGTGCGCTTTGAAGGGGTGGGCCTCGAGCTGGCCGGGCGCAAGGTGCTCGAGGACATCACCCTGACCATCCCCGAAGGCACTACTCTGGGCATCACCGGCCACACCGGTAGCGGCAAAACCCTGCTGGTGAGCTTGATTCCCCGGCTCTTAGAGCCTACACAGGGCCGAGTTCACTTGGGAAGCCGCGACGTAAAGGCACTTTCGCTGGCCTCGCTGCGCGGTGTGGTGGGAATGGTTCCACAAGAGCCCTTTTTGTTTTCTGAAACCCTGGCCGAGAACATCGCTTTCGGAATACCCACCCCGGCTAATGGCGCGGTGGATATGGAGCGGGTGGGATGGGCCGCCCGGCTGGCTGGGGTTCACGAGGACATCATGGGCTTCCCGCAGGGCTATCAAACCAGCTTGGGTGAGCGCGGTGTAACCCTTTCGGGGGGGCAGCGCCAGCGTACTGCCCTGGCTCGAGCCCTGGCCTTGCGCCCCAAAGTGCTGATCCTCGACGATGCCATGAGCGCCGTAGACACCGAAACCGAGAGCCGCATTCTAAGTGGCCTCAAGACCATGCTGGGCCAACAGACCACCCTCCTGATTGCCCACCGCACCAGTACCCTGCGCTATGCCGACTGGATTGTGGTGCTCGAGCAGGGCAAAATTGTCGAAGAAGGCACCCACGAGATGCTGCTCGAAGAAGACGGCATTTACGCCGAACTGGACAGGATTCAGCGTTTGCAAGCGGAGGTGGATTGAGGATGTTTGTTAACTGTTTACGGTTTAGCGCAACTGCAAAAATCCGAACACTAATTGGCATATCTACCCCTGATTCTTATGGCTCAACCTTCAACGGTTAACGGTTAACTTTATGCATGAGGAAGAAGCCTTCAAGAAAACCTTCGATGCTAGCCTGGCCCGGCGCATTTTGGTATATGTACGGCCCTACTGGAAGCAAGTTGCTCTGGCCCTATTGGCCCTGGTGGTGAGCACCCTGACCGCGGCCTCCACGCCGCTATTTCTGCGCTATGCCATAGACAATGCCATCGTACCCAAACAGTTTATCGAGGTGGCCCAGCGTTACCAGACCCTGCTGCTGGTGGCGGGTCTGTTCCTGGCGATGCGTTTTGTGGACTTTGCCGCCAACTATGCCCAGACCTATCTGATTAGTTGGGTCGGGCAGCATATTCTCTTTGACCTGCGCAGCGAGATTTTCCGCAAGCTCGAGCGGCTGCACCTGGGCTACTTCGATAAAAACCCTGTAGGCCGCCTGATGACCCGCATCACCTCCGACGTGGATGCCATAAACCAATTCATCACCGGCGGGCTGGTAGGGCTGGTAGCCGACTTTTTCCTGATTATTGGCCTGATGACCTTCATGCTGGTGTTGGATTGGCGGCTGGCCCTGGTGGCCTTCGCCATCACCCCGGTATTTTTGGGCGTGACCACCTGGATCAGGAATGGAATGCGCGAGTCGTACCGAACCATGCGGCTGCGGCTCTCGAGAGTCAATGCCAGCTTGCAAGAAAACCTGGCCGGGGTACAGACCACCCAACTCTTCAACCGTGAGCCCAAAAACCAGGCTCAGTTCAACCACCTCTCGACCAACTTGAGAACAGCTTGGATAGAGATTGTTCGCTGGTATGCGCTGTTTTTCCCACTGGTGGGCTTTATGGGGGATATTACGGTGGCGCTGGTGGTGTGGTATGGCGGGGGGCAGGTAGTGCAGGGTGCTCTGACCCTGGGCTTGCTGGTGGCCTTTACCGATTATGTGCGCCAGCTATTTCAGCCCTTGCAAGACTTGTCCGACAAGTTCAACATCTTCCAGGCCGCAATGGCCTCTTCCGAGCGCATCTTCAGCTTGCTGGATACCCCTGAAGAAGTTGCTGACAAGCTCGAGGCCAAACCAGTGGAGCGTTTCCGTGGTCAGATTGACTTCGAGCAGGTATGGTTCGCTTATGGCAAGCGTGGCGAGGCCAAGCCCGATGGCACGGTGGGCTTTCCCGGTGTGAAAGCAGAAGGCTTGGCCCAGAGGGCAGAGGGCCAAGGGAAAGACCCTAGCTCTTTGCCAGAAGACTGGGACTGGGTGCTGCGGGGGGTAGATTTTCATTTGGCCCCCGGCGAAAAAGTGGCCCTGGTGGGAGCAACTGGAGCGGGCAAGACCAGCGTGATTAGCCTGGTGGCCCGGTTCTACGACGTGCAGCAGGGCGCGGTCAGGATTGACGGGGTAGATGTGCGGGACTATGTCCAGCGCGACCTGCGCCGCTCTATTGGCACGGTGTTGCAAGACCCTTTTCTCTTTAGCGGAACCGTGGAGTACAACCTGCGCCTGGGAGACGAGAATATTAGCTTAGAGCGCGTACGCGAGGTTTGCACGTTTGTGGGAGCGGATGAGTTTATCGAACAGCTTCCCCAGGGCTACCAGACCGTGCTGCACGAGCGTGGCGGGGGCCTCTCAACTGGACAAAAGCAGCTTATGGCGCTGGCCAGGGCCATCCTGCACAACCCCGATATCTTGCTAATTTTGGACGAAGCCACCGCCAACGTAGACTCTGAGACCGAGGCCAAAATTCAGCAGGCTCTGTACCGAGTGATGGAAGGCCGTACCTCCATCGTTATCGCTCACCGTCTCTCGACCATCCGCTTCGTAGACCGCATTCTGGTTTTCCGCAAGGGCAAGCTGATTGAAGAAGGTAGCCACGAGGAACTGCTCGAGAAGGGCGGCTACTATGCCAAGCTTTACGAGTTGCAATACGCTCATAGCTAGATGGGAGCTAACGGCAGTGGAAGCCGTGACAAGTGTTCTCGCGTACGCTTCGTACCGACCTCGAAGATTGTGTTGGTGAGTAAGCAATTTGGGCTTCGTTGCAGGGAGTGTGAAGGGGGAAATGCTGTGAGTTACGAATTGCCCCTGTTCTGTTGCCTTAGGGTATTTACCAAGTTGCTCAGCCCTATGGCTATCAACCCAGGCACGAGCATCACCATCAAGACCTTAGCAAAGGGCAAAATGAGCGCAGTAACCCCATGGGGGTCTTTGGTAGCGCTGTTTGCTAAGGCCGGGCTGGCAGCTTCGCGTATGCCTTGTGCCCAGGGGGTCTGACCAAGCAATAACAGCAGCAGCGTGACCAGGGCAGCGGCCAGCAACACCACGGCACTTGCAGGCAAGCGGTTCACATAACCTTCCGGGCCGGGCCACGCAACCGATTGACGATCCAGCGCCAATGCACCGCCAGATGTACCCCCACCACCGCCAAAGTGAGGTTGGCGCTAACTTGGTGCAGTAGCTTCCAGAAGGGATCTTGTGCCGTATGTATCCCCAGGAAGGGGAGGGCTGCTTGGCTGATTAGCACCCCGGTGACGCTGGCAACGACCATCAAAATAAATAGCAGCAGATTCCAAGCACGGGAAAACTGGGTAGGGCTGGGAAGTTTACGGCTCGAGCGGGTAAACACGCCCACCACCCAGTTCCAGTGCCATAGCAGATGCAGTACCAGCGGCCCCACCAATAGCAGGCTCAGCCACTCGTGTAGCGGCAGACCAGTTGCCAATGGTGCACACACCAGCACGAACAGCACCAGTTGCAAGATATCCAGTTGCCAATTGCGCTGTGCTTTCATGCTCCTCCAGACTCGAGGTTGGCCCGCACCCAGTCCGCAAACCGGGTAGGGGCGCGGCCCGTGACCTGCTGAACATCCGCCGTCAGCACATTCATCCGCCCTTCCTTGAGGGCCGCGTTGTATTCTGAGAGCATCTCGATCATGGCTTGTGGCATTTGTGCCTGCTTGGCGCTCGAGCGGTAGTCGGCATCGGAAATGTCGTTATGCCGCACCGGTTTGCCCAAGACCGCACCGTACAGCGCTGCCACTTCAGCCGTGGACAGTGCCTCTGGGCCGGTCAGGCGGTAGGTTTTGCCTGCCTGAGGAGATTGGGTTAGAACCGTGAAGGCTACAGCGGCAATATCGGCAGGATCAATAAAGCCAACTGCGCCACTCCCGCTTGGTACTGAGATGCTGCCCCGTGCTTTTATCTCGGGCAGCCACCATAGCGTGTTGGTCATGAACTCACTTGGGCGTAGGATAGTCCACTCGAGACCGGATTGTCTGAGCAGCTCTTCGCCAGGAGCGTGCGGGCGACCACCGCCAATGCCACCCAGCTCGACCCCCAGCGACGAGAGCAGCACGATATGGCGCACCCCTGCTTGCTGCGCCGCCGCAATCGCGGCCACGTCTTGCCCCGGTGTGTCTGGTCCCGGCGAAAGCAAAAAGAGCTGAGTGATGCCACTCAATGCCGCAGCAAGAGTTTGGGGATGGTCGAGGTTCGCGGCAATTGCCTCGAGTTTCCCGCCAAAGGTGTCGGCTTTGCCCAGCTCACGAACCAGTAGCCGCGCTGGAATGCTGGCCTGAGCGAGCTTCTGAGCTAGATGATGGCCGATATTTCCAGTTGCCGCGGTGATAGCAATCATAACTTCCTCCGTTTGGGCTGCCCTCGAGCAGACCAGGGTTTTGGCTTAGAATCTGAGGTGTCCCACAGTCTTCTCCTCAGCAAAGGTGTGGGGAAAATATAGATGCTCTAGCGTTTGCGAGGCAAAGCGAAGAACACGGCCGCCCCCAAGATCAGCAGTAGGCTGCCGGTGGCACTAAAATAGGCCACAGCCATCGCTGCGAGGTTGAAGAGTGGTCCGAATCGGAAGTCCCGGCTGAGCGCATCTACTGTCTCGTGGTCAGCGTTGGAATGCAGCAGATTTGGGTTGAGAGTGATGTAGCGCCATAAGAGGTTGAAGAATACCCCGATCAGGAGCAGCGTGGCAGTGTAGACCAGCACCGCTACGGATTCATCAGGATGACCCATATATTCCGCGACCAGTTGTGTAGGGTACGGTAAAAAGGTCACCCCCAATAGCAACAAAAGATTGAGCAGCAAAAGGGTCTGGTTGCTGCGGCGGAGCAACTCGAACATCTGATGGTGGTTGATCCAGATGATGCCGATGGTGGCAAAACTGGTCAGGAAGGCCAGATAGGCAGGCCATAGCTGCAACAGTGCTGGGGTCAACCTGCCCAGCTCCAGACCTTTGGGCACCTGGATTTCTAGAATCAGCAGGGTGATGGCAATAGCGAAAACCCCGTCGCTAAAGGCTTCTAAGCGCCCAGTTTCCTTTTCGTCGGAGCGGCTCGAGCGGGAAGGTTCCATATCTATAGGCTACAAACTGGCCTCGAGTTAGAGCATTCCGTTGAGGTTTGGGCTCTCGGCGGGAACGGGCTGGATCACGTCCCAGTGCTCGGCAATCTTGCCGTTTTGGATACGATATAAGTCGCTGAAGACGACCCTCTGCCCGCCAAACTCACCCCCAGACCGCACATAGACGAAGTTGCCCTCGCCTAAGATGCGAGAAACGGTATCCACCTTCAGCCCCTTACCGGCCTTAGCCGCCGCTGCGGAGGCATTGAGCAGACTCGAGAGCCCGTCCGCCACGCCTGGGTTGTGCTGAAGGTAGGTATTACCGTCAAAATAGGCCCCAATCTGATCGAAGTGCCCACCGACAAATATCTGCTGGTAAAAGCGCTGGATCAGAGCCTTGTTGGCTTCAGTCTGATCGAGGTTGCTAATCGTCGTCGGCCCGTCGAGCATGGAACGCCCGCTGGGGTTGGGCGCACTGGGCAGAGGTTGAAGAGAGTCCCAGTGCTCGGCGATCTGCCTATTTTCCAGGCGGTACACATCGAAAACCGCAAAGGTCTGTCCGATCAGTTTTACGGTGCCATGAACGACCACCAAATCTCCGTCCTCGAGCACTCGCCAAACCTGGTACTGCATGGGTTCTGGCAGCACCTTGAACATCTCCAGCAACCCCTGCCGCCCCCCGGTGGCCTGAGGATTGTGCTGGATCACGTCTGGTTTCATGACCCGATTAACTACCGCTGCGTCCCATTTCTCCAAGCCTGAATGGGTAAACTCGAGCACGATGTCTTTGTTGCTGGGCATCTTAGTCTCCTTTGTCGCGGCATTACCATTGAGATAGCTATCTAAGCTGGTCGCGCCAGGAGAGGATAGCCTGAGCTATGGCCTGGGGCTGATCCTCGGCCAGGTAATGCTCGCCTGCGCCCACATAGACAGCCGTCAGGTTGGGCATAGCGGCCTGATAAGACTTGACCACTGCTTCGGGCATGGTCAGCCCCGGGTTGCCATACAGCACCAACTTGGGTACTGGGCTCGTACGCAGATATTTGGCGAAGGTGCTGGCAGTTTGGAAAGAGCCCTGCGGTTCACCAGCAATTGGGAAATCTGCGCCAATTTCGCCTGCAATCTCGCGGGAACGGGGTGTGCTAAGCGTAAAGGCATAAGCTGCGAAATCCTCTGGTTTCAACTGCCCATAGGTCTGTTTGGCTAGGCCAGGGTTATTGGTGGTGTAGGCGGCTCGTTGTTGAGGGTCTTTCAAGGCTAGAAAAAACTCACAGCCCTTGCAAACGGCCTTCGCGTTGGCAAAGGGCTCGGTCAGGGTTTCAAAGAAGGCCAGACCTTTTACATTGCTGGGGTTCTGTGCGGCGTAGTTGAAGGCGAATAGCCCCCCGATATCGGTGCCGACGAGGGTAATGTTTTTTAGCTTCAGGGCTTCGATAAAGCTGCTCAGGTAGTCGTTTTCTAGTTGCCAGGTGTAGATGCCGGTAGGTTGCCCGGATAGGCCAAAGCCAATCAGGTCAACGGCGACTACGTGGTAGCGCTGGGCCAGAATCGGCATGATCTTACGCCAGATGTAGATGTTGTCGGGTGAACCATGTAGGAGCAGGAGAGTGGGCTGTTCTTGAGGGCCAGACTCCACGTAGTGCATATAGGAGTCACGCACCCGGATAAAATGTGAGCCGCCCTCCTGTTGTAAAAAGGTTTGATAGCTGCTGGGAAGCAGGGTTTGCCAGGCGGGCAGTGAATTTTCTCCCGGTGTCGCTAGAGCCGAAGTGGTCAGTAGGCTGGCCATTAGGGCTAATTTCAAAAAGGTATGGTTCATGGGGATCTCCTTTAGGGACAGGGAAAGCAGTTCCAGCTTCTTTGGCTTCCCAGAAATCCAGGATAGCTTCTATTATTTGAAATTGCAAGTATCTATTTGTAATTTCAAATATATTTAAAGAAGGAGTAGGCTATATAAATATGAAACCTAAGCGGTCTCTCGACGCTGAAACTTCTAGCAAGCTCACACCCCTGGAGGGCCGGGCCTGGATGCCCTTCGTGATCACCACGCTGCGTCTGCTAGCGATATTGGATGACGAATTGAAAGCTGCTTATGACCTATCCCATTTGGATTTCGGCATTTTGATGCTAACCAGCCTCACCCCCAGCGGTCAGCGGCGCATGAGCGAGCTTGCCACCACCTTTGGAGTAGATCCGAGCGTAATCACTTACCGTGTACGGCGCATGGAGTCGCATGAGTGGATGCAACGGATGGGCCATCAGCGTGATGGGCGGTTGGTGATGGCCCATATTACCGATAAGGGACGCAGCCTACTGGCAAAGGCCAGACCCAAGCACCTACAAAGCGTCAAGCGGCTGTTTCTCGACCACATCAAGCCACAAGAGCTCGAGGTGCTGGTTCAGGTTTTTGGGCGTATTTTGGCTTTCCAGAACCAACCCGCCCAAACCACAGAAGACGGGCCGCTCGAGGACTTGATTCCTATGGTGTTGTGAGCTGAGCATTTCTTTATTTTGCTGTTAGCCGATGAAGAAATCGGTGAATGGGTACGGGTCAGTGTAGCTACAGCCGTATTTGGAACGATAAGGGGGTATTCGTTAGCGGAATCATCACTTGCCAGTTCATCCAAGTCCAGGCTCGAGATAAGTTCGGCCAGCGCTGTTCTTGATAAGCCAAGCCTTATACTAGCCATTTATCACACCCCAGTCGCCTCGAGGCCAGTACCCTAGGGATGGGCAAGCTCACCGCCCGGCTGGGTTAGACTGGCGGGGTTGTGCCCCCGAGTGATGGAGTGGGACTTGTTAAAATGGGTCAGGATGGAATGTTAAAGAGGAGAACACCCGACATAGATCTGGTGGAGCGTTCTTCCATTGAGTTTTCTGAGCTTGAGGACTTGTTGGGGAATGCCCAGAGCCTGCTTTTAGACGAACCCCTCGAGGCCCTCCAACTGGCTCGAGAGTCTCTGAGTCAGGCCACGCAGCTCAAACTGACCGAGCCCCAGGCTAGAGCCAGCTTGCTGATGGCGCAGGCCCAATACCGTATGGGGCAGATATCCGAAGCTCTAGATAACGCCCAGACGGCCTTGGAAAAATCCACCCTGGCGCTAACTCAACTCGAGAACCTCAAGCTGCTGGCCCTGATCCTGCGCGAACGAGGCGACCTGACCCAAGCGGCAGGATATCTAGAGCGGGCCAGCAAGCTGGCCCAGACCCTCGAGCTGCCCCAAGCCGAAGCCGATTTGCTCAACCAGCAGGCGGGTTTGCACCATATGCAGGCCCAATATGCCGAGGCCCTCGACAAGCTCACCCGGGCTCTGGCCCTCATTCAGCGCCTGGGCAACCGGGTTGCCGAGGCCAACTATCTCAATAACATCGGCACTTTGCGCACCGAGCTAGGGGATTATCCTCAGGCCCTGCAAAACTTCTTTGCGGCCTATCAGCTCTATCAAGAAGAAGGCCACAACCCCCGCAACCGCGCGACCAATCTGGCCTCCATTGGCAACCTGTATGGCGAGATGGGGGAGTATGCCCAGGCCAACGAATACTACGACCGTGCTTTGGAGGTAGCCCGCAAGGCCGAGGAGCGTAGCCTCGAGGTGAACCTGCTCTATTTTAAGGGCGAGATGGCCCGCACCCAGGGGCAGATGGGCCAGGCCCAGGAGCTGTATGAGTCGGTGCTCGAGTTGGCCCAGGAAGGGGGTTTCGAGCGGCTCATAGCCTCGGCGACCCAGGGGCTGGCCCAGATTCAGACCGTACAAGGCCAGCCCCAACTGGCTTTGCATAACCATGCACAGGTGCTGAGCATGGCCCGGGCTAAAAACTGGCGGCACTCCGAACTGGAGGCCTTATTGGGGTTGGGGCGAAACCATCTTTCTCTGGGCCAATGGGCTGTCGCCGAGGACTATGTTCGGCAGGCCCTGGAGTTGGCCCGCCAGTCTGATCGTAAGAAAAGCCTTTACGAAGCCCACCGTTTGTTGGCCCAAATAGACCGGGCCGAGGGCAAACTGGCAGAGGCGCTGGAGCATCTGGAGGAATACCACCGCCTCGAGCGCGAGGTGTTCAACGACGAGAGTGAACGCAAGCGCCGTTTGCTGGCCTCACAACTGGAACTCGAGCGAGCCAGAACCGAAACCGAGCAATACCGCCTGCGTACCGAAGTCGAGCAGCAGGCCCGCGAGGAAGCCCAGGCCAAGGTACGTCAGCGCACCGAGGAACTCGAATACGCCCAACTGGAAATTGTGGCCCGGCTGGCGCTGGCTGCCGAGTACCGCGACGACGTGACCGGCGAGCACACCTACCGGGTGGGCCGCAATGCGGCCCTGATTGCCAAGGAGATGGGCTGGCCGCAGGAGCAAATCGAGGTGCTGCGCTCGGCAGCACGGCTGCACGACGTAGGTAAAATTGGCATTCCTGATGCCATCCTGCTCAAAAAAGACCGCCTCACGGTAGGGGAGTTCGAGCAGATGAAGGCCCACACCATTATCGGCTCGAGGATTCTATCCGGTGGACGCAGCAAACTCTTGCGCATGGCCGAGGAAATCGCCCAGAGCCACCACGAACATTACGATGGCAATGGCTATCCCTTAGGCTTGGTGGGGTCTGCGATTCCCCTTTCGGGCCGTATCGTGGCGGCTGCCGACGTGCTCGATGCCCTCACCCACGAGCGCCCCTACAAGCGGGCCTGGCCGGTAGTCGAGGCCCTGGCCGAAATCAAGCGGCTCTCCGGGCGGCATTTCGACCCCGAAGTGGCCGAAGCCTGCCTGAGGGCTTTTGGCGAGGGTACTTTCGATATCGAAGAAAACATGCAGCGTCTGGATGCCGACCTTTCCATGACCATGCAGATGGAAAAGGCCCAACTGGGCTGGGTCAACGAGGATGTGGAAGGGTTGCGGCGCGGCTTCGAGCAGATTCTGGCGGATCGTACCCGCGAACTCGAGCACGCCCGCCGCGAGGCCCAGGTGCTGGCCCGGCGCATGGAGCTGATGGCCCACACCGACGTGCTGACCAGCCTGGGCAACCGCCGGGCCTTCGAGAACGACCTCGAGACCGAAGTAGACCGGGCCCGCCGCCTTGGTTATCCCCTCAGCGTGTTGGCCTTGGACATGGACTACCTCAAACAACTCAACGACAGCGAAGGCCACGAGCGCGGCGATGCGCTGCTGCGCAGCTTTGCTCAGGCCGTGCAGGAATACTTTTTTGAGATAGGCCGGGTCTACCGCATTGGCGGAGACGAGTATGCTGCGATTCTGCCCTATATAGACGTTGTTGGGCACGCTGAAATCCGCGAGCGGCTCGAGGCCAGCCTGGCCCAGATTCGCGCGGATGGCTTTCCCGCCGCCAGCGTGAGTGCCGGTCTGGCAGCGATGCCCGCCGAAGCCAGCACCGAGGGAGACCTGGTGCGCCTGAGCGACCAGCGTATGTATACCGACAAGCTCCAGCGCCGTAGACGCTCGAGGGTTTGAAGCGCTGGCAGGTAGTCCAGAGCAAGACCCTGAGGGCAGAGGGCTAAACGCCGAAAGCCAAAGGCCCAAGGCTAAATACAAAGGGTCAAAAGCCAAACCAGGACGGCATAATTGCCCTATCGAGAAACATCGTATGGGACGTGATTCGTGTTTTTAGAGCGGTTTTCGCAAAGAACCTGGGGGTAGCCTGGGCCTATTTACTGTGCCCATCTGAGCAGAGAACCGCGATAGGTTTTTGACTTTGAGTTTTTGGCGTTTGACCTTCGACAAGTTTTTAGCGTCTTGCGTTGAGCTTTACCGGCGAAGAGTATCATTCACGGCTCACAGCCTTCCCGGTATGATTGGGGGCGTGAGTCAGCCATTTGTTATCGGAATCGCAGGGGGTACGGGCAGTGGTAAAACCACCGTCACCCAGGCCATAGTGGATGCCGTAGGCAGCGCCCAGGTGGCGCTTTTGCCGATGGATAATTACTACCAAGACAACGCCCATCTGCCCTTCGAGGAGCGCACCAAGCTCAACTACGACCACCCTGGGGTGTTCGACTTAGAGCTGTACTTGGAGGATATTGGGCGTATCCTCCGGGGGCAGAGTGTGCGGATGCCACAGTATTCGTTCAAGGAGTACACCCGCATTGCCGAGACCATACTTGTCAGGCCTGCTCCAGTGGTGGTATTGGAAGGCATCATGGTGCTGGTAGATGCCAGAGTGCGTTCGGCCATGCACCTCAAGGTGTTTGTGGATACCGATGCCGACGTGCGCTTTATTCGCCGCCTCGAGCGGGATATGGCCGAGCGCGGGCGCAGCGTGGAAAGCGTGGTCAAGCAATATATGGAACAAGTGCGCCCCATGCATCTCTCCTTTGTCGAGCCCTCCAAACGTTATGCCGACGTGATTATCCCCCACGGCGGACGCAACGAGCAGGCCCTAGCCATGCTCACCGCCAGGGTGACGGCCTTGGTTGCTGAGCCGAGTGCTTCCTGGTCGGGGCGCGAAACCCAGAAAGGAAGCCTGGTATGAACGGCAACCTCTTGCGAATAGTTATCGTGGTGGCAGCCCTGCTGTGCATACCAGCCCTGCTGCCCCGCATGAAAGCCGAGCGGCCCGGCCCGGTGGTGCTGATGCTCGACGGCGAGGCCGCAGCCGACGAGGCCAGGACTGAAGGCAAAACCCTCGAGGCGCTCCTGCTGGAATACAAGGCAATGGGCGTGGGGGGCGTGGCCCTCTACGAGCGTTCGGTGCGTAGCCTGGTAGACCAGGGTCTCCTAACCTACCAGTCTTCTTCCAGTCTCAAACTGTTGTATCCGGTGGCCCGCCTGAAACCCGGCTGGTATTACCTCACCGGCCCCAGCGACCTGCTCGACCAGATTGCCGCAGGCTGGAACATACCCAGCGAAAAAATCACCATTGGAACCCAGCCCTGGCTGGGGGCTCCGCTGGATGTGGGCGGCTTCCCGGCAGGGTTTGACACGGCTTTGGCCCAGCGCCTGAAGGCCGACGGATTCTTTATTGCCGCCCGCCCCAGCAATCACCCCAACCGCAACTTTGAAGGGCCGCTGGTGCCTCCCCAGGCCGACGTGGTAATTTTTGGCGGCACCGACGTGCTGGGCTTCCCCGACCACCTGGACACCGTAGCTGTCACCTTGCAAAACAAACCCATCGCCTTTATCGAGAGCACCCCCCAGCGCGGTTTCGACCAGCTTTCCCATAAGCTGCCGGTGCTGCGGTTGTTCAGCATCAAAAAGGACTGGCAGGACAAGCTCACCCCGGCCCAAGTCACCGACAAGTTCGTGCTGGCCGCCAGGGAACGGGGCCACCAGATTCTCTACCTGCGCCCCTACCAGTCCAAGGCCAACACCACCGAGTTTCTGAGCCGCCTGACCAACGACCTCGAGCGCTCGCACATTCCCATCGGCACTCCCAAGCCCCGCACCTTCAAGCCCTCGGCCCTGCGCTACGCGGCCTGGATTGGGATTCTGGCTGGGCTGGTGCTACTGGCCACTGGCCTGACGGCCCCCTTGGGTATCCCCATTACGGTTTTGCTGGCGCTATTTGCCCTGGGCTATGCCCGCTCCGAGGCCGGGCCACTGCTGGCGGCTATGGTGTTTCCGGTGCTGGGTTTTCTGGAAAACCGCCCTCGGGCGCTGCGCCCCGCCCTGCTGGGTATAGCCGGAGGCCGAGCGGCTCCAAGTGAAACCGCCAGCACCCCCGTACAGGGCATGGGGCTATGGATAGCCGCCGTGCTATACGCCTTCGCCGGGGTGGTGTTTGTGGCTGCGTTGGGCAGCAACCCCCGCAGTATCCTGGCCCTCGAGCCGTTCAAGGGGGTATCCCTCACCCTTATTGTTCCCCCCCTGCTGGTGGCACTATCTTTTGTCCCCAAAGCCTACAAAGCCGCTCTCAACGCGCTATACAGCTATCCGCTGCGCCTGGGTGAGGTGGTATTAGCGGTGGTGGGACTGGCGGTGGTGGCCCTGGCCTTGCTGCGCCGGGGCAACGATGCCTCCGGCTCTATCGTGCCAGGTTGGGAATTGCAACTGCGGGCTTTCCTACAAGACGTGATGGTGCGCCCGCGCTTCAAGGAAATATTCGCCCACGCCCTGGCCCCCATCACCCTGCTCCTGCCCTGGCCTACCTGGCTCAAGAACTGCCTTCTGATCCTGGTTTCGGTGGGGGTGGCTTCCATCCTTAACACCTTCTCGCACTACCACACTCCCCTGACCATATCGTTCTTTAGAGTATTGAATGGAATCATTATCGGGCTTATCGTGGGATTTATTGGGGTTGCAGTGGTGCGGAGGGTGCGGCGATGGTGGTTGGAGTAAGCGGGTACTACGGCTTTCAGAATGCTGGCGATGAGGCCATTCTCGAGGCCATCAGCAGCGAGGTGCACTCGAGGGGTCATCAGGTGCTGGCTTTCTCGGCCAACCCCGCTGAAACTGCCAAACGCTACAATATCCTGGCCGTCAAGCGCAGCCACCCGCTCGAGGTCTGGCAGGCCCTGGGCAAGGTAGATCTGCTGCTCTCCGGCGGTGGGGGCCTGCTACAGGACAAAACCTCCAGCATGAGCCTGCTGTACTACCTGGGCCTGATTGGTCTGGCCCGGCGCAGGGGCAAGCCGGTATACGTGTTCAATCAATCGCTGGGGCCGCTCTCGGCTCGAGGGGAAAACCGGGTCAAAGGGGCGCTGCGCGAGGTGGAGTGCTTTTTTAGGGATGAAGCCTCAGTAGATTACGGGCGGCGGCTGGGCCTAGGCGTGCAGTACGGTGCAGACCCGGCTTTGCTGCTCACGCCGCCCCCGGTAGAGCGCGAACCCAACATGGTGGTCTTGATCCCAAGGGCGGGGTTAGACGCAGCCAACGCCAGCTTGCACAAGCTGGGAGATCGCCTGCGGGTGGAGGGCTTCGAGGTGGTGGTGCTGGCCTTGCAGCCCGGCCACGACGAGGCCGCCCTGGAGAAATTCGGTAGCTTTACCCGCGAGCTGGCCTGGGATCCCCGCCGGGTGGTGTACCTTCTGGCCCAAGCTGGGTATGTAGTCTCGATTCGGCTGCACGGGGCGATTCTGGCCGCCGCCGCCGGAACACCCTTCGCGGGCATCGCCTACGACCCCAAGGTGGCGGGCTTCTGCCAGGATGCGGGAGCAGTGTATGTGGATATGCCCGGCGATGCCGATTTGCTGGCCTCGGCGGTGCTTTCGCAGCGCCAACCTAACTGGACGGCGGTGGACGAGATGAAACTCCGGGCCAAGGCCAGTTTTGACCAGGTGCTTTCCTCGAGCCGCCAGGGACGGGTGAAGAGCTCGAGGTGAATCCAGTCAAGGAAACATTCCCCAGGCCACCGGCGACAACCGCTCTAGAATACCCTTACCCCGTCTCGGGCAAAACCCTAGCCGCGATATCGCGGTCGCCGATGGCGATACAGGCCCGCTGTCGCGGGTTCGACCCAGCCCCTCTGCCCTCTGGGAGAGGGGCTAAAACCGGATTTTCGCCTGAGGTCTATATGTCTACCGGGCTGTTGTAGGCTTACGCCAAGACAGTTACAGCCGCATCCCCTCGAGCCTTCGCTCCATCACTCGTGCGTACTCTGTCCAGTCCGAAAGCGCCCGGCTCACCGTTTGGCGCATCAAAAACTCGCCGGGTGAGAGCCGCTTCAAGAGCAGGAACGGTGGGCTGGAGAGGGTTTCCAATACCCCTTGCAGGTGGTCGGCCTCGAGGTTCATCTCGCGTGCGGTGGGCATTAGGTCGGCCAGCAAAAAGATTTGCTGGCTGGAAAGTTCGCATAGCAGTGTGAGCACCGCCGAAAACGCCCCGCGCTCGCCCAGCACACCGGAAATTTCAGACTCCAGGCTGGCGATGGACTCGAGGTCTAGTCGGCCCTCGCGCAACAGTTTCTCGATATCCAAAGCACCGATAGGAAAAGCCCCTTGCAGTTTGACCAAGCGTCCCAAAGCCTCAGGTGAGACATAGGCCAGCCCGACCTGGCCCAGCCCTGAAGGGCGTACCGAGGCAATTTCGCTGAGGGCTTCACTGCGCGAAGACTCCCCAGCCACAATTGCTGCGTATTGCACCCGCCCCGATTGCCGGAAGGCCAGGAGTTCCTTGGCTTCCATCTCCCCGAAGCGAGCCAGGGCCAAGGTGAAGGCACGCCGTCCCAGGGCAGCCCGGAAAGTCCAGGGCAGACCCGCCGACTCGCGGCTCAAACCTAGCACCTCGAGGTCGGCGGCAAAAGCTGGGGCTTCGCTGCTCTGGGGAATTTGAGGAAACAAGACCTCGCGCGGGTAAGGCGTGACCTTAACGCGCTTCTGGGGCTTTTCCACCTTCTCCACTTTGGCGGGTTCGGGGTGTGCAGGCTCAGGTTGGGGTGGGCCACGGCGGGGTTTGGCAGGCTTGGCTGTAGGAGTGAGCGCCTCGAGGCCAATCTCCTCGCCCTCAAAATGCAGTGCGATGATCTCGTTGGCGCTCAAACGGCGTTTATCGTAGTAGGCTCCCAGGCCCTCGATGCGTCCTCTGGCCCAGTTGACCTGGGTTTCGTAGGAGTCGCCGTCCTCGTCGCGGAAGGTTACGTTGTCGCGGCCCTGCAAATAATTGCGCAGGGTCAGAGTGAGGTTCATGGTTCCCGAGGTGAGGCAGTTGCTGGTCAGAACGTAGCGTCCACTCATAAGTCAAGCACCTTTATAAACGGGGTAGGGATGCAGCTTGGCGAACCGAGGTGCAGCGTCCAGCGGTTAGCATGTAGTACATTTCGTGGGCCACCTGCAAGGTAGTCTCCACGTCTCCCAGCGCACGGTGACGGCCTTCGATAGGGCCTAAGTCGAAAGCCCAGGCCAACGAATCCAGCCCCCGCTTGGCGAGGCCGGGTAGGGCTTTTCTGGCCCAGTGGATGGTGTCTATCACGGGGTTATCCAAGCGGTAGCCGAGTCGCCCCAGGCGAGGTTGGAGAAAACTCAGGTCGAAGGGAGCGTTCTGGATGATCAGGATGGAGTCCTGCAGCAGGGGCAGGGCTTCTTCTAGCACACTATAGACATCGGCAGCGCCGCTCACGTCTTGGTTGCGAATTCCGGTCAGGCGGCTGATAAAGGGCGGGATGCTCACGCCGGGATTTACCATGCGCTGGAACACCTGCTGCTGTCCATGCTCCAGGCGAATCAGGGCCAACTCGATAATCTCGTGATCGGTGGCCGAAAGGCCGGTGGTTTCGATGTCCAGCACTGTCACCGCCTCGTTCTTAGCGGGAAAGGGATATTTCCATTCCCACAGCCCCAGACCTCCCACTTGTCGCTCAAACCTTCCGTCCAACAGCTCCTCGAGCAATCCGCTGGCCCAGGCTCCACGGGGAATTTGTGGGCTTGCCAGCACCCGCTCGGCTAAGGTGTGGGCCTCGAGGGGAGTTCCTGCGCTGCGGAGATGTCGTACCAGACGGGTTGAAAGACGATAGTGGGTGGGACTGAGTCCAGAACGGGGGATAGCGGATGTGGCCATATGCGCTTTAGACCTCGGGGCCGCTAGGGGCGAGCCTACGGAATGCGGAGGAATCTTCGTGTCTAGGAGAACCCGCTGCTACATAAGGAAAGCGTGCAGTTAATCGGGTCTCGAGCGAGTATACCTCAGCTTACAGTGTTATGACAGAGCTTGGGGGTGATTAACGCCTTAACGTAAAGCAGCTTTCCCCTCAGGCATTTCCAAGATATATTCAGCACTTGTGCGGTCAGTGCTGTCAGGAACTGAGAATGTCATTCCACAACAAAGAAGTCGCTATTAGGGTATAAACCCGTCTAGTACGTCCTCCTCGAGACTGCCTGGAGGTATTTTCGCCAAAGAGTTTCGCTGTTGTGCCCGAACCAAACCACCAGGATTGCCCTATCGCGCTTCTCACACGGGCACAGTCAATATACTCAGGCCATCCCAAGATTCATGTAAACCCCTCTAGCGTGGGCCACGGGCCAGAAGGTTGACAAACCCCAGCGCCCATACCAGCACCATCCCCAAGGCCCACAGCGGAAAGGTGGTATGAATCAGCCCTTGGGCCTGGGCCAGATATACCAACCCACCTACCAACAGCGCGATTACAGTCCATAGCGCGAACGGTTTCAAGCCACCCATGGCTCGAGTTTACCGGGTTTGCGAGAGCTCAAAGGTCTCTTTGACTACCGGCGCAGACATCACGATAGAGGTCTGGGTGGTGCCCAAGACCTGAATTTTTTGCAGGGTTTGCTCGAGCCCTTCGATACTTGTTGCCAGCACCTTGAGAATCAAGGAAGCCTCTCCGGCGACGTGGTAGCACTCGCGGATTTCCGGCAGGTCACGGGCCAGCTCGTACATCGGCTTATAGCGGTTGGGTGGCACGACCACACAAACTATGGCTGTAACAGAGTACCCCAGGGCCTTTGCTGGAACTCTAGCTGAATAGGCCGCGATAAAACCGACTTCTTCCAAACGCCGTACCCGTTCGCTCACGGCGGGGGCAGAAAGCCTGACTCGCCGGGCCAGCTCGCTGTACGATAGCCGTGCATCCTTCTGAAGCTCGTCCAGGATGGCAAGATTGATTGTATCCAGAGCACTTTGAGAATCTAAAGCCATAGGGTCATTTTAGTTTGAATGCTCAACCCTGAATCGCAAAATAGGCTCGAGCTGACCCTTCAGCTTTCAATAAAGCCCAGGCTATGCTTTGGGCATGGACGGCTCGGCATTACTCAAAGGAATGCTGTTTGGGTTTGTATTGGCAGCCATTCCTGGCCCGATGGTAATGCTGTGTATCCAGCGCTCCTCGAGCCTGGGCTGGCGTGCGGGGGTTATCGGTGGTCTGGGAACAGCCGTGGCCGATGCCCTTTATGGCGCGGTGACCGCACTGGGCCTGACCGCAATCTCAGGCTTCCTGATAGCCCACCAGACCCCGGTGCGGCTGCTGGGCGGTTTGTTGTTGCTATGGCTAGGGTACGGTATTTTGCGCTCGAGACCGGCTGAGCGTGCTGCCGGAGTGCAGACTACTGCACCCTGGGCCACCTTTTTCACCACGCTGGTCTTGACCCTCACCAGCCCACTGACCATTCTTTCGTTTACGGCTTTAATTGCCGGAGCAGGGTTGGCCGGGAGCCGGGGTGCAGCTTGGCTGGTACTGGGTTTTTTTGTCGGCTCGATGCTGTGGTGGCTGGTGCTGGCGAGCTTGACCCGCTTGGCGGGCCAGCGCCTCAACTTGCAACTGCTAAACCCTGTGGCAGGGCTATTGCTGGTGGGTTTCGGGGTTGCTGCGCTGCTTTCGGCCCTACACTGAGCATGGGGCGACTGGCGCAAAGAGCTAAACATAAGATGCCAAAAGCTGAAAGCCAAAGGCCGAAGGCAACCACAAAAGAAAAAATACAAGGGGCTAGAAAGCTACGCCAGGACGGCATAATTGCCTCATCAAGAAACACCGTCTGGGACGCAGTTTATATTTTTAGGTTTTTGACTTTGAGTTTTCGGTTTTTAGCGTTCGGTGTTAGACGTTTAGCGTCTTGCGTTTAGCCCTTTCTGAAAACCGCCATAAAAAAATCCCCGCGCTTGGCGGGGATTTGGGGTATCGGGCGCTAATCCGAGCGACGGCCTTGCAGTATCGAGACATAGTAGAGAATCTGCGCCAACGAACTAGCTAAGGCGGCCACATAAGTCATGGCAGCGGCAGTCAGAACAGCTCGAGCCCCATCCATTTCACCCGGATTCAAAAAGTTCATCTTTTTGAGATTGACTAGAGCCCGGCTCGAGGCATCAAACTCTACGGGCAGGGTGATCAACTGGAACAGCGCGGCGGCGGCGAAAAGCCAGATACCCACGCTCATCAGCCCGGCCACATTCATGAACAGGCCGAGGATAAAAATCCAGGGGCCGAGGGTGCTGCCGATATTGGCTACTGGCAAAATAGCGTGACGAATGCGCAGGGGGGCATAGCCTTTTGCGTCTTGGATGGCGTGCCCCACCTCGTGAGCGGCAACTGCCAGAGCAGCTTCGGAGGGCGAGGCGTAGTTGGGTTCAGAAAGCCGCACCACTTTCTGGGTGGGGTCGTAGTGGTCGGTGAGTGCGCCCGGCACGGGCTCGACCCGGACACTATTTAGACCATAAGCATCCAGGATGGCCCTGGCTACTTCTGCTCCGGTGAGGCCCCTCGAGTTGGCGACTCGGCTGTAGCGGGCATAAGTAGACTGCAACCAGAACTGTATGGCCAGGGTGGCGAGAAAAACCAAGATTACCAGTAAGTAAGTAGGTGTGAAGATTATTGTTGATCACCTCCGTGTCTTTAGGGTAGCAAAAGCTGGGTTAGTCCTCTGAGACCTGGATTACCAGGCCCAAATAAGCCTCAATCTGCATAATCCAGGAATGGCAAAGGGAAAGTTTGAGGATCAGGCTCAAGGAGCGAGCGGCTGGCTGCGAATGGTGAAGCGCATTGCGGTGCGCTCCTCGTGTTCGAGCTCGAGCTTTACAAAAGCGGGCTTGACGGTCAAATCTAGGTTGTCTGGAGCAATGTAGCCCCTGGCAATAGCGATGGCTTTCACAGCCTGATTTACCGCCTCGGGGCCGATGGCTTGCACCTCGACTTCGCTTTGTGAGCGCAACAGCGCGGCTATCGCACCGGCTACGGAGTTGGGACGAGATTTGCCAGATACGCGCAGCGTTTCCACAATACCTCCTCGGCGTTACGCCCCTATCAAGGGCATTGTAGGCTCAGTGAGGAAACAATGTCAACAAAATGCGATTGCGGTGGGATTTTTGCCCATATCCCTAGCCTCGAGCAAGCTGCTCGAGGGGCTTTGGAGCTGAATCGAGGCCACGAAGGATGGTGTAAAAGCGACTTTTGCAGGGATTGTGGGCCAAATGTTTGTTATTGACGTGACAAATGGCGACCCGTATACTGCTTCAAATCCACGCACAAGTTTGCGTGGCATTCACCCTTCAATCTGAAAAGCAAGACATCTCCCCTGGAGGCGCGCGTGACAGAGTTCAGAAAAGCATATCCTGGTATACCAATTGGACAAGATGCCTGCGGCATCATCGCGGTCGTCGAAAAAAGCGCCAAGCCCAGTCACGCCAACGTGCAACGCACCCTCGAGAGCCTGTACAAGATGGCCCATCGCGCCGGGCTAATCCGAGGTGAGGGTGACGGAACGGGTATCCAGACCGACTTACCTAGAGAGCTATGGGCCAGCTACCTCTACGAGGGCGGCCTGGATAGCAACCTGGCGCAAAATCCACGCTTTTTCGTGGGTCATTTTTTCGTGCCCAAAAGCGAAGGAACCCGCGTGCAGGAGCTGTTCGACCTGGTGCGGGTAGAGGGCAGCAAACGGGGCATCAAGCTGCTGCTAGAACGCAAAGGGGAGACCAACTCCCGCGTGCTGGGGCCGGTGGGCAAACGCACCGAGCCTCTGTTCTACCAAGTCGCGGGCCTTTCCAGCGACGGCGACGGCCCACTGTGGGAGCTGGGGGTTTGGCTCGAGCAACGTTTCCCGGTGCATATAGTTTCCCTCTCGACAGCCAGCGTGGTCTACAAGGTGCGGGGCAGCGCGGAAATTTTGAAGCGCTACTTCCCCGAACTCAGCCGGGCCGAGTTCAAATCGGCGCTCACCCTGGGCCACAATCGCTACTCGACCAACACCATGTCCACCTTCGAGGCCGTCCAGCCCTTTGGCTTGTTGGGGCATAACGGAGAAATCAACACCATCGAGCGGCTGCGCCGCGAAGGAAGTTTCCTGGGCATTCCCCTCACCGACGGCTCGGACTCGCAGGACTTAAGCCGTATTCTCGAGGGCCTTTTGTACCGCTTCGGCCTCTCCTTGCCGGAGGCCATAGACCTGGCTTTCCCACCCATTCTGGGCGAAATCAAAAACTATTCCCCCACCCTGCAAGACCTCTACATGAACCTGCGCCAGCGCTTCGGAGCCCTGGCCCAAGGCCCGGCAGCCCTGGTCACCCGCCACCGTGAGGAAGCAGTTTTCGCCACCGACGCGATGGGCTTGCGTCCGCTGTGGTTCGTGGAGACCGAAGAGGAATACGTCTACAGCTCGGAGCGCGGGGTGTTTACCGTCGAGGAGTTTGTTTCCGAGCCGCGCCCTTTTGCCCCTGGGGAGAAAGCCTATGTTCGTCTCACCCCCGATGGAGTCCGGTTGTTCCCCTATGACCGCCACCAGCGGCAAGTCTTGGAGCGCATCCTCTCCAAGTCGCACAGTCTCGAGGGTTACGCCGCACACCTGAGTGGCCCGCGCTACCAGTCACTGCCGCCGATTGCGGGCGGCAGTGAGATCCAGGTCGAGGAAAAGCCCGCGCCGCCCTCGCTCAACCTGGAGCGGGCCTATGGCTGGGACAGGTGGGATGCCGGATACCTGGATGCCCTCTCGGAAAATGGCAACGAGCCGATTGGTTCGCTCGGTTATGACGGCCCAATTGCGGCCCTCAACCCCGAGAAACCTAACCTCTCGGAGTTCTTTAAGGAGACCGTGGCGGTCGTCACCAACCCCGCCATTGACCGCGAGCGCGAAATCGAGCATTTCTCCACCCGTACTATTCTGGGCCGCCGTCCGCTCCCGGATGGGCGTGGGGCTGGGCACGTCGAAGAACTGGTGGTTCCGGTGCTGCTCGAGGAAACCGCTCCCAATGTGGCCGCCATTGCCCAGGGCCAGGGCACTTTGACTTACCAAGAGGCCCTCAAGCGCTTCCAGCACACGGTTATCCCGCTTCAGTTCTCGGTAGAGGAGGGCCTCGCTGCTGGGCTCAAGCGCGCTCAGGACGCAGCGGTAGAAGCCGTGAAGAGTGGTGCGGAACTCATCGTGCTTTCTGACCGCAACGCTTTCGAGGGTGGAGTCTGGCTGGACGTGTATTTAGCGCTCTCGGCGGTGGGGAAGTCGCTCGAGGAGGCCCGTGACTCCGAGGGCATCAGTCTGCGCCGCCGCACCAGCCTCCTGGTTCACAGCGGAGGCCTGCGCAACCTGCACGATGTCGCGGTGTGCTTGGGTCTGGGGGCCGATGCCGTGGCACCCTGGCTGATGGGCCACAAGGCCCAGGCCCTGAAGGGCACACTGGGTCTGCAAAACCTCCTCGAGGGCCTCAAGAAGGGCTTGGAGAAGGTCATCTCGACCATGGGTATTCACGAGGTTCGGGGCTATGGGCGCATCTTCAGCGCGATTGGCCTCAAACCCGAGTTGGCCAAGATATTGGGTATCCCCAACTTCCTCGGCTCGGAGACTGCGGGCTATGGCTTGCACGAACTCGAGCGAACCGCTCTCGAGCGTCTCAACCTACTCCATGCCGAAAAGGTGCTGCCCGCCAAGGACTTCCGCTTCAATCCGCGCATTTTCAAGGCGGCCATGGAAGTTTCCTCCGGCGATTCGCCCTACGAGCACTTCCAGGAG
>JADMIM010000211.1 GCA_015478585.1 Thermaceae bacterium | reverse complement strand
TTCGGGGAGAACCAGCTATCACGGAGTTTGATTGGCCTTTCACCCCTACCCACAGGTCATCCCCCAGTTTTTCAACACTGGTGGGTTCGGTCCTCCACGCGGTCTTACCCGCGCTTCAACCTGCCCATGGGTAGATCACTCCGCTTCGGGTCTAGAGCATGCGACTGAAGCGCCCTATTCGGACTCGCTTTCGCTACGGCTTCCCCTCACGGGTTAACCTCGCCACATACCACTAACTCGCAGGCTCATTCTTCAAAAGGCACGCGGTGACGGCCGCCGGGTAAACCCAACGACGACGCTCCCACGGCTTGTAGGCACACGGTTTCAGGTACTATTTCACTCCCCTCCCGGGGTACTTTTCACCTTTCCCTCACGGTACTTGTCCGCTATCGGTCACCAGGGAGTATTTAGGCTTAGCGGGTGGTCCCGCCGGATTCACAGCGAATTTCACGGGCTCGCTGCTACTTGGGGTGACGCTAAGGAGGCATTGTGTTTTCGTCTACGGGGGTATCACCCTCTGTGCCGGACCTTCCCAAGTCCTTCGACTAACAACAATGCTTTCTGACTCCTTGTTGACTCGGCAGAGTCAACCAAGCGGCCCCACAACCCCGCATACGCAACGCCTGCCGGCTATCACGCGTATGTGGTTTGGCCTGTTCCGCTTTCGCTCGCCACTACTAACGGAATCGCGGTTGCTTTCTCTTCCTGTGGGTACTGAGATGTTTCACTTCCCCACGTTCCCTCCCCATACCCTATGTGTTCAGGTATGGGTGACAGGACATGACTCCTGCCGGGTTTCCCCATTCGGAAATCCTCGGATCAATGCTCGGTCGGCAGCTCCCCGAGGCTTATCGCAGCCCCCTACGTCCTTCATCGGCTCCTGGTGCCAAGGCATCCACCGTGCGCCCTTATTAACTTGCTACAAAATTTTAAAGATGCTCGCGTCCACTGTGCAGTTCTCAAGGTACGGGCGACATCGCCGGCTCTGACACCGCGTGCGCCCCCAGTCAAACATCAACTGGGGCGCCGTTCGGCAACCGTGTGTCGGACCAAATCGAGCCATCTGACATGCAGATAGCCCTGAGGAAAACTGCTCCCTCAGGACTCAACAGCGTGCCTACGCAATCCACGAGACCTCGGTCTGGCTTTCCTTGGCGAGCTCCACCCTTGCGGGTGCAGAAGCCAGTACTCACAGCCGAGGCTCGCTTCACGCGAACTAGTCAGTGTTCCACCCTTGAGCACCGCTGTGTTCTGATCCGGCCAGATGGTCGGATATCCACCAGCGGGCACTGGACGGTCACGAGGACCGCCAGATGCTCCTTAGAAAGGAGGTGATCCAGCCGCACCTTCCGGTACGGCTACCTTGTTACG
>JADMIM010000130.1 GCA_015478585.1 Thermaceae bacterium | reverse complement strand
AGCTAACACAAGTGGGGATAAAACAAGCAGTATGGTTTTCTTCATCACTGCCTCCTTTGGTTGACGCGCATTTGCAAACTGATGCAACCAACCCCCTGCTTCTTGAAATGAAGCAGGGGGCAACATTAGCAGTTTAGCTTGCCTCATCGGTTTTTCCTCTTCCAGAACAGCGCAAACCACCGTTAGCTATCCACAAATTCGGGGATTATTACAACCATTGCTAGCTCGAGCCTGGGGGCGGTCATTTCACTTGCTTGTCGGTATCAGGGGTAGATGTACTCGAGTTTCAGTTTAGAGGGCTGGGTGGCATCTTCGGTAACATGCAGGATGGCCCCAGGACCGGGCCAGGCACTGCTGAGAGGAGTACCCCCCGGTAAACAGGTCACAGTGAATTGATACGGTATGGGAACATCGGGAGGTGGAGCCCAAAAGTTGTAGGTGGCCGCTACCTTAACCTCGAAGTAGCCGTTAACGCTGTGTGTGAAAAAACCTCTGCCTTCTGACCATATATAAGCGCCATTGGGCATTATTTGCAAGGGAAACTGAAAGGCAATGCCCTGGCACAATCCTTGAGGCTGGTAAGTAAATTTCATGCCTTGGGGTGGCCGTGATAGTTTGCAGCCTGCAATAGCCAGCACCCCCAGCACCAGCGCCCTAGACACAACTTTGGCTTTCATTGCTTGCTCCTTGGCTGCGATTCGCAGGGCTGCCTAGCAGTAATGGGGATTGTTGCAGGTGGAAGGCGGCGGAGAGGGCGACGGAGGCAGCCATTGTCATTTACCGTTTCGCCGACTATTTCATGGCAATACTCCCGGCGGCTGGGAAACTGGGGGAGCTACCAAAGATTATAGGAGCAGGGTCAGTCACACCATATGAGGGTCTGGTTGATTGGGGTGGAGAAATCCCAATGATTCCACGGGTCGTTTGACCTAACCTTGGCAAGAACTCTCGCACCGAATAGCCAGGTGTACTCGAGCCTGCCACGTAGCAAAATGCCTCGACCTTGAAGGGAACACCGTTCTGAAACTTATCCCCCGTGATAGCTATGGCCCCACTGGTTTTGCCCACATCCCCCCCAGGCTTGATGATTGGGGTTTCGGCTAGAAAGTTTCCATTAGAAGTCACTTTCCCTTGCAGACCCGTTGTACAAACCGTGTCTGAGGCAGTTATCCCATTTACCAGCACCATGTCTACCGATTCTGGTGTAGCGAACAAGCCGCAGCCAGTTAGCAGAAACCCTGTCCCTACGAGCAAGGCGATCCATTGTGTTGGCCTCACGCGACCTCCTTTCGATACCGTTGGGTTCAACATATTTTGGAATTACAGCCCCCACTACTAGGGGGAGCTACCGGGCGTGGGTAAAGCCCAAACATACCTGAGGCCCAAGACCAGGGATTGGCAAGGCTATACCAACGATTGTTATGGTCAACGGTTTTAACCATCACCTGCGTGTTCAGGAATAGATAGACCACACGGTATTCAAGCACCGGTGAATAATGCATCTCACTGGTTGAAAAGTTGATATTACCGAGAGTGCTGTCACCCAAACTATACATGGCTACTGATGGCTCACCAAGATAATTGGTGGCCTTACCCTCGTCCACCAATATGCCTGCCATCCGCATGGCTAAGGCATCGTTGATCCAAGCACCTGGATTTACATAGTTGAAAATAGAGAATACGCCTTGGGCAACACTCTGGGCGACCTGCCACTCCCCTCGCATTACGAGGTCGGGGACACCCCAGTTATTAGTGTTTGATTCAGCGTAGCGTTCAGCCAGCCACTTGTTTGCTCCATCTTGGAACCCAGCGGGCCACGTGAGACCACCGTTCACGAACCACGATGTGCCCATTAACCAGGAAATATAAGGTTCGTTGTCGCGGGTTCCGGGTTTTGTCTCTACCATCCTGAGAATAGGCGAAGATGCCATATAGATGGCATAGGTATTGTTGGGGCTGTTAGGGTAACCGAACTGATTGGTTCCTACACCTAGGCTCACATAAGCTGGCTCTTCCCAACCAGGCACAGCCGCCCCATACCACCTAATACCACTGCTTCCATTAATTCCGTATTTCCCATACCACCAAGCAAGCGATACGAATGCAGAAGGACCGCAGCCCATTTCGACATCTAAGCTACTATTGCCAGGAATAACAAAACCAGTTGTTCTATTTGGATAAATATATGCACGTTGTGCAAAGCCGCCAGCCACACGTGCCCTATCTAGGACTGGAGAATTGTTGCTAAAACGGCTGCCATAACTATTAGCCGTTTTCACTCCATTCAGCCAACCAACTTCGCCAGGGTTGCATACGAACCAAATGCAGCCACCCTCGTTATAAATATATTCGTTGTACTGTGGGCTCACCCCAGCCTCACCGCTTCGCTGAAGAAGCGGCGTACCATTTTGGCGCAGAAACGCAACGGCCTTTGAAAGGTTCAGTGTGCCATCTGGATTTGCAAAGTAGTCAAGGCTAACATTTTTTGCATTTGCGGATTGGGTTGCTCCATTGGGTTTACGTTGAATGCTATCCCAACCCTTTTTCAGGCGCTCCAGAATTCTCGAGTCGTTGTTTTGCTCATGTACTCCTTTGTAACTTTTCTTCAGTTGGTCAAGTTGCGTAGCCTCGAGCCGTTGTTGAGAGCGGACATGCCAATATTGCCCTGATTTATCCTCAATCAAGAAATCATCGGCGCCAGTCAAGGTACCACCCGCTTAACGCGCTGCGACCCACCCAAGGCTTGGGCAGTCTTAGCTAGATTTTGCAACGTACCAAAGCCATCTTCGATATAGTTCAGAACTGCTCGAGCAGTTGTGGCTCCGGTGGCAATTATTTGCCATTGTTCAGGATTGTTCTTCCATTCGTCCCCACGTAATGAGGCTCCAAAAGACCACACGTCATTGATTGCAACCGGTGCTACAAAGTTCAGATACACAAACGGATTTCCTTCTAAATCCTCAACCAATATGGTTTTAATACTGCTTTGTTCGGCAGTTTGTAGAGCTGTGTTTCCTTGCAAATACTGCATCAGGCCTATACTTTGCGCAAGCACAAGTGGAATGGGTTCGGCCTTAGCCAAAATGTCAAAAGACCCTTGGGCTTTTTGTGTCCCACAAGACGCTAGAAGAAGCCCTAGCCCAAGACCAACGACCAACGACCAAAAGGATGCAAACGCATAACGGTATTCACCTCCGTAATCAGCATCACAAATGCAACTCTCATGGTCAAGGTTGGGCGGAGAAGCAAAGCAGTTACTTGTACGCAGTCTGGATTGTGGCTCGGCTGTTATGTACAAGCAAATCAAAAGTGGGCGCTAAGCCGGACGATTGGGCGGTGCTCTCCGAGCATAGATACCCCACTGGGGTTGTGTGTTCGAGGATGTGCAAAATACCCGAGCTTGCCTCTTGGGAAGGCTAGACTGACTTTCGTTGCAGCACCTTGCTGAGCGCCTATGACTAAATTCCGCCACCCCAGTATTCTCAGCCTTACCTGTTTGCTCATTTGGGGCATCGTTTCGTTCTTATTTCTACCCGATGTCTTTCAAGTCTTCAGCTTTGTCTTCTTGATTCCCTGGGCCTGGCAAGACGGCTTCAAGGGTTTGCGCTGGGTCGCGCCAATAGTGGTGGGCTACAACTTGCTGCAACACCTGATTCCCACTCCCAACCTCGACCTGGATAGCCTGATTATCACTACCCTACCGGGCCTGGTAGCCCTTACCCTGGTGGCTTTTCTGCGCCAGCGAGACCAGCGGACTCAAGGCGAACTCGAGCAGTCGCTGCGTTTTATGCAGGTCTTGGAAGAGGGAAGTCTGAATATTAGCAGTTCCAACGACCCTCTCGAGCTTACCGACACCGCCATGGAGGCCCTATATAACTTGGGCATCGCCCCCCACCTGGCTTTTATACGCTTCCGCGAGGGCAAGCCGGTGGTAGTGAGTGCCAAGGGAGCCCTCGACCGCTACCGAGGACGGCATCTACCCCAACAAAAACTCAGCACCCACGCCAGCCTGAGTGATTCCTTCACCATCGGCAGTTACCTCGAGGGCATCCCCGAGAGCGCGGGCTGGTCTACGGCAGCAGTTCCGGTCTCGGCGCGGCAAAACCGGCCTCTAGGGGTGGTGATTCTGGCTCGAGAGGGGAATCGGCCCTTCCAACCCGATGAAAAAGCCCTGGCAACCTCACTGGGCCGAGTGCTGGGAGCCCAGCTCGGGCAGATGGAAGCCCTCAAGCAGCAAGAAGATGCCTACGACGGCACGCTGCGGGCACTGGGGCTGGCCCTAGAATGGCGCGACCACGAAACTCAGGGCCACACCAAGCGGGTAGTGGCCTGGGCCGACCAACTGGCCCACGACCTGAACCTTGACCCTCTGACCCGCAAGTTCCTGCGTTGGGGAGCCTATCTACACGATATCGGCAAACTTTCCATTCCCGATGGCATCCTGCGCAAGCCGGACAAGCTCACGGTGGAAGAATGGGAAGTGATGAAAAGCCATGTCACGCTGGGCTGGGAGATGCTCTCGAGGGTGCCTTTTTTGCCCCAGGAGACCCTGGAGGTGGTGCGCTATCATCACGAGAGTTGGGATGGTTCGGGCTATCCCAGTGGACTCAAGGGCGAGGATATTCCGGTGTTGGCAAGGGTTTTCGCGGTAGTAGACACTTTCGACGCACTCTACAGCCCCCGCCCCTACAAGCGAGCCTGGAAACCCGCTGAAATCATCGAGGAACTCCAGCGCCTCAAGGGCAAAAAGCTCGACCCCAAGCTGGTAGACATCTTTATCAAAGACATCACCTCGCCCTCGGGCGTGCAGGCCGTAGAAAAAGCGGCCCCTGCGAGAGCCCAAGCCCGTAGGGAAGGGCTCAAGGTGGATGGCTAGGGTGGCACGGTAGGGCGGAGAGCAAGACGCTAAAAACTGGTCGAAGGTCAAAGGTCGAAGGTCAAAAGCTCAAAGTCAAAAACCTAAAAACACGAATCACGTCCCATACGATGTTTCTTGATAAGACAATTATGCTGTCCTGGTGTAGCTTTTTAGCTTTTTGTATTTTGCCTTCAGCTTTCGACCCTCCGCTCTCTGCCCTATGCTTCATAAGAGCCGCTCCAGTTTCAAATAGCTATGACTCGAGGATTCTATCTTCCCTTTGCCGAGCAAGTTGACCCGGCTGCCAATGCGCGAATACAGGCCCTGACGGCGAGCTTGCTCGAGCTTCCCTTGCCGGGTCTGAGCGATATCGTGCCGGGGTATGCCAACTTGTACCTCGAGTACGATTCCCGCCAGCTCTCCCAGAGGCAGATTCAGGCTTGGGTGGCCCACAAGCTGGCCGAAATAGCTTCTGCGCCAGAGGGTCGTCAGGTCGAAATACCGGTGGTATATGACGGGGAAGACTTGCCCGAAATTGCCCGGCGCACCGGCCTGAGCACAGCCCAGGTGATCGAGCGCCACGCCGCTCCCACCTACCGGGTCTTTGCGGTGGGCTTTACCCCCGGATTTCCCTTCATGGGGGCCGTAGAGCCCACTCTGCGACTGGCCCGCAGGGCAGTTCCCCGCACAAGGGTTCCGGCCCATTCGGTAGCCATGGCAAACCAGCAGACCGGCATTTATCCCCTGGCCTCGCCGGGCGGATGGCATCTGCTGGGACACAGTTTGCGGGCGGTTTACGACCCCCGGCGGCCCCAGCCCTTTTTGCTCGAGGCAGGCGACAGGGTGCGGTTTATCCCTGCTGAGGGTAAACATTTAGACCCACCCCAAGCCTTGAGTCTACTGCCTCAACCGCACTCCCCCCTGATGCAAGTCGAGGAACCGGGCCTGCTCGACCTGCTAGTAGACGGCGGACGCAGCCTGGTCGGGCGGTTTGGCCTGGCCCAGAGCGGGCCGCTCGACCGATATTCTTTCGACAGGGCCAACGCCCTGGTGGGCAACGCTGCCGACACCCTGGCGCTGGAGCTAACCCTGCTTGGCCCCACCTTCACCCTGCTGGCTTCGGTGGTGCTGGCCTTTGCGGGGTATGGGATGCAGCCGCTGCTCAATGGGGAGGCTTTGCCGGTAGCTCAGAGTTTCGCGGTCAAGCCGGGCGATACTCTGGCTTTCAAACCGCTCGCGAACGGGGTTCGGGGCTATCTAGCCGTTGCCGGAGGACTCCAGGGTGAGGTTTTCTGGGGCAGCTCAAGTGTGGATTTCAAAGGGTTGATAGGAAAACCTCTGGCTGCCGGGGATATTTTGGGCCTGGCTAAGGCCCGGTCGGTTCGGCCCGGCTTTGCGCTCGAGCACAGGCTGCTCGAGCGCTATATTCGCCTGTTGCCAGGGCCACAGTTTAGCCCACAAGCCCTGCGAGCCCTCACCACCACCACCTTCACGGTGATTTCGGGAGACCGTATGGGTCTGCGTCTGGGTGGCGGCTTGGTTCCTGGTGGAGAGGTGTTGAGCGAGGCTACCCCACTCGGCGCGGTGCAGGTGCCTCCCAGCGGGGAACCGCTGGTTTTGCTCAATGACCGAGGGCGACTGGGAGGCTACGCCAAGCCCGCCACCGTGCATCCCGCCGACCTCTGGAAAATCGCCCAGACCCGCCCAGGGGAGTCCATCCGGTTTATCCAGGGCTGAGCCACTCGAGGGCTTGGCTGAGTTCAAGTTCAAAAAGTCGCCTGATGTCTATTGTGTGGCCACCACAGGACTACCCTGAAGGCGAAGGGAGGTGATATATGAAACGCTGGCAAGACTGGGGCAGCCTGGTGCTTGGGGTGTGGCTGTTACTATCCCCCTGGATTTTGGGCTTTAGCGGTACGGGCGCTGCGATGTGGAGCACCTTTATCGCGGGGGTTGTGGTAGCGGTGATGGCCTATATGCACCTGCGGGGTGGCCCGATCTGGGAGGAGTGGGTCAGTCTCTTGCTCGGCATCTGGCTCATCCTTTCCCCCTGGATAGTGGGCTTCAGGGGCGATAGCAGCCCTACCTGGAACGCGGTGATTTTGGGCGTGTTGGTGGGTATCCTAGCGATTATCTCCGTCCGCCAACCGGTCAAAGCCACCTAAGTACGTCCTGTCCAACTGAGCCCCCAGAAACATTTCTGGGGGTTTCTCAGCCTGGTAGTTCCATAGACCTCTGTGAAAGTACCCTTCCCCGTGGTGGGGGAAATGTTCATGAAAACCGTTCTAAGTATCTCCACAATAGATTTGCGCTTTAGGGGTTCCCGAACCTGACGCTCGCGCCTTCAGGAACGGGCCTTTACCAAGTCATTGAACTGCGGATAT
>JADMIM010000004.1 GCA_015478585.1 Thermaceae bacterium | reverse complement strand
CCTCATCGTCTCCCCACGCCCAGCAGCCCTAGTCCGGCCAAGGCGTATAGCAGGTTCGGCCCCCAGGCGGCCAGGAAGGGCGGCAACACCCCCTGTTCGCCCATAATGCGGGCCACGCTCCAGGTGGCGTAGTAGACAAAAGTCAGCACCACCACCCCCACCATGCCCAGGCTGCGGCTGCTGCCAAGCTGGAAAAAAGCTAGCCCCACCGCGAAGATGGCAAAGGAGAACACTGCGGCAGGTTCGGCCCACTTACGGTACAGGGCGGTGGCCTCGGCGTAGTAGGGCAAGCCCTGTTTGCGGTACTGCTCGATACGGCCCCGCAACTCGGCTACGGTCAGGCTGAACAGGCCACCGGGGGGCTCGAGCGAAAGTTCCACCAGCGGCACGGTGGCTTGCTCGAACTGGGCTACTGTGCGCGGCTTGGCCCCGCCATAGGTGGCGCGTAGCCCCTTGGAAAGCACCAGTGAGCCCGCCTCGAAGCGCCCCCGCTCGGCAACCAGGGTTTCCTCGGTGGTAATTACCCGTATCTGGCCGATGCCGCTGCCATCTACCTGGCCGATGTACACGATGCGTCCATAGGCATCGGTGAGGCGGGTTCCGGGCTGGAGCAGGGCACGGGGCTTCTCGAGCACCGCTTGGCGCAACATGCTCTGCCCTTGTTGCAGGCTGCGGGGAACCAGGCTTTCAGCAGCCAAAAAGCCCACCAGGAACAGTACCGCACCCACAATTAATAGCGGAGCCAGCACCCGCCCCTTGGATACCCCGCTGGCCAGCATGGCCTTGAGTTCGGACTCCTCACCCAAGCGCGAGAGCACCAGCAAAAGGGCGAACAAAAAAGCCAGCGGCAAGCCCCGCACGATGGCCTCGGGCACGCGGTAGGCCAGATACTGGCTGACCACCAGGGGGTCGGCCCCCTTGGCCAGCAGAGGGGCCAGCACTTCGTACAGCGCCCCAATCAGCAGCGCCAGCACCACCACCGCCAGGGCCCCCACGAAATACGTCCCGACCTCTCGAGCTAAGTAGCGGTCAAGGGTATTCATGGGCAACCTTTGGTGGCGCTAATAGCCGAAAACTCGCAGCCTTTGGCTGGATTGCTGTCTACGAGCCAAAAACCGCAACCCGAAACCCGAGACCCCCAACCCTGCCTCATCGCGCCAGCCTCCAGCTAAACACCAGCGCCAGCAGGAAATAGACGATATTGGGCAACCAAGCCCCATAAGAACCCAGCACGTCGAAGCGAGCAAACTGGGCCGAAAGCGTCCAGAAAGTCCAGTAGCCGAAAATCAGGGCTATCACGGCGATAAAAGCCCAGGCCGCTTCGCGCAGGGATAGCCCCACCACCACCGCAATCCAGGCCAGTATCAAGGCCCCGGCAGCGTTGGAGTAGCGCCGGGCCAGGGGAAAGCGGGCGGCGGGGTCGGCTTTGGCTGCGCTTTGCAAGTCCGGCATTTTGAGCGCGTCGTAGGAAACGGCCTTGGGCTGGAAGCCAGCAGGAAAAGGCAGGGGGTGCTCGGCCTCGGTGAAAATTCTACCATCAGGGTTGATGCGATAGGCGTTTTGTAGCACCCAGGCCCCGTTTTCCCAACGCCCGGTGTCAGCGCTCCAGATCGCCCCGCCCGGCTCGACCACCCGGATGCCCTCGAGGCCTGCCCCACTTTGACCTTTCTGAGCTGGAAAAATACGCTGGGCGTAATAAATCCCCAAGCCTTGGGGGGTATAAGTCTGGTCGGTGAGCACCCCAGAAGGCTCGGAGCCGTAATAAATCTTGTATTGCAGGTTGTCGAAGCGCTCCTGGGCGATGGGCTTGAGCCAGCCCTCGTTCCACAGCACCAGCCCCGCCACCACCAAGCCCACTCCCAGCACCGGCCAGATAAAGCTGCGGGGAGGAACCCCGGCGGCATAGGCCGCCTTCAGCTCGGACTGGCGAATCCAGCGAGCCAGCGCTACCAGCAGGGCAAACACCAGGCCCAACGGCAGGGCGATGCCCAGGGTGTTGGGCAAGCGGTAGCCTACCAGTTGCAGGATTTCCCAGACCGGGGTTTTTTGCCGCAGGAACACCCCGGAGAGTGAGGAAAGCAGGTCGGTGGTGATCAACCCCACGAAGAGCAGTACGCCCATCACGTACAGCGACAATGTTTCGCGCAAATAGTAGCGTTGCAGCATTCCTGGAGGCAGTATACGGAGCTTAGATGAGAGAAACGGCCTAAGATGACCATTAGGCCGCTATGATAAAGCGTAAAGCCCGTTCCAGACGTTCAGGCATATCAACGGGATAGTCGTGGCCCAGGTTGGGAATGACCTCGAGCCTGCACTCTAATCCCCTGCTGTGCAGTTGTTCATAAACGTTTTCGAGGAGGGGCTTAGCTCTGTCCTGGTCGCCGGTGATGAATACCCCTTTTACGCCCTTCTGGACGGCAGACTCGAAGTGAGGGAGGAAAGCTTCTGGGTTGGGTGCGCCCACCACCGCGATAAATCCCTTAGCCGGGATAGTTTGTTGCAGAGCCAGCCGCAGAGCCAACCCGGCCCCCTGTGAAGCCCCGCCCAGCACAACATAATCAGGGTTGAAAGGGTGTTGGGTTTTGAGCACCGCAAAGGCGCTTTTAGCCTCTTGCTCGGCCTGGGCGAAGTTGTCCCAGCAGTATTCGTTTGGCCCCTCGAGCTGTCCTGACTGCAATAGGGCCAAAAACACACCCCGGTCTACGGCTGAAAGCCAGTGGGGGACGGTGTCCTCGAGGTTCGCCCCCTTCATATGAAAAGCCATCAGCAAGGGGGTTTTCTCGTCGAAATACTTGGGCGCGAACACCCGCAGTTTGGGCTGGATCTGGGCCTGCGCAGCCTGCTTGCGCCGCTCGGACTCCTCGAGAATGGCCTTCAACTCAGGCCGCTCTTGAATTGCCGCGAGGTCGGGGTCGCCGGTCAGGCGGTTTCGGCTAAACCACAAGCCCTGCTCGAGGCCGCCTTGAAGCACTTTAAGTGCTTGGTCGGGCTGGCCTTGCAGGCACAGCAGACAGGCTTGCCAGTCGGTCAGCCGGGCAGCGTAGTCGGGGGTTTGGGGCAGGGCTTGCTGGATGACCTCGAGGGCCTGGGCATATTTCTTTTCGCCGTACAGCGCAAATACCTGCTGTTGCAGTTGGAGAAACTGGGCCATGAGTCATTATCAACCTACGCCAACAAAAAACCGTACCTGCTCAGGTACGGTTTTGGTGATAAACTTAGCGTCTCCGGCTTCCTGGCGGCACCCGCTCCGTGGCACTTAGGGCTGCTGTCTTCCGACCCTGACCCGGTTCGCGCTGGTGCGCCGCGCCAGACCGAAGACGCGAACCATAGGGTAGCACATCTTCTGCTGTGCGCAAAGGGTAGAGAGCTACGCGCAGAGGGCGGGGAGCAGAGAGTTAGATGCAAAACGTAAAACGCCGAACGCCAAAAACTCAAAGTCAAAAACCTAAAAACACAGACCCCGTCCCGGACGATATTATTTTATGGGGCAATTATGCTGTCCTGGTGTAGCTTTAAGGCCCTTTGGTTAGCCTTTAGCCCTATGCCCTAAACCAGTCCCAGCGGCTTGAAGTCTTGTCCCAACACCCGCTTGGTATCGGCCTGAATCCACTCGAGCGAGGCGGAGTACACGTTCCTGAAGTCGGTCTGGTACTTGAGGTCGCCGTCGTCGAGGTTCTCGAGGTCGGGTTCGCTGCCGTACATTCCACCCTTGACTCCGCTACCCAACACCAACATCAGGCCGCCCTTGCCGTGGTCGGTGCCGTGCGAGGCGTTTTCCTGTACCCGCCGCCCGAACTCGCTAAAGGCCATAATCAGCACGTCCTTGTCCCGGCCCAAAGCCTTCAGGTCGGCTCGGAAGGCGCTCAGGGTCTGGGCCAGATAACCCAGCAACTCGGCCTGGCGGGGTTGCTGCGCGGCGTGGGTGTCCCAGCCCCCTACGGTGGTGTAATACACCGAAGAACCCAAGCCTCCGGCAATCATCCGGGCCACATCGGCCAGGCTTTTGCCAAAAGCGTTGTCAGGGTACTGCACCTTGTTGGTGTAGGTACGAATCTGCCCGATTTTATTGAGCGCCCCGCGCAGGCTGAGCATGGCCTGGCGCACCTCCTCGGCCTTGCCCTGGCGGGTTTGGCCCATCTCCGCATTCATTGCGTCCTCGAGAGGTCTGGGCATACGGATGGTAAAACCGTCCACGCTCTGAATCGCCGGGGCCGTGTGATGAACCCCCTGCAAGGCTTGGGGGGTGGCTCCACCGACAAAGGTGTCGCAGAAAGGGTCGGTTTGACCATCGCTCCAGCGCCCTAACCAGCCGGTAGGTTCGTGGTGAGTGGGGTCGGCGGTGTGCCAGATTGAGGTCGAGACGAAGTGGCTCCGGTTGGGATTGGGGTAGCCTACCTGCGGAATCAGGGCCAATTCCCCCGCGTCCCACATGCTCATCAAGGGGCGAAGCTGGGGGTGCAGGCCGAGATATTGCCCGTTCTGACCCAGGTCTAGCACGGTGTCCTTGGCGATGGCGATGCTGGGCCGATTGTGATAGTAGAGATCATTGCGAAAGGGAACCAGAGTGTTGAGCTGGTCGTTCCCACCGAACATATTCACCACCACCAGGATTTTGTCTTTGCTCTGGGCAGCCAGTGCGGTGCGGGAAAGCAGCGAGGGCGCGGCCTGGCCCAGGGCCAGGGTGAGCAGGGATTTTTTGATGAAATCGCGTCTGTCCATAGAAATCTCCGATTCAAGATCAAGGTGAAAAGGTGAAAAGTAAGACCAGCAGTTAACTTTTGACCTTTTCCACTTTTCACCTTCACAAAAGCTGGGCCTCCGGCTTGACCAGCGCCAAGGGGCCGTTGGCCCCGTCCATAAACACGCTCAGGTCGAGCTGGTTTTCCTTGCCTGCAAAAGCGCTGACGAGGTTGAGCCGGGTCAGGAGGCGAGATTCATCCAGCCAGTTCATATCGCCGTCCCAGCCCTTGACAGTAGGGGGCTCAAAAGGAATCTGACCCATAGCTGTAAAGATACCCAACAAGCGGGCAGAGGCTTTGCCATCGTCCTTGCCGATCAGGGGCTGGTTTTGCCCTGCCGCATAGAACAGACCCACCAGATATTCGATGGGGCTCTTGACCACCGTGCTTCGGTACTGCGGGCTGTAGAACTCGTCCCTGGTGAACAGCCAGCGCAGGGTCTCTCGAGTTCCACCGCTTTGCAGCACCCTGGCCGCCTCCTGCACCATAGCCTGGGGCGGCTGAGGCGTGAGGTAGTTGACCAGTAGCTTGTGCCCCACGAACAAATAGGTCTGGGGATGGTTGCTCAGGATATCCAGTACGTCGTCGCCATTTTGAATTTGCCGCCCCATGAAGGTCTTGGGGCCACTATCGTGCCAGCGGGGGTTGAAAAAATACACGAAAGGTTCGTTGGGGTCGCGCTGGTAGCCCCGCTTTCCGCTGGCCAGCCGCGTACTCCAGCCAGTAAAGGCCCTGGCCGACTCCTGAACATCTTTTTCGCTGTAGAAACCAGGGCTGAGGGTATAAAGTTCCATCAGCTCTCGAGCCCAGTTTTCGTTGGGGTGCTCCTTGCGGCTCTCAGCGTTGTTGAGGTAGAGCAGCATCATGGGATTCTGAGCCACGGCCTTCAGCAAGTCGCTAAATGGCCCGTAGGCTTGGGAGCGAAAGGTGGCGAACTGCGTCCAGGCATCGCTGGCTGAAGCCCCCATGCTTTCGTTGAACTGCGAGGTGAAATGACCGTGCCAAAATAGCACCAACCGTTCTGCGGCAGGAGTAGGGGTAGTCAACCAGTGGGAGAGCCAGAGGTTGGCAATCTCTTTGTGCTGCTCGTAGCGCTCGGTGATGGTGACTTCGGTGTGATAGGGCACAGCCGTAGCGGGGTCTTGTAAAAGTGAGTCCACGGCGGCCTCGAGGCCCACGTCTACTAATTGCTGGGCCTCTTCCTTGCGCCCGCGTGCGGTGGCCCGGCGCAGCAGGTGGGTGGCATCCAGGTAACTCAGGGTTCTAGCCATAGGGGGTTCCTTTCATGCTCAGTAGAGTCGGGCTTGTCTCTGAAACTAGATACCAGTTTTATCTGAAACAAGGCTTAAGGTTGGGTTATCGGCGCTAAACTAGACCTATGCTCGAGACCCCCGAAATCCCCCGTGAGGCCCAGGTGTCGCTGCCTGCTGGGCAGACCGCCCTGATTGTAGTAGACATGCAAAACGACTTCGTGGAGCCTGAGGGTACGCTTTTTGTACCGGATGCCCAGGCCACCGTGCCCAATATTCAGCGCTTGCTCGAGAAGGCTCGAGCGGCTGGGGTAAAAGTCGTCTACACCCAGGACTGGCATCCCGAGGGCGACCCGGAGTTCGATATCTGGCCCCGGCACGTCGTACAGGGAACCTGGGGAGCCCAGATTATTGACGAACTCAAGCCCCATCCCGGCGACACCGTGCTTCAGAAAGCTCGCTACGACGGCTTTTATGGAACTCAGCTCGAGCATCTGCTGCACTTATGGAGCATCAAGAGCGTGGTGATCGTAGGAACGGTAGCTAACATCTGCGTGCTGCACACTGCCGGGAGCGCCGCCCTGCGCTGGTACAAGGTGGTGCTGCCCGAAGACGGAACCTCGGCCCTCACACCCTTTGATAAAGAGAGCGCACTCCGGCAAGTGACCTTCCTTTACTTAGGCAAGGTTACGACCTGCGAGGGGGTGAGGTTTGAGTAGGGTCAAACGCGGTGGACACAGCATACACCGCCAAGAGCCGAGGGCTGAGGGCAGGAAAGTCAGAACAAAACCTGCCGATGCGGTGTTGGGGGGCCGACCCCAACGCCGAATAGGGACAGCCTCGAGCAACAGTGTGGCCTTCGCCGAGCCCCACCTGCAGGCTTTGCTCGAGCGCCACGGGCCTGCGCCGTTTTATCCCAACCCCGTAAAGATTGAGCCGCCCTACCGCACCTTAGTTAGTTCCATCGTGGGGCAGCAGCTTTCCGGCAAAGCTGCCCAGACCATCTGGAAGCGGCTCGAGACCCGCTTTCCTATCGAGCCTGAAGTTTTACACACCGCCGACCTACAAGAGCTGCGCTCACTGGGGCTTTCCAATGCCAAGGCCGCCTACCTGCGGGATTTGTCAGGATTTGCCCTGGAAGGCGGGCTCGAGGCCATCGAGATTCTTCCCGACGAAGAAATTCTCGAGCGCCTGATTAGCGTTAAGGGGATTGGGGTCTGGTCGGTGCAGATGTATCTGATGTTTGGTCTGGGCCGACCAGACGTGTGGCCGGTGCTGGATTTGGGCGTTCGCAAAGGGGCTGAGAAGCTCTACGGGCCGATGGATAAGAAGACCTTGGAAGCCCTCGGAGAGCGCTTCCGTCCACACCGTAGCCATGCTGCTTGGTGTCTGTGGCGGGTGCTGGAGAAGTGAAGGCCGAGTTAGGGCTTGCCGAACACCAGCAGCATTCCGCTTCGGTCGTCGGTGAGGTAAAGCTTGTCCCCTGCCGACTTCACGTCCACCGGAGCACCTAGCCTACCGTCCTTGAAGACGTAGTTCCAGACCAGTTGGGCCGACAACCCAGTAGGAAGGCCCTTGTTGTCTACCTGGAAGGCCACCAGCCGGTGTCCATTGGCCCGGTAGCCGTGATACCCTACCACCAACCAGCCCCGATACGCCTGGGGGCCACTCGTCCAGTAGGTCATGCCCAGAGGTGCGGCGTGTGCGGGCAGCAAAAAGGCGGGGTTCTGGCTGTGGGTACAGTTGTATTTGGGAAACTCGGGGGCGTTCTTGCCCATTTCATAACAATAGGGCCAGCCGTAGTTTTTACCCGCCAGAACCAGGTTTAGCTCGTCGCTGGGATGGGTTTGGTCGGAGATTTTAGGGTCGGCGGCCTGGATATTGTCCCTCGAGTTCTCACCTTGCAACAGCGTCCCCGACGAATGAACCGCCAGGGCCATGGAGTTGCGCAGGCCCGTCGCATACACCCTCTGCCCGACCACCTTGCCCGCAGGCCAGGTCAAGGTGTATTGGCGAATCTGCCCTCTGGTAGAGGCTTCCGCACAAACCGGCTGGCCTTTTTCGTTCTGGCAATTATCCGTAGCCGAGCCGATATTGACAAACAGGCTTCCCGCTCGGAATATCAACTGCTTGAGCGGATGCCGTCCGGTGGCGGGTAAACCGCTGATGACATATTCTTTGCGCAGTTGAGCCGGGTCGAAGCGAAAGATGCGGCCCGCCTCGCCCACGTAAATCTTGCCATCGGGCCCCTGGGTGATGCCATTGGGCCGATCCAGGCCAGTAAATATGCGCTGGACTACATATTTTTGTCCCTGTTTGCGCAGCCTCGAGAGCGAGCCCTGGCCCGCCGTCCAACTTCCCATCTCCACTACCCATACCTCACCGTTTGCCATAGGCAGTACACCCCTGGGCATTCGCAGCCCGGTATAGACGATGCCCACACAGTATCCCGAAGGTGTAGAGACCACGAGTTTGGGCAGTCCGAGGCAGGTTTGAGCCCAGGCCAACGACATCAACAAATACAGTCCCAGGATGCTCGAGCGCATGGCCTCATTGTGCCGCAGTTTCAAGTAGAAGGGATGATTACCCCTCTTGGGTCATCTGACCCATCTCCCGAATGAACTCGTCCTACACTCACCCTAAGGTTGGTGTAGATATGCTCGAGTTTATCGCTTTCGATGCCGATGACACCCTATGGCACAACGAGCCCCATTTCTGCGAGGCCCAGGAGCAATTCAAGCGGCTGATGCACCGGTATTTGGACGACAGCTACGACGGCAACCATCTCTACGAGACCGAGGTTCGCAATCTCTCGCACTATGGTTACGGGGTTAAGGGCTTTGGCCTCTCGATGGTCGAGACCGCAATCGAGCTGACCGGGGGCCAGATTTCCGCTCGAGACATTCGTGCACTGGTCGAACTCACCAAGGAGATGCTAAAGGCTCCGGTACAGCCACTGCCGGAGGTGGAAGCAGTATTGGACGAGCTTTCCGGCGACTATCCGCTGCTTTTGATCACCAAAGGCGATCTGCTCGACCAGGAGTCCAAACTCCTGCGCTCAGGGTTGGGCGAATATTTTCACCACCTCGAGGTGGTGAGCGAAAAAGATACCCACACCTACAGTAGAATCCTGCGCTGCCACCGTATCTACCCCCAGGAATTCCTGATGGTGGGCAACAGCCTGCGCTCGGATATACTGCCGGTGCTCGAGCTGGGCGCTCAGGCCATTCATATTCCCTACCCCCAGACCTGGGCTTACGAACACATTCAACTCGATGATTCCAAGCCCAAATCTTATGTGCAACTGGAGTCTATTGCCGAGTTGCCGGAGTGGCTCGAGGCCCAGTGGAGTGAATCTAGCCCAGTCCAGGATGACCGCCTGTCAGCTTAGATGAGTTATGGGCGGCTTCTGCAAGAAGCCTGCTCGTGAAAACCGCTCTAGTGCGTCTGGGTCAGCATATCGTAAGTATGCTTGCCAGCCGAGTCGTCGGTTTCAGCGGTAATTACTCGGCCCGAGCGGAGCTTGGTTCCTGGCCCTACTAGCCATACCGCACCCCACGGACGGTAGGCGCTATTGAGGGTGTCGGTGAGCTTGCGCCCGTCCAAAAACTGCACCGTGCGGGTAACGCTTACCCTGGCCCCATCAGCGGCAAAATCTACCTGTTGGAACTGCTGGGGACGCAGGTTAGCCGAAACGATGTAGCGCGTTGGGAGGGCCGGGGTTTGGCTGAGGAAAACCGGGTCGCTCCAGGTAGCGCTGCGGTCTTTAGTGCCAAAAAAGCGGAAAGTCAGGTTGACTCCCTGCGCTTCGGCCTGGATCAGGATGCTACCAGGGGTATCGTTTTTGAACTTGAAATCCTGGGAGGGCAGGTACACCGTGGCATCTAGCCCGGCGGGTTTGTAATAGCCCACCTGATAGCTATGCGAGCGACGCACCACGATGGGCAACCCGGCGAAATAGGCTGCGCGGAAGGTGGTGGTAGACACCTGGCACATACCCCCCCCTACACCCTCTACGGTCTGTTCGCCCGAGATTACGAAGGCTTTTTTGTAGCCTGCTTCTTCGGAGACATCGCCGATAGCCTGAGCAAAGGAAAACACCTGGCCTGGCGCGACAATATAGCCATTGAGCCTGCTGGCTCCTAGGGTTAGGTTGTAAATGCGCTCGAGGCTGCTTCCAGCAAAGCGGGTAGTGGCCTCAGAAAGCATTTGGCGGATACCCAGGCGGTGGTAATAAAACACGTCTCGTTTAGGCTGGGAGTACGCCACCGGCAGGTTGAACTGGGTTTGTCCGGCGGCCAAAGCTTGCTGATAGAGTTGCCGGGCCCGTCTGGGGGCAAAAGCATAGCCCACTTCATCTTTCATCAGCCACTTCTTCGCGGTAGGGTCGTAGGCCCATTGGGCGGCTTTAGCGGGCGTGCTGAGCTTGGCCAGAAGGGCATCTATCTGCCCAAGGCCCCCCAAAGGATAGCGGTGAGGGGTTTGGACAGTGGTGATTTGACCGTCCTCGAGGACATTTTGTTGGCTGTAGAAGATAGCCTCAGGGCCAGCCAGAGCCCCACCAAAAAGCACAATGAAAGCGAGAATTCTCATGAAATTAATCTACACGAACACTGTGCCGAGCGTATAGGGCATGATCCTCAAAAGCCGCCGGTAAACCTCCCAGAGCTATTTTTTGGGCTGCGACCACTGCTCGAGGATGGCCTGATAGCGCTCGGGGGAGAGCCGGGGCTGCTGGTAGAACCCGGCCTCGAGGCGCTGCCGCTGGGCCTCGAACAAGATTACCGCTGCCGCCACCGAGACATTCAGGCTTTGTACCATGCCCAGCATGGGAATAATCACGTGGGCATCGGCGCTTGCAGCAGCTTCTTGGGAAACCCCCCATTTTTCTGCGCCCAGCAGCAGACAGGTCGGCTCGGTATAGTCCACCGCGCGGTAATCCACTGCGGTATCGGAGAGATGCGCGGCGTAGACCCGAAATCCCCTGGCCCTGAGGTGGGCGAAGGCCGTGGCCGTATCGGCATGGGTCTGCAAAAACATCCACTTGGAGGCACTGCCCGAGCTTTCACTGTAGGTTTTGCCCGTGCTGATAGCCGATAGCGGATGGCTAAGGGTCTCTTCGGCCTCGGCCGCTTCTAAATTTGGCAAACCCTTTTCTGGTGCTATAGCGTGCGCTTCCAGAACCCCTACCGCATCACAGGTGCGCAGGATGGCCGAGAAATTGTGGGGCTTGTTGACCCGCTCCATTAGCACCGTAAGGTCGGGCTGGCGTTTATCCAAAACAGCACGCAGGCGCTCGAGGCGTTCGGGGGTCACAGCCTGATTATGCCAAATCTCCAAGGCTGAAAGGATGTTTGCAGGCCAAGAGCAAGGGCTCGAGTTTGCTGAACACGTCTGGTACTATGATATTCAGGCATGAAAGCTATCCTTGTGGCAGCACACGGCGGCCCCGAGCAACTGATTTACCAGGAAGTTCTCGAGCCCCAGCCAGGGCCAGGACAGGTCTTGATTCGCACCACCCTGACCAGCCTCAACTTTGCCGATATCCAGGCCCGGCGCGGGGGCTACGAGGCAGGTTCAGCCCTTCCTTTCACCCCCGGACTGGACGTGGTGGGCGTGGTAGAAGCGCTGGGCGAAGGTGTGGAGGGCTTGCATCCGGGGCAGCGGGTGGTGGCATTCCCAGCAGGGGGCTCCTACGCCGAAAAGGTGGTGGCCAACGCAGGGCTAACCTACCTCCTGCCGCACGACCTTGCCGATGAGGCGGTTGCGGGCCTGACGGTGCTGGTCACGGCGTATAACATTTTGACCTGGGCCGGGCGTTTGCAAGCGGGCGAAAGCCTGCTGGTGCTGGCAGCGGCGGGCGGGGTGGGCAGCACCGTGGTGCAGCTTGCCAGAGCCTTGGAGGCCGGACAGATTATCGGGGTGGTGGGTGAGGCCGAGAAGGAAGCCTTTGTGCGGCGCTTAGGGGCAGACCCCGTGCTGGTGGGCTATTCGGGGTTGGCGGAGCGGGTGCTCGAGCTAACCCACCACATCGGGGCCGACCTGATTCTCGATTCCATCGCCGGAGAGATTTTCGCCGAAGGCCTGAAGTGCCTGGCTCCTTTCGGGCGGCTGGTGGTGTACGGCCACGCGGGTGGTCAGGCTGGGACGCTCGAGACCAGGCCGCTCCACCGCCAGAACAAAGCCGTTGTTGGATATTCCAGCGGGCACTACCGCCGAACCAGACCCGCCCTGCTCAAACCCAGTGTGGAAGCGGTATTGGCCCACCTGCTAAGGGGAGAAGTTCACCTGGAAATTGGGACTAAGTTCAAGCTCCTCGAGGCTGCCCAAGCCCACACCCTGATGGAAAGCCGCCGAAGCGTGGGGAAGATTCTGCTGTATCCCTAGCGGAAAGCTGAACGCAGAGGGCACAGAGCAAGACGCTAAAAACTTGTCGAAGGTCGAACGCCAAAAATTCAAAGTCAAAAACCTAAAAACACCAACTACGTCCCAGACGGTGTTTTTTGATAAGGCAATTGGACTGTCCTGGTGTAGCTTTCTGGCTCTTTGTATTTTGCCGTTGACTCTAGCTCTTTGCATCTTGCGTACAACGCTCGACGAGCCCTTTATCGGCTTTTGACCGGACTTTGACCCAGGGTTGGTTTAGCCTGAAGGGATGAAACAAGTTCTCTTTGTTCTGGTCGTGGCCCTGAGCTTTTCGGCGTTTGCCCAGACTTTAGTCGAGGTCACTACCGTGGCTGCGATTTCCTCCACCCTGGACTCGGGACTTCCCCTGCCCAGAGGTACCTATAAAGCAGGCGCGGGTAGTGAGGCGATAATCGCCCGGCTGCCCGATGCAAGCCGGTTTAACCTCGAGGTCTACGCCGCTAGAGGTATCAGCGCCAATCTGCAACCCGCTTTCGTGCAGCAAATCTTGACCAACTTCGCTTCGGCAGGCTACCTGCTCAATAACCAGCAAAAAACCGTGGTGAACGGCGAAACCCGCACCCGCTACGACCTCAGCGACGACAGCGGCAAGGTGGCAATTTTGTTCGTGGTGCGCAAGGGCAGCGAGCTGGTCTACGCTTTCGGCAGGGCCAAGTAAAGCGGTGTACTCCAGGAGAGCCCCCCTCCAGCAGCATGCGCTAATCTAGGGCATGATTCGCTGGTCACAGCTCGAGGCTGCCATCCCTTTAGACCAACTCCCTACCTTCCACCGGGCCTTTCTCAACCTCAACCGGCCCGAGTTGAAGGCCGATGAACTCCCGCTGCGGCGGGTGCAACAATATGTCTCTCAAACCCTGCATTCGCTGGTGCTACAGGGCCAGGCCAAGCAGCAAGAAGAGGAGTTCTGGCTCGAGCCAGACGCAATCCCGGAGGCTTATCGCAGCCTGGATTGAAGGGCGGCCTCTATTTAGAGCGGTTTTCAGAAAGAAAACGGCAGTCCACTCCGCTAGAAAGACCGTACCCAGCGCCTTTTTGCCACCATGAGTAGCGGCAAAAATAGCGGAAACCGCGATATGAAAACCGCTCTAAGTCGCCTCGGCTCGAGCTTCCCGGCGGGCTCGCTGGGCCAGCTCATAGGAGCACTCGAATAGCTTCAAAGCCTTGTCTACGTCGCTGGGCTCGCGCAACCATAGGCTGACCCAGCCGCTATCCGGCAAAATATGGTGAGGCTCGGCCAGCCCTGCCGCAATCACTTCGTCCCGTACTTTCACCGGGAAGGGAATGTCTACCAGCCCATCGCCCAGGTTACCGGCGTAGCCGGTATGCGCTGCGCGCATCCCCTCGTGAACGTGTCCGATTTCGCGGCTTCCTAGCAAAAACTCCGGCCCACCGAAGCGGTGGGGATGAGCTTCTATGCCCTCCCAGGCGGTTAGGACTTCCTCGATTTGTCGTCCAGTACCTTTGATTGGTATCTTTTAAGTCTAACCCTCGGTTCGGTTTACAAAGTCCCCCAGGACAGGGTTGGACTCAGCTAAAGCGTGGCTCAACCCCGCTTTCATCCGCGCTCTCACCCTGCGGGTCTAGGCTCTAAACATGAGAACGGCCATGGCAATTCTTTTGACCCTTGGTCTGGCGGGCTGCGCTGCCGCAGAGGTCAACCTGAACATTTCCGGGATGAACACCCTGCTCGGCTCGGGGGTGAACTTTGGCAATGCCCTCGAGGCCCCTAACGAGGGCGACTGGGGCATGACCCTTCAACCCGAGTATTTCAGCCTGGTAAAGCAAGCTGGCTTCAAGACCATTCGCCTGCCGGTGAGTTGGACCACCCACGCCACCAAGACCGCACCCTACACGGTAGACCCCAAGTTCTTCGAGCGGGTGGACTGGGCGATTAATCAGGCCATGAGCCAAGGGCTCAATATCATCATCAACGTTCACCACTACGACGAACTCAACGCCGACCCGGTAGCCGAAACCCAGCGCTACCTGGCTATCTGGAAGCAAATTGCCGAGCGCTATAAAGACCGCCCCAGCACGGTCTATTTCGAGCTACTCAACGAGCCGCACGGCAAGTTCAACGATGCTCCGCAGCTCTGGAACGACCTGCTCGCCAAAGCCTTGGCCGTAGTGCGCCAGAGCAATTCGGTGAGGCCAGTAATCGTCGGCCCGGTGAGCTGGAATAGCATCTGGCAACTGCCAAAACTGAAGCTGCCCGACGATCCCAACCTGATCGTTACGGTGCATTACTACGATCCCATGACCTTTACCCACCAGGGGGCTGGTTGGATACAGCCCATGTTGCCTATGGGTGTGACCTGGAGCGGCGATGCTCGAACCTGGGCTTCTGGCTGGGCGGACTGGTCTTGGGATTCGACGCGGCGCTTGGTGATGGAAGGCGGAAAACAGCGGCTCGAGCTGACCTACACCAAAGGCTACGGCGGGCTATATCTGCACTCCGACATGGGAGTGCAGGGCTACACGACCCTGGCTTTTAAGGCCAACAGGGCCGCCAACCTGCTGGTCAAGTGCATGGAAAACAAGGTGGACAAGGGCAGCAAAGCCGTTGCCACTCAAGATGGCTGGCACGACTACACCCTGAAGCTCTCCGACTGCGGTAGCCCCGACAAACTCACCGATTTATTCATCCAAAACAACACCAATAGCGCCCAACCCCCGATTTTGCTCGACGACCTCGAGCTGCGCGGCCCCAGTGGAACCCTCGCCCTGCTCAGCACCGAGAAAGCCGCCGTCCAGGGCGCTTTGGATTACGCGGCGAAGTGGGGTCGGGACAACAACCGCCCAATTTTCCTGGGCGAGTTTGGGGCCTACGAGAAGGCAGATTTGGACTCGAGGGTGCTGTGGACCGCCACTGTGCGCTCTGAAGCAGAGAAACGCGGCTTTAGCTGGGCCTACTGGGAGTTCGGCGCGGGCTTCGGCATCTACGACCGCACCGCTAAGGAGTGGCGGCTGTCGCTGCTCAAAGCGCTCGTACCGAAGCCCTAAAAGCGACCCCCGAGGTCGCCAGCATTGGAGGAGACGGGTTGCTGGGTACGCTGCTGATATATGATATTGTTAAACTGGTGGCTGAAATGCCAAGAAATATTTACGTTGGGCTTTACATTTTGCTATTGATAGCCGTGGTCGTTAGCGTAGATTTGCTGTTCTTCAGGAATCGGGTCTGGGAACGGCTAGCAGTGAATATCGGCATTGTCTTAGTGTTTGTAGCCTTCTTCTTTAGATTCCTAAAGAACCCCTAAATTAAGCACAGCGTCTATTCCGGCTGTCGGGCCTGGCCTTGGCGATTCCTCGAGGCTCGAGCCAAGCTCTAAACCACCCTCCGACGAAACTGAGCCAGGCCCATGCTGAGCATCAGCAAGACTCCTGCACCCAGAGCAAACAGGGCGCTAATCTCGTCCTTGTGTACCCGCCAGGTCATCTTCTGGCGCAGGGCCCTGTAGGTTTGCTCGAGCTTGGAAAGGGAGTTCACTGGCTGGTATTCGCCCCCGGTAATTTGAGCGATGGCCCGCAGGGTTTTCTCGTCGAAGGCAGCGGCCATCTGATAGCCTTCGGGTAGCCCCGGCACCGGCCCATTGCTCACCCGCCCAATCCCGATGGTGTGGATGCGTACCTGCTGGCGATTGGCCTGGTTGGCGGCATCCAGGGGGTCAATCCCGGCCAGGTTGCGCCCGTCCGTCAGCAGGATGATGGTAGCCAGGCTTTTGGGATCGCTCGCGCCACGGCGCTCCTCGAGCCTGGGCAGGGCCGCCAGGCTCTCCATGATGCCCTCGCCGATGGCGGTTCCCAAGTCGAGCTGGAGCAGGTCTATGGCATCTTGCAGACGCTGGCGGTTGGTGGTGAGGGGCACCACCAGGGTGGCGTTGTTGGAAAAAGTCACCAGGCCCACCCTGGCCCCTTGAGGCAGCTCGTTTACAAAGGTTCGCAAGGCGCTACGGGCGGCCTCGAAGCGGCTGGGCAGTACATCGGTAGCCTGCATCGAGCGGCTGATGTCTACGGCCAGAATGATGCCTGCGCGGGGGTCGGCCTCGAGCAAGCTCGAGGTGGGCCGGGCCAAGGCCAGGAGGGCCAGTAGCAATGCTCCCAGAAACAAAACCGCCGGTATGTGGCGAGTGTAGGAGGAGGTATGGGTGGTGGCCTTTTGCAATAGGGAGACATTGGGGTGGAAAACCACCGATTCTGCTGGGGGCCGCAAGCTGCGCCGATAAACCCAAACCAGCAGGGGAAGCAGCAACAACCCTAAAAACACCCACGGCCAGACAAAGCTCACCTCAGACCACCTGCCGCCGGTAAGTGCCCAGACCCAGGCTGAGTATCAGGAGGACTGCCGCCGCCAGGGCTACCATACCGCTGACTTCGGTAGCTTTGGGCTTGAGCACGATGGTCTTGCCCAGCCCGGTATAGACTTGGCCCAAGTCGGAGGCGGCAAAGATGGGGCGGTAGAGGCCCCCTGTAGTTTGGGCCACTGCTTTGAGGATATCTTCCTCGAAGTCGTGACCGGGAGTGCCCACCCCTACGGTATAAATCTTGATGCCCCGTTTGGCGGCGGTGGCCGCGACTTGCAGGGGATCGAGGGCGAAGCGGGTGTGGCCGTGAGCGAAGAGCACGATGACCCCCGGACTGCCCCCCTCGGCTTGGGCAGGCATGGCCTGAAGGGCTGCTTGCAAGCCGTAAACAAAAGCGTTGCCGCCTCCGTAGTCCAGGTTTTGCAGGGCTTGATAGACGGCCCCTCGGTCTAAAGTGGGCGGTAGCAGCACCGTCCCCGTGCCTGCAAAGGTGGTGATGCCCACCGGCACGTTAGGAGGCAGGCCCTTGACCAGGGCCAGGGCTGCGGCCTTGGTAGCCTCGAAGCGGCTAGGGAGCAAGTCGGTCTGGCTCATGGCCCAGCCATTTTCAATGGCCAGCATCACCCCAGCCAAGTTGGTCGGGGCCATCAGCTTCATTTCTGGCCTGGCCAGCGCGAACAAGGCCAGTCCCACCGCCAAAAGGTATAAAACCGCCAACAGATGGGCCTGCCTAGGCCGGGCCGCCACCCGCAGCAGGCCCGCTCCGGTGTGCAGAGCATAGCCACTCGAGCGCCCCCCCAGCGCCAGCCAATATAGCCCAGCCAGGAGGGGTATGCCCACCAGCAGTCCCAGCGCCCAGGGCGATTCAAAGCTCATACCACCCTCCGCTGCCAGCGCAGGTTGAGCCCTGCCCCAATCAGCATCAGCACGATGGCTAAAGCCGATAAAAGTGAGGAAACCTCGAGGCGCGTGAACTGCCAGCGGAGCACCGTGCCCAACTCCTTGAACACTGCTTTCAGCGCGTCGTCGTTGGGCGGATAGACATTCTTACCTCCCGTATCCTGGGCGATGCGCTCGAGGTTTCTCGGCTCGAAGGGCACGAAATAACTCTGCCCGTCGAGTTGCACCACGGTTCCGCCCTCGCGGCCCAGGGGGAAGGTGTATATCTTGACCCCGTTGTCCTTGGCAAAACGGGCCGCGATGTCCAGCGCGGTGAGGGTGGGCAGACCAGGGTTGGAGCTGATGTTGGCGGCTCCGTCGGAAAGCAGCATGATGCTGCCGGGGGGGAAGTCGGCCTTGCTGCTTTGGGGCAGGTCGGGCTGGATTTGCAGGGGGTCGCCCTGGGCCAAGTTGGAGGGCAACAACTCCGCCGGGGGCTTGAGGTTTTTGCGTCCCGGCAAAATCCGCACCGCCGTGACAATGCCCGAAGCAATCGAAGTGTTGAAAGAAGCCTTGAGCCGGGCGATGCCGTCCAGCACTTTTTGGCGGTCGGTGGTGGGCAGCACCAGTGCCGAGGCATTGTCGGAAAAGCTCACCAGACCAATCTGGGTGGTGGTTGGAGCCAACTTGACGAACTCCCTGGCCACCGCTTTGGCAGCCTCGAGGCGGCTGGGGGTAAGATCGGGAGCCTGCATGGAGGCCGAGGTATCTACCACAATCACCACTGCAGCCTGATTGACCAGCAGGGGTGAGCTGGCTACCGGGCGAGCCGCGGCCAGCAGCAATAAGGCCAGGGCCAGGAGTTGCAGGGCCAGAGGCCAGCGCACGTGGGCCTTGGGCGGCTGGCGCACTACCGAAGCAAGCAGGTGCATGTCGGCAAAAACCTTGGCGGTCTGCTCGCGGCGGCGGCCCATCCTCCACAATCCCCAGACCAATAGCGGCGGCAGCAGCAGCAGCCACAGGAAAGTAGGCCAGGTAAAGCTCATGGCAGCACCTCCGGTGCGACCGTCAAAACCTTGTGGCAAGTCTCGAGTCTGGCAAAAACCAGGTTTTCGGCCCGCGACCTGCGACCGGAGATAGTCCCTCGCTTAACGGTTGACACTAAACCGTAAACCCTCTTCATCGGCGGTTCCTCCTGCGCAGGGTGAACTTGAGGATGGGCGCTACGATGTCCTGGTCGGTAGAAAGGGGTAGCATTTCGACTTGGGCGGCTCTGAAGTCGCGCTGGAGCGAGGCTTCGCGCTGTTCGACCAACTGGGCATAGGCCGCCCGCACCCTGGGGTCACTGGTATCCACCCAGACTTCCTCGCCGCTTTCGGGGTCGCGCAGGCGCAACTCTCCGGCTTTGGGCAGCTCGCGCTCGGCAGGGTCACTGACCCGCACCGCCACCACCTCGTGCTTGTAGGCCAGGCGGCGCAAAGCCAGCACCCAGGAGGGGGTCGGTGAGGCTTCGGCCAGAAAGTCCGAAACCACGAACATCAGGGCCCGGCGCTTGAGGGTTTTGGAGGCGTACTCGAGGGCGCTGGAAAGGTCGCCAGAGGAGTGGGTGCTGGGGGCTGGATGCTGGGAAAACTGGCTTTTGCTTCCCACCTTTTTTCCGTTCCCCGCTCCCGGTTCCCCGTTCCCCTTGGCAGCTAGGGCATACAGTTCGTGCAGAATCCGCAGGGTCTGCTTGCGGCCCGAACTGGGCGGAATAATGCGCAGGCCAGCTTCGGAAAAGCCGATAGCCCCCACCTTGTCGCCGTGGCGGGTGATGATGGCAGCCGCCGTGGCGGCGAACTCGAGGGCCTCTTCGCGCTTCAGAACCCGCCGGGTGCCGAAGTTCATGGAGGCGCTGAGGTCTACGATCAGCCAGGCTGTAACCTCGCGCTCCTCGCGGTACTGCCGCACGTGGATTTTGCCGCTACGGGCGGTCACGTTCCAGTCAATGCGGCGCACCTCGTCGCCCGGCTGGTATTCGCGCACCTCGGCCAAATCCAGGCTGGGGCCATAGAAAAAGCCGGTGTAGTCGCCAAACAAAAAGCCATCCAGGCGTTTCAAGACCTTGAACTCGAGCTTTCGCAGCAGTTCGGCGGGCAGGTCGCGCCCGCGCGGTGGCGGTGGCTTGAGCAGCACCGTCATCTTGGTGGTTTTACGCCGGAATAGCATGCTCCATCACCCCACTCACGCGGCAGGATTCTCCGTGCCAGGGCGGGTGTCGCGGTAGGGGTCGCCCAGGTGTACTTTAGGCAGCGGGACGGCGGCGATAATTTTGCTCACGATGTCCTCGAGCTTGACCTCGTCGGCCAGCGCCTCGTAAGACAGGATGATGCGGTGGCGTAGCACCTCCGGGGCCAGGTCGCGCACGTCCTCGGGTAGGGCATACTCGCGTCCGCGCACGATAGCCAGGGCCTTGGCTCCCAGAATCAGGTTGACCGAGGCTCTGGGCGAACCCCCAAAGCTGATGTACTTCTTCAGCTCGGGCAGCTTGGCCTCGCCAGGATCGCGGGTGGCCCTGGTCAGGCGCACGGCGTACTCGGTGACGGCCTGATGGACATTGACTTGATCAGCCATGGCCTGCAAGGCCCGCAGCTCGTCCGCGCTGAGGGCTTCGCTAATTTTGTCGAATCGGGTGGAGACTCGGTCTACCACGGTCATTTCCTCGTAGAAAGCCGGGTAGTCTATCAGCACCTTGAACATGAAGCGGTCTACCTGAGCTTCGGGCAGAAAATAGGTGCCCTCCGATTCGATGGGGTTTTGCGTAGCCAGCACCAAAAAGGGGTCAGGCAGCTTGTAGCTCTGGTGGCCGATGGTGGCCTGGCGCTCCTGCATGGCCTCCAATAGCGCCGACTGGATCTTGGCGGGGGCACGGTTGATTTCGTCAGCCAGAATCAGGTTGGCGAAAATCGGGCCGAGTTCGACCTCGAAGCTGGCCTCCTTGGGGTTGTAGATGCGGGTGCCAATCAGGTCGGCGGGAACCAAGTCAGGGGTGAACTGGATGCGCTTGAAGCTGGCCCCGATGGCCTCGGACATGGTTTTGATGGCGAGGGTCTTGGCCAGGCCGGGCACCCCTTCAATCAGGATGTGGCCCCGCGCCAGCAGGGCCACTACCATGCGCTCGAGCATCAAATCCTGCCCGACAATGACCCTCTTGACTTCCAGGAGCAGCGTCCGCAGCTTGGCCGCAGCATCCATCACGGCTTGGGGCTCGAGGGTGGGTTTGGCTTCGTTCATGCTTTGGCCTCCGGGTGGGTTTTAGCTGCGATTGCCGCCGCCGGGTCTAGAGAAAGGAGAGGGCAGGGGGCTCGGCTGCGGCAAACCCGGCAGGGGTTGTAGAGGGATTAGCTCGGGGGAGCCACCGCCGGGTATTCCTGGCCCCTGGCCTTGGCCCTGTCCAGGCTGCTGGCCGGGTTGGGGCAGGGCGTAGAGCTGACCATCCTGGTAGATAAACACTGGACACTGAGCGCTGCCATTCTGCTGCCCCGGCTGAGTTCCGGGCTGCTGGTTGCCGGGGCCAGGTAGGGGAATCATCTCGCGGGGGTCTGGAGCGGCCTGAGGAGTCTGGGGTGGCAGGCCAAAGTTGGGTGAGGGATTCTGGTTGAACTGCGTATTGAAGCTCTGAATAGCCGATGATGCGGTGGGAGTGACATGCAAACTTGTGGGGGTGGCAGTGCTCAGGCGACCTGCCAGAAAAGCCGATGCCAACAGCACTAAACCTCCTAGCCCGTACAGCCCCAGTTTGATGGCTTCCATGCTCCACTTTACGCCTGAATACTGGGTCTAGTCTGAGAACCAGGCACATTATCCCCATCCGCCAGTAGAAGGATGCTCGAGGCTGGCAAAAGGCGGGGGGCTCAAGCACCCGTGGGGATAAGTAGCGGGATTAGTGGAGGCTATATTAGCCTGAGCTATGACTCCCAAACAGCGTTGGGTCTTGACGGCTACGGTTCTAGCCTCGGGAACGGTTTTTTTGGATTCTACAGTGGTCAACGTGGCCTTGCCCAAGATGGGGCAGCAGCTAAAGTCGGCGCTGTTTGCTACCCTCGAGGCCCAGTCATATGTCTACAACGGCTATTTGCTCACCCTGTCGGCGCTGCTGATTCTGGCGGGGGCACTCTGCGATTACTACGGGCGCAAACGCATTTATACCTTGGGGCTGTGGGGTTTTGGCCTGACTTCGGGGCTATGTGCCTTCGCACCCAACATGGATTTTTTGATTCTGGCGCGGGTGCTGCAAGGAGTAGCCGGGGCTTTGCTGGTTCCGGGGGCGCTTGCCTTAATCGGCTCGAGCTTCTCTAAAGCCGAGCAAGGGCGGGCTTTTGGCATCTGGTCGGCGGCCTCGGCGGCGACTACCTTGTTGGGGCCGCTGGTGGGCGGGACATTGGTAGACACCATCGGCTGGCGGGTGGCCTTTCTCATCAATATCCCTCTAGTAGTAGTGGCCCTCTATGCCCTGAGGCACGTAGATGAGAGCCGCAGTGCGGACGCGGCAGGGCGCTTTGACTGGCTGGGAGCTGCGACCATTGCTATTGCAGTTGGTGGTCTAAGCTATGGAGCCATACGTGGTCAGGAGCAGAACTGGCACGACCCTGCCGCCTTGGTGGCCCTGGGCCTGGGGTTGGTGGCGGTACTGGCTTTCCCCTTTCAGATGCGGCGCTCGGTCAACCCACTGGTTCCGCTTTCGCTCTTTGCCTCACGCAATTTTGCCGTTATCAACCTCTCGACCTTTCTAATTTATGGTGCGCTGTATGTGAGCGGCTATTACCAGGCAATTTTTTTTCAGGGCACTATGGGTTATACCGCCCTGGCAGCGGGTGCCACTGGCCTACCGATAGGGCTTTCGCTGACGCTGTTTTCGGCCAGAGTGGGTTCGCTGCTGGGCCGCTATAGCTTGCGACTTTTTTTGACCTTGGGGCCAGGCCTGATGATGCTGGGAATGCTGTGGTTCGCTCGCATTCCCTCCGACTCCCCGCCCTGGCAGGCTCGAGCTGGTGAACCTGCCAATCTGTGGCCCTCGGTGGGTTATTGGAGCGATGTGTTCCCAGGGATGCTGCTGATGGCAGTGGGGCTGACCCTGTTAGTAGCCCCACTGACCACCGGCTTGATGGCCTCAGTGTCACCCGAGCGCACCGGATTAGGCTCAGCCATCAACAACGCGGTGAGCCGGGTCGGGCCACAACTCGCCGGAGCGCTGGTATTCGTGCTGATTACGGCTAGTTTCTACGCCAACCTTCAGGCCAAAACGGGCCTCGAGGTCGGCTCTGCTCAAGTTCGCACAGCTATCGCGCCTCTCAACAAACCCGCCCCCAACGTGAGCCCCCAAAACGCCCAAGCAGCCCGTGAAGCCTCTACCAGCGCATTTCATCTGGCGATGGGGCTATGTGCAGGGTTGCTCTTGGCTGGGGCCCTGGTAAATGGGTTAGTTGAGCAACAGAGAGTAGAGAGCAAAACGCCGAAGGCTAAAAGTTGAAAGCCAAAGGTGTAGGCCCAAAAGCACCAATCGCGTCCCAGACGGTGTTTCTTGATAGGGTAATTGTGCCGTCCTGGTGTAGCTTTAAGGCCCTCAGGTTTTTTGCTTTCAGCACCTTGTGTTTTGTCCTCCGCCTACCCTTTAGCTGCGACCTTGACCCCCAGGGCCTCGAGGGCTTTTTCGAGGGGTAGGTCGTGGCCGGTATTAGCGAGTTCGTCGAAGTTGTCCGAGGCCGCGATATCGGGTTTGACTTGGGTGGGGTAGCTGTTGCCATTAGCCAAGTAGGCCCGGTTGTAGGCCACGTTGATGCCTCCGCCGTTGATCAGGTTGAAGGTGCGGGTGGTGGTATTGCCAATGCCTACGGTGGGCTCTCCCACGATAACCCCGGTTTTGTTGAGCTGGATTACCGAGGCCATATATTCCGCACCCGAGGCGCTGCGTGAATCTACCAACACCACCAAGGGGCCTTTCCAGCGGGTGTAACCGGGGATATCAAAGCGCTGAACCTCCACCCCGTCCTTGTTGCGAATCACTCCCACACCATTCTTAATGTCAATCTCGGTGCGTTCGGTGTTGTAGCGGTCGGTAAAGGCCACGTAGGGCTCATCCACGAAAGCCGCCATGCTGATCAGCGATTCCAGCGCACTGCCCCCGCCGTTGCCGCGCAGATCCACGATCATGGCTTTGGCCCCTTTGTCTTGGGCTCGTTTGACCAGCTCGTGAACCTTCACCCCCACTTTGCCATCGGCCAGAAAGTCGGGGATTCTGAGCACCGCCACGCCATCGGGACGAATAATCATGGAGGGCAAGCGAGCCAGATTGATTTCACGCCCGGTGAGGGTGAGCTGGAGTTTTTGCCGCTGGATTCCCCGCACGATGTCAAACTTTACGGGTTGTCCACTCTGCACAGTCTCGGTCAGGTATTGCACGGCCTGGTCGTCGCTCGAGAAACTACTCAGGAGCGTGCCATTGACTGCGGTGATGCGGTCGCCGTACTGAAACCCGGCCTCGGCTGCGGGGCCACCTTCTACCACGTCCACCACCAGGCGGTCGTGCGAGCCCTGGATGGCACGGTGTTCGATGCCGATGCGCAGCACCTTGGAAGGGGTGTTGCCGGTGCGTTGTTGCTGGAAGGTGCCCAGGTCTTGGGGGGTCTGATAATAGGTGTGGCCGTCGTTTAACTCACTAACCATGCCCTCGATAACCTTTACTGCTTGGTCGTAGGGGCAGGTATCTTTCTGTCCCGAGCAAGCCGCATCCAGGTTGGCTTGGTATTTGTTGGTGAGGTCTTTGAGGTTTATGGTCGAAGGGCCGTTGTAGTAAAACTGGATATAAAAACTGGCTTGGTCGAACAAATCCTGAGCCGGAGAGGCCAGCGCCAGGCTGGCGAGAACCAGAAGGGTAGCTACAAACAGTTTGCGCATAGTTCACCTATTTCAGCAGCTCGAGCGCCTTTTCTAGCGCCAGGTCGCGCCCATTACTGAGGGCTGCGAGGTCTTGGGGTACCAGCACGTCGGGGGTGACGCGAGCGGGAAAGGGTGAACCATCCAGATTCTCCATCTTGAGGCTCGAGACCGCCACGAACTCGCCATTAATCAGGGGGCCTTCGGCGTTGCCGGATATGGCTAAGGCTCCAGCGGTGGGCTCTCCTACCACCTTGGCCCGGCCTGCCGATTGCAAGAAGTAGGCCAGCATCTCAGCGGAGTTGTTGGTGTAGCGATTGACCAGTACCACCACCGGTAATTTGGTCAGGATGGGGTTGGGAACTTGGTTCTCGAGCTGTTTGTCCTGGCCTTGGGGCTGGTTGTATATCTTGGCATTGTCCAGGGTGTGGGTTTCGTTGAGACCCTGGAAACGCCGGTTGTAGATAAAGCCACCTTTGGCGATGAACGCGCCTGCCGCCAGCAAGGCTTCGGAGTCGTAGCCGGTGAGGCTGTTGCGCAAATCCAGCACGATGCCTTTGGCCCCCGCTTGTTCAGCTTTATGAACCGCGTCGTAGATGTGTTCGGCGGTGCTGAAATCCTGCGAGGCATAGAAGTGATACACCTTCAAGTAGGCGATGCCATTGTTGATATCCAGGGTCGGCTGCATGGCCTGGTCGGCGACTTTGGCGGTAAGGCTCAGGGTTTTGCCAGTGCCCTGACGGCTCACGCTCAGGTTGAAGGCGGCCTTGCTGGCCTCGGCTGCCGATAGGGTAGTGGGGGTGGCCGGAGCTGTGCCCACACTGGTAATTACGTCCCCACGGCGGATTCCGGCTTCATAGGCGGGTTCGCCGGGAAAAGACTCCACCACGATCAAGCCTTGAGGAACCTGCCGTGTCCAGACCCCAATGCGGGGTTGGGCAGGCCCCAGTCCGGCCCCGTAGCGCTGCTCGTTGGCAAGCTCGGCGTTATCCATGAGCTGGGTAAAGGGGTCGTTGATGTTTTGCACGATGCTCTGGATTACCTTGCGGGCTGCATCGTAGCCGCACTTATCTTTGTCGACAGCACACAGCGAGTCGAGTTGGGGCTGATAGGTTTTGCGCAGGTCGCGGAAACTTTGCACCTGGGCCGGGCCATTGTAGTAAAACCCGATCAGAAAGGTGGCCTGGTCGAAGAGGTCTTGCGCCGGGGAAGCCAGTGCAGAGCCCAGAAAATAAGTGGCGAAGAGGCCAGCCAAAAGCGGCGTTCGTGAAGTCATGCTTCAATATACGCAGAAAAAGATTAAGAACATGGTGGATTGACCTACCTCTTATCCGGGCTGTGGGGGTATACAAAGGGGCGGTGTGCGGCCCGGCTCACACGGAAGACCGCTGTATTATTTTTGGGCTACCAGTGGCCCATAACCCGCTGCATAAAGCTGGTCACGCAGCCCGGCCACCACCCCAAAGCTGCTGAGGAAGGTGCCGGGGTAGTAGTAGCCCAAAATCTGCCGGAAATCCCAGCCCTGCAGGGCCAATCCCTTGGCTCCCCACTGGCTCATCCCCACCCCGTGCCCGTTTCCCTGCCCGAGCACCTGCCACCCATTGAGCTGGATGCGGGTCGAGGGCAGGCCCAGCCCGCGCAGCAGGCGGTTGGCTTGGGGGCTCTCGAGGTCGAGGCTTTTGCTGCTGCCGACGAGGCGTAGCCTCGAGGGTCGTCCGCTTTGGCTATACTCCAAAACCTGCACCGACTGCACGGCCCCCACCGAAATGCCCATGTTGGCCAGGGCCGCCGCGATCCCCTCGGGGGTCAGGACACGACTCCAAAGGCCATTGGGGCTTTGCGAATAGGGATCGGGACGGGCCACCAAATAGGCATAGGCTTGACCCCAGACTTCGGCAGCACTGGCCGTATAGCCGCCCGAGTCGGCATCGTAGACAGCGGTGATGGGTTTTTGTTCGTAGCTCACAATCAGGCTGCGGGTGGCCCGCACCGCCTCGGTCTGGGGGCCTTCCTCCGCCGAGCGGCCTAGATACATCTGACAACGCTCGTTGGCGCAGAGGTCGTAGAGGCCGCCGGGGTTGAGCCGGTGCAGGGCAAAGGTGCGGGCCAGAATGGCCTGAGCCTGAAGCACCGCCGCCGGGAACGAAGCCGGAACCTCGCTGGGCACTACCCCCAAGAGATAATCCTCGAGCCATACCCGGTTAATAAACAGGATTTGCCCACTTTGCCATACCGCCAGCAGGTTGCCCCGGTAGGCCCGCCCGTTCAGGCTGAAGCCATCGGCGGCGGCAAACTCCACCCAAGGCCCCACGCCCTGCCCGTCTACTTGAAGCTCGTTAGCCCCAGCGGAAACCTCGAGGGTTCCGCTGGTGTAGTTTTGTCGGCCTAGATTGGTAATGCGCTGATGGGCTCCCAAGGTAATGCTGCCCGCGCTGCCCTGCGAAAGCAGTACCCGTAGCAGCAAATCCTGCGACTGGGCAAAAGCCAGTCCCAGCAGCAAGAAAGCCAGTCCAAATAAACGCGGCATGATAGAACCAGATTTCAGTATACGCACCGGGGTGAATTATTGATGTTCAGGTTACGGCGAGCAATCAGCCCATAGCTCAATAGCTCAAAAGAAAACCACGTCCCAGACGACGTTTCTCGATAAGGCAATAGTGTCGTCCTGGTGTAGCTTTCTGGCCCTTTGCATTTTGCTTTTAGCCTTCAGCCTTAGTCGTTCGACATTTTGTTTAGCCCTAAGCCAGCGAGAGGATGTGGTTGCCGGTAGCAGGCAGCTCGAGCAGGCGCTGCAAGGCGATTTCACCGTGTTTGAGCAGATACATCAAAAAGGGATAGGCCCGTTCCTGGGGGTTGCTGGGGGCCAGGTGGCGCTGTAGGCGGGCAAACTGGGCTCCGGTGGTGTTTTCCTGGTGCAGGGCGTGGTCTAGGAGCTTGCGCTCGAGCCGCTCGAGTTCGTGGCGAACCCGCGTCTGGGCGCGGTGGCGGGGGCGGGTAAGGGTGGGGTCTGTGAGCAGAGCTTGCAGCCCCTCGAACTCGAGGTCAATCCGGTTCAGGTAGGCCCGTAGCTGCTGCACCCGCTCGTCCTGAGCCGCCAGTACCCGCTTGAACTCCTCCTCAGGATTGGCCTGAAAAGCCCAGGGCTCGAGGCCGTATTTGTGCAGAATGCGCTCGACCGGAGCCTCGAGCACGGTCACCCCCATGCGCCGAATCACCGCCGGTAGGGTAAGGGAGTGCAAGGCATAAACCCCGCCCAGCTCGGCCACATAGCGGAGTTCCCCCGGCCCCACCACGAAGCCCGCTGTGGGCAGCACGGTATCTTGCACAATAGGCCGCAAGCCCGCCGCCGGAGTAAGGCGCGAAGGTTGGGCATGCAGCAGGGCCAACAGCTCTTTGGGGGTGTAGACCTGGTTCCCGTCGCTAAACTCCCCATCCGCGAAGCGCAGCAGGCGGCGCACCTGGTCGGAGCCCTCGAGAAAGATATTGGTAGCCCCCTCGCCCCGACCCAAGCCGGGCTCGAGCCCAGCTTTTTTCATGGCCTGGGCAGTGCGGTTGATGGCCTGGGAGGAAGCCAAGGGGTCGGCGAGTTCTTGCTCGAGGGCGGGCACGAATAGCCCTGCCAGTTCGGGGGCCAGCGGGTCGAGCACCACCAGGCCCTGCGGCCCCAGAAACTCCAGCAACAGCCGGGCAAACACCTCGCTGTACGACCAATTCCCGCCAATCATGGCCCGACAGAGCCGCTCCTGGATGGCCGGAAGCCCGCCAAACTGCCCAATCAGGGTACAAACCGACTCGAAATAAGGACTGAAGGCGATGCGTCCGGCGGGATGGGCGGGGGGCAGCTCGAGGGTCAGGGAGTGGGGGCGCTCCTCGAAGTCAAGCAGCTCGACCGAGCGAATCTCGTCGGTGTCGCCATCCTGTGAGGCCACCCAGAACACCGCTACCACCGGACGTTCGGCCTGATGGTATTCCTGGGCCAGTTTGAGGGCGGAGTGAGCTTTGTAAAAGGTAAAAGCCGGGCCGGTCAGCAGCCCGGCTTGTTGACCGCTTACCATTACCCGGCTTTGCGGGTGGGCCAGGGTGCGGGCAGCCTCGAGGCTGGCGGCAGGGGCATCTAGCCTTTTCAAGTAGGCCACCAAGCCCGAACTCAGGGTTTCTCGCGGGGCCGAGCGGGGTTTGTCCAGCACCGAGGGCAAATCCTCGAGGTCAAAGGGTAAAAACTGGCGCAGCGCATCCGGCATAACAAGGGATTCTATCGGGAAACGGCAGGGCGTGAAGTAGGGGAGAGTACAAGGGGATGGAGCGAACTTTCAATGAGCAACAAGCCAAAAGCAAACACCCGTCCCCTCTCGGAGGAAGTGGGCCACAGACCTGTCGCACTCCCACGCGGTTATTCTGCAAGCCTTTCCAGACTAGCCTCGAGAGGGTACGGCGAGTTGGGGACGGCGGCCCCGCAGCCCTATAACCAGCACCAGTATGGCCGCTCCCAGCAGGGCGCTATAAGCTACCACCGGGATGCCCCAGTTGCGCACGGCAATGCCCACCAAAGCCCACACCAATACCAAAGCATAGGAGACATCGGCACGCTGGTTGAGGAAGGCCAGCCCTAAAACGGTTGCCACAGCGATCAAGACCACGCTCCAGGGAATGCCGCCCCCAGTCCAACCTGCGCTATACAAAACCACGCAGGCATTGGCGATGGTAGCTACGCTAATCCAGCCCAGATACACGCTAAATGGCCCATTCACCAGCCAAAAATCGGAGCCGGAGGCAGGCTTTAAGCCAATCTTCAGGCGGTTATAAATGGCCGCCAGCGTAGCCAGCAGACCCAGCATCAAAAGCATTGAGAGGGCAAAATATTCGTTTTGCCAGGCTATGATCCAGGTGCTATTGAATACGCAGCTCAACACGAATAAGGGCCTCACCAAGCTTAGGCGCGCGTTGCGCTGCCCTGCGGGTAAAACCTGATACACCACGAAGGCCAGCAGCCCCAGGTAGATTACGCTCCAGATAGAAAATACATAGTTGGCTGGGGTAAACACCACTGGAAAGGCATTGGAAATCGCCGCAGTGGTGCGTCCTCCGATAGCTCCGGTAGTTGCCAGGGTATTGAATACCAAAGTGACTATAAAAGCCAAAACGCTCGAGACTTGCCAGATCATCGGGGTTCCTCCTTGGGTTTTAGCAGGGCCGTAATCCAACCCCTCAAGTTCTGGGGAGTCAAATATACCTGCTGTATCACATCCCAGGCTATTTTGCCCAGATTTCCCGAGGCCAAACCTTCTAGTAGGCTACGATTGGGGGGCGGGCTCGAGGCCGGGCGGGGCCGCGCCAACGTTCCTGCTACCCAGCCCGCTAGGGCTGCTATCGCCAGGGCCTCGAGGGGCTTTTTTCTTACGGCTCGCATAGGGCTATCAAGAGCAGTGCTTAACTGCCTACCCAGTCGCTGGGTGGTGTCCTCGACCCGCTCCTGTACTTCGGCAGTGGCCTGGGACACCTTATGCTGAAGGTCTTCGGCGGTTTCAGCAAGCTCTGTTTCAACACGAGCAAACGACAAGCGCAATTGGGCTTTGGCAGCCTCCAGAGCTTGGTCAGGGTTCATTCGCGCAGCATCAGATACCATAGCATCATTCCCCCGGCAATCCCCAGTGTCACCAGGCCCATTACCCCAGCAGCAAGCGCAGGCTCGAGCCACACCCGAAGCTGCAAATAGCCTGCTGCCACCAGCCAGCCTAGCCCAGCCAATAGCAGGATTCCGGCTATCCCAATTAAGACCAAGGAAACCAGCCAGCCCCTGAGACGGCTACCGAGTTGGTTGGCTTCGGCCTCGGCCAGCTCGACCAAGCTGATCACCACGTCGGCCAGGGCAGTCATGTTTACCGCCGCTCGAGCATCCGGGAGAGTACCAAACCCAGGCCAAATGCCACCAGTACGCTTATTAAGGGGCGATCTTGCACGTGCCCCTCGAGGCTAGAGGTGAGTTCACTACCCTTATCCTTGACTGTACCTAGCGCGTCCATGACCTGCTCACCCAGTTGCCCACCCGTGTGCTTGAGGTCGTCACCGACGTTGTGGGCAGTAGAGCTAGCGGCCCCTTTGAGGCTATGCATCAGACTCGAGACATCGGCTCGCAAATTCTTGAGATCGGTCTTGAGAGCCTCGAGGTCGTCGGCAGCACCTGCGCCGTCGAGGGCACTTTTAGCCTTGTCCTTGAGGTCTTGAGCGGTATCCTCGAGCTTGGTTTTGGCTTCATCAGCCTTAGCTTTGATATCCATAACATTCACCTCCTTCAGCAAACTAGAAAATAGGGCTGAGGCAGCGCTGAAACCCGGCTGAGGCATAGCTATAGAGCGGCTTGGAAAAACGCTCCAAGACACTCTTGAGACTCTTAGCATCTATGGCCGCGTGCGAACTGCTAAGTGATAAAAAACTTACACCATGAGATTTCTTGAACCCGAATGGTGTACCGGCTTATTATGTTTACATCGTAAACAATTATAATATTTATGTGAATAGTCCAGCTTTGAAAAAACCCGTGCAAACCCTCAAGATGGGCAAAAGCCCCATCCGCCTTAGCTCCGACGGACGCATCAGCGCCGGGGATGCCCTAGGGGCACTGGGTCTGGCCTCAGGCGATTTACTGCCCTTATTACAGCAACACCAGCTCGAGTACAGCTTCTGTGACCTTGGGGAGGGCCGCGAGGCAGTGTTTTCCTTTGCCGAGCTGGCCCATCTGGTGTTCGTGCTGGATACCCCCCAGGCCAGGCATTGGCGCAGTAAGGCCAAGGATTTACTGAAGCGGTATCTGGCCGGAGACGTGCAGTTGGCTGCCGAAATCGCCGAGCGTAGCCCTTCCCCCGAACACCGGCGCTGGCTTTCGGCCCGCCTCGAGAGCACCGAGTCGCGCAAGCGCTTTATGTCTGCGGTGGCCCAACACGGCGGCCAAGGGCCTATCTATCAGGAGGTCAGCTCTCTTTCCAACCGCAGCGTGCTCCAGATGAGTTCAGCTGACTTGCGCAAGCAGCGCCGGGTCAAAAACACCCGTGACGGCATGACTGCCGCGGAGTTGCTAAGGCTGTCTTACCTCGAGAGCGCCACGGCCAAATCCATCGAGCAGAAAAGAGCCCAGGGCAACGAGCAAATTCTCAAGCTGCACGCTAAAAACGCTGAAATCGAGCGTAAGCTATGGGACACCGAATAGCCCTTAAACCCACTGAAACCTACCACGAGAGCCTACGGTTCGCTGTAAGAACTTTTGGCTTGGTTGACTGGGGGAGCATCTTTGATCCGAATGTCTTCGTCCTGCACAATCTTGTAAAGCTGTTCGGGGTTGGTCTGGGTGGAATCGAAAATGATATAGGCCACCTCGGTGCTCGAGCTGATATAGACCGACATCACGCCAGGGGCTTTTTGCAGGGCTTTCTTGAGGCGCTTGATATCTTTCCCCTGGCGATCCAACTCCTCTAGCTTGATCGTCAGCTTGCCGACTTGACTGAGTGAATAATTCAGCCCCTTCATAATCTAGTATCCGATTGGTCGGGAGCCCAACTGCATGATCGTCACTATGACTACCCTAGCTGAGGCTCAACTGAGCGATATTCCTTTGGGGTACGGGCCTCTTTAGAGTAATCCCGAAGCTGGGAAAGGGGGCTATCTATCGCGGCTTCGGCTATTTTTGCCGCTAGAGTCACGGCAAAAATGAGCTGGGTACAGTCTTTCTAACTCGGTGGAGGGCCCTATTCTTTCTGAAAACCGCTCTCAATAGGCAGCCGGACGATAGCGGTAGTCCCCACGCCCTGCTGGCTCTCGAGCCCAATGGTTCCACTGTGTTGTTCGACAATCCAGCGGGCTATAGATAGCCCCAGGCCACTGCCCCCAGAGAGTTGGCTGCGCGATTCGTCGGCTCGGTAAAAACGCTCGAAGACGTGGGGTAAGTCTTCTGGGGCAATGCCTATACCGCTGTCTCGGACACGGAAAACCGCCTGAGTATCTTCTCGGTGTAGCTCGAGGCGTATCATCCCGCCCTCAGGGGTGTACTTGAGGGCGTTATCCAGCAAGATAATGGCAAGCTGCTTGAGCCAGTCGGCCTCTCCCTGCACCAATACGCTTTCGAGTGGCCCTAGCTCGAACCGATGGGTCTTGCTAAGTTGTTGGCTCTGCTCGAATGCCTCGAGCAAAATCTTGTCCAGTTGAACTTGCTCGAGCCTTAGCTTCAACCCTGCATCGCCCCGCGCCAAGGAGAGCAAATCCCCTACTAAGCGCCCCAGGCGGGTAGATTCGCGGGCCGACTCAGCAATTGCTGCGTCGCGGTCAGCTTTGTTCATGCGGAAGCGCTGGAGCAACTCGAGGTTGCCCTGGATGACGGTGAGTGGGGCCCGGAGTTCGTGGGAGGCATCGGAAACGAAGCGTTTCTGAGCCTCGGCCAAGTCGCGGTAGCGGGCCTCGCTTTCGCGTAGAGCTTTTTCGGCCCAGTTGCGCTCGGTGATATCGCTGTTGAACCCAACCCATTCTTTGACCTCTGCGCTATCGTCGAGAATGGGGATGCCACGGGCTTGGGTGTAACGGTACTGGCCGTCGTGGCGGCGCAGCGGGTATTCAATCTCGTATATGTTGTGGTTGCTCAGACAATTGCGCCAGTGGGCCTCAACTTGCTCGCGGTAGTCGGGGTGAATGGCCTCGAGCCAGCCCCAGCCGCAATATTCCTTGTAGGTCTGACCGGTAAAGTTGCCCCAGCTTGGTTGGGGGAAAGCCATCGCGCCGCTGGCATCTGTGACCCACACCACCTGGGCACTTGCCTCGATCAGGCTGCGAAAACGTTGCTCGCTGCGCCGCAGGGCCTCTTGGGACTGCCTGCGCTCGGTGATATCCTGCACCAACCCCGCCAGCGCCAGCGATTCTCCCGACTCTGCCAGAATGTGACTGCCCCTGGCCCATATCCAGCGCTCCACCCCGTCGGCTGCCTCAATACGGCACTCGAAGTCCCAGTTTTTCTGCTGCCTTAGAGCATAATCGAAAGAAGCCTTGACATATTCCAGGTCGTCGGGGTGGACGTGCTCCAGAAAGCGCTGCAAGCTCCATTCCTCTACCCCATTGGGATAGCCAAAAATTTGATCGTGCCGCAGCGAATGTTTGGCGCTTTGGGTGCTCAAGTCGAGTTCCCAATCGCCCATCTCGGCAGCCTCCAAGACGAAGCGCAGTCGCTGTCCAATTTCGCGCAGGGCCAGCTCGGCCTTTTTGCGTTTGGTGATGTCAATGTTGACTTCTAGCACCGCGATGGATCGCCCCTGCCCATCTTTTTGCAAGGCTTGGCGCGAGAGCACCACTTGCTCGCGGCCTGCTTTAGTGCGATGAACTAACTCTCCCTCCCAATACCCTCGCTGGGTCAGGGTCTGGTCTACGGCCTCTTTGGAACTGGGAAAGCGGGTTTGGAGTAGCTGATGCGTGACCTGGCCCAGCGCCTGGGCTTGAGAGTAGCCATACTGCTCCTCGGCAGCCGCGTTCCAGGCTACCACCCGGCTCTGGGAGTCGCGCACGATAACCGCCTCTCTGACCAGCGCCAGCAAGTCGGCGCGCTCTTGTACCAGGGCGGCTTGGGTTTTGAGCTGATGTTCGATGTGAGAGCGCTGGGTGATATTTTCGACCACCAGGCCCAGTCCGGTGGCTCCAGCCCTGGAACGGATGGGGTACAAACTTACCTCCCAGTAGGAATGGCCCTCTGAAGTATCAAACTCGAGCATCTGTCCCAGTGCGGGCTGACCGCTCTGAAGTACCCGGTGGCACAGCTCGAGGGTCTGGTCTGGATTCCACATCACCTTACCCAGGGTTCGTCCCAGGTGGGCGGCGCGGCTGAGGTGGTTGAAGCGGGCCAGCGCCGGGTTGACCTCGAGGTAACGCAGGTCGCTATCTAGCAGGGCAATGCCCAGAGGAAAGTCCTGAAACAAAGCATCCAGATGGCTATAGCGCTCTTCCAGGGTTTCGCGGCTCTCGACCTCGCTGCCCAGCAATAAGCGGTTGGGGCCGAGCAGGCTCAGGCGACAGTCGAAACGGCTGTAGTGACCGTCCTGTCCCAACCTGAGCAGGAGATTTAAGGGGTCGTGGCCTTGGGTTACTTGTTCCCAGCAGTTTTCCAGCCGAGCGGCATCTTCAGGATGAATCGGGGGATATACCGCATAGCCTCGAGCCGCACCGTTGGCATAAATCACCTGACCCGAAGGGTCGCTCAGCCAGGCTGGCCCGGTCAGACTCTCGAGCAGTTGTTGAACCTCTGGACTCATCAGCCCCAAGGTACAATGCCAACAGCTCAAAAACGTGACCAATATCGCTTATTCAGCCTGGTTTCAGTTTCGCCTCAGTCTGGAGTCAGGCGATATACCTATGTTTTGGCTATAGCCATGCCGGGTTTGCAGAGAACCACCACAGGAGGCAAGCGATGCGTTTGAGCAACGGGTTTTTGATTTTGGTCACACTCATGGTGGTGGTATTTGCTGCGGCTAACTTGAATACACTGCTCAAACCGGGGACGGTCAACTTGTTTTTTCTAGGCAATTATGTGTTGCCCACGCGCTTGCTGGGCTTGTTGAGCCTGGTCTTGCTAGGGGTTGTTTTTACCCTGCTGGGCTCCTTGCAAGACATCCAAGCTAGGGCCAGGAGTGCTGACGACCTGCGGCGAATCGAGGAGTTGCGCCTCTCGCTCGAGCGGCAGGAGGCCAGCCGTTTGGCTATCCTGCAAAACCAGCTCACCGCCTCGACCCGGCAGATTCTCGATCAACTAAACCGTACCCGCAGCCCGGAGGCCCTCCGCTCTGAACCTGCGAGCTCGAGGAAAATCTAAGCCTGACCCTGGCTGCGTACTGTTTTATTAGGAAGTGTTATCGTGCTGAGCTACCCAGCCCCCGCCCTATCCCCAGCGGTGTTACCCACCCCGCTGCACGACCTCGAGCAGGCCCTGAAGGTCGGCAAGCTTTTGCTGCACCTGCCCTCTTTTAGCCTCGAGTTTGCCCACCAGACCGTGGAGAGAATGCTGTTTCTGTACGACTTTGGTTTGCAGGAGGGCAACTATTCCTTGATGAGTCTGGCCTGCAAGTGCTTGCAACTGGGTTGGGTCAAAGCGGGCCGAGCTTGTACGGCGCGTTCTTGGGAGTATCGCCATCTTCAGTCCCATCCAGGGTTGGCCCACCGGCCCCACCCCGAAGTGGCCCAGCTTTTTTACCGGGCCTATTTGCAGGTCATTGAAGATCCCAACTATTACCGGCTACGCGAAAACGCGGTAGCCTGATGAGCTTTTCTCACCCCACTCAAACGAGGATAATGGACGCTGATTCATGAAAACCGCTCTACGGCACTCTTCAAAATAAACCAGCCGTTGTAGGGGCAGGCCCCTGGGCAGCCGTAGGGCTGACTTGCGGACGGGGTTTTATGGCCTGTGGAGAATGAGGGTTACCAAAGCCCCATAATTTTGAAGACCGCTCTAAAGTGTGTTCAGGACAATAAAATTGCTCGAGCAATCAATTGTGTCTGGGACGTATTCTCAGGGCTGGGCATTAGGGCGATTTTCACAAGAAATGACCAGGTTTTGTAGGGGTAATTAGTATGAAGGCCCTGACACGGGCGGCTGTAATTGCAGTTTGTACACCTCGAGCGCATTGCTAAAGACCTCGCTGGGCAGCCCGGTGAGGGTGGCCTTGACCCGGCTATAATCTGCCGCCAGCTCACATATCGGCCAATCGCTGCCAAATAAGCAGCGCCGCGAGCCAAACAGCTCGAGGGTCTTGGCTAGGTAGGGCTGTAAATCTTGGGGCTGCCAGTGCTGCCAGTCGGCCTCCGTGACCAGTCCCGAGAGCTTGACCCAGACATTGGGCAGCGCGGCCAGTGGAGCCAGAGCAGCAAGCCATTCATCCCACTGCCCCCGGCGGATGTCGGGCTTGGCAAGGTGGTCTAGCACGAAGCGTACTTGGGGATGGTTGCGGGCGGTTTGTAGACACGCTGGGAGTTCGCGCACTCGAGCCAGAAAGTCGTAGCTCAAATCTCGCTTGCCCAGTTCGGCTATGGCCTGCTGTACGGGGTCTTGCAGCAGCCAGTAGGGGTTGGCCTCGTCGTGAACCTGATGCCGCAGCCCCACCAGATAGCGCCCGGTTTCGGCTGCCAGCAACTCCTCCAGCACGTTCTCCACCGCGCTATCGCACAAATCCACCCAACCCACCACCCCGGCCACGTAGTCGGTTTCGGCAGCGATACGCAGAAACTGGTGGGTTTCCTCGAGGCTGCTGCGGGTTTGCACCAGCACGGTTTTATCTACCCCATTGGCCCTCAGCAAGGGGCGCAAGTCTTGGGGGGTGAAGTCGCGGCGTAGCGGGGTCAGGGCTGCATCTTGCATCCAGGGGTAAGGGGTGCGGCTGGGAAACAAAAAGTGTTGGTGGGCATCTATTACCTGGGCCCTGGGAGGGTCAGACTTCCTATCTATCGCGGTTTCCGCCATTTTGGCCTACTCCTAGCGGCAAAAAATGAGCTGGGTACGGTCTTTCTAACCGAGTGGAGGCTCCTATTCTTTCTGAAAACCGCTCTAAATCAAGACTTAGCGATAACTGTGGCATTTTATACCCACTTAAGTTATCCGGGCCCTACCGTCGCTTGGAAAGGAGTTCTTCACAAAGATGAACCTCTTCTCTCGAGGGGTTTCAGTTCGACCACCCTCCGTCAATCACGTGGATTTGCCCGGTGGTAAAAGCAGCCTCGTCGGAGGCCAGATACAACGCCAGGTAGGCGATCTCCTGGGGGGTGCCCAGACGGCCCATGGGCTGGCGGGCTACGAAAGCCTGCCGCACGGCGGCCTCGCTAGCCCCACTGCTTTGGGCCTGACTGACCACCCGCGCCTTCCAGGAGGGAGATTCCACCGTGCCGGGGCAGATGGCGTTGCAACGGATGCCCTGGGTGACAAAATCGGCGGCCACGGCTTTGCTCAGGCCAATCACGGCGGCTTTGGTTGCACCGTAGACAAAGCGGTTGGGCACCCCCTTGACCGAGGAAGCTGCGCTGCTCATGTTGATGATTGAACCTCCGCCGCCCTCGAGCATCTTGGGCAGCGCAGCCTGGATCGTCCAGAACATCGAACGTACGTTGAGGTCGAAATTGAAGGCCCAGTCCTGGTTGCTGCACTCCAAAACCGTACCGTGATGCACATAGCCCGCGCAGTTGAAGAGCACCTCCAGGGCAGGCAGTGTCTTGATGAGGGCGTTGATGGCAGCCTGGTCGGTGACATCCAGCGCTTCGGTGCGGCAGTTCAGCCCCTCGAGCAAGCCAGGATTGAGATCGGTGGCGATAACGGTTGCGCCTTCTTGAATAAATAGCTCGGCGGTGGCTCGGCCAATGCCTTGACCAGCCGCCGTGAGCAGAGCGGTTTTGCCGGAAAGTCGTCCTGACATGGGGCCTCCTATGGGGTGGGGACGTGGGCCGGGATCAGCCCGGTTTGCTTGAATGCGTCCCAGAGTTGGGGTGGAATCTCGAGCTGCATTAAGCGGGCGTTCTCGAGGATTTCTTCAGCCGAGCGTGCCCCGCTCACCACCGAAACCACCGCCGGGTGGGCCAGGGGAAACTGTAGAGCTGCGGCCTTGAGTGGAACCCCGTGATCATCGCAAAGCCTTTGCAGTTTCAGGGCCCGTTCGACCAGGGCCGGACTGGCCCTGGAGTAGTTGTAAGGAGCCTGGGGGTGGGGGTTGGCCAGTATCCCCGAGTTGAACACCCCACCCAGCACCACCCCGATGCCCTGATGATAGCAGCGCTCGAGGAAATCCAGTGCCCCCTGCTCTAGCAAGGTGTAGCGCCCAGCCAGCAGCATCACGTCGAAGTCTCCCACTCGGGCGAATGCCTCCAGCATCTGAAATTGGTTCATCCCCACCCCAATAGCCCTCACCGCCCTTTGTTGGCGCAGTTCCAAGAGGGCCTTATAACCTCCCTGCATCACCTCGGCCACCTGGCGGTTATCCGCGTCGGGGTCGTGGATGTAGAGGATATCCACGGCGTTCAAGCCGAGGCGCTTTAAGGTCTCCTCGAGCGAGAGTATCACCCCTGGATAAGAGTAATCATAGACCTCCCCCAGGGCGGGGGAATCTTTGAAAAGGGGTTCGCCACCGCTGAGTTGGCTGGGGTGCGGCGGCAGGTCGGGGCGAAGCAAGCGCCCCACCTTGCTCGAGACCACATATTGAGTTTTACTGCGCAGAAATCGGCCCAGCCGGGTTTCGGCCAGCCCCTGCCCATAATGCGGTGCGGTGTCGAAATAGCGCACCCCCGCACTCCAGGCGGCCTCGAGGGTCTGGTGCGCCTGGGTTTCGGATACCGGGCTGTATAGCCCAGCAATCGAGCCGGTGCCCAGGCTCAGACGGCTCAGAGCCAGGTCGGTTTTAGGAAGTGACAGGAGCGTGGTGGGGTCGGGCACGGGATATACCTGCGGGCTTGCGGCTTTGTTGAATCGGCTCGAGGGATTTTTCTATGATCATGTGATCCCCGGCTGGACTATCCCACCTTCACGTCCCCACACAGGTGTACGCGAATCCCCATCGCCTCGAACATCGCGGCCTTGACTGCCAGGGCCTGATCGGCCTGGGTTGCCGAGGGAGCATAGACCACTTGGATATGGTTGGCCTTGTGCCGGGCCATCATCTGGTCTCTGGAAACCCCGTGCAGCACAGCATGCATAATCGGCCACTGGGGGGTGGAGAGCCGCCAGCGCTCCTCGGTTTCGGCCTTTGGAAGCTCCACCACCGTGGCTCGCCCGAGGTCGGCGTGGAGGCCACCTCCCATCACAAAAACCCGTGACCAGACGGTCTCTCCGGGCTTGCTGATGCCCTTCACGGTTCCGCCCCCTAGCCGAAAATACATCGGTGGTTGGCGCTCGCTGCTGGCCCCTGCATAGCCGCCGATAAAGTGGTTGGGTGGAGCCGCGCCGGAAATCAGAAAAACCCATACATAAGCCTCGAGCCGGTCATCTTTATAGGGTCTCCCCCAGCGCAGGTCGTGCAGGGTGGTGGAGGGGTCTAGGCCCAGTGCGTTCCAGACCCGCTGGGTCACGACTGCGTCTACTGCTGCCCCTTCGTCCACCTCGTTGAAGTGGGGGAGAGGTTGGCCGGGATAGAGTTCGTGATGTCCGTCGCGGCTCAACACGGGTGGGCGAACCAGGTTGTTGAGCAAACCCTCGGCTAGGTCTGAGGCCGGGGCCATATCTTTGAGGCCCTGCTGATACTGAATCCCTACCGCATCACAGCCAAAGTCGGCGGCGATGCGCATGGCGGCAATATACATTTTGAGCTGCTGCAATACCTGGGCCAGGGTGAGTTCGCTGGCCTCGTCGCGGCCTAGTACGAACTTCATGCCTCTATCTAGCAACCACTGGTAGGTTTTTTGGGCCTCGAGGTCAGGAACTTGCTGCATCTCAGCCACCAGCGCAGACTGGCTCAGGCGTTCTTTGTAGATGCCGCTGGGGTTGAGCATTTCGTCGTCAATGATGGCGTTGTACATGCCCATACAGCCTTCGTCGAAAATCCCCAGAATGGCCTTGTGGTACTGGAGTTGTGTTGCCAGGGCTTGGCCCAGTTGGCGCTCGGCGAGGGGAAGCTGGCCCAGCTCGAGGTCGCGTACGTGCGAGGTGTCGTGCTGAATATGGCCGGTCTCGAGCCACTGCCTTAGCCCCTGCCTGAAGAACTCATCATCGAAATGCTCGCTCCAGATTGGGCTGTACTCTACCCCCATCTTGGTCAGCCCACCCCCCAGATTGAGCATCCCCACCAGCCCCGGCCACTGCCCACTCCAGTTGGCAATGCTCAGGATAGGGCCTCGGTGGTCACGCAGCCCGGCTAGCAGATGATGGCTGTACTGCCATACCGCCTCGGCTACTACCAGTGGGGCCTCGGTGGGGATGTGCTTGAAGACCTCCATGCCCATGCGCTGGCTCGAGATAAACCCGTGCTGCTCAAGCGGGTTGTAAGGATGTGCCCGCACCACCGTCCAGCCCAACTCAGCAAAGGCCGTCCCTAGCCGGGCCTCCATGTCGGCCTGGGCAGGCCAGCAGGTCTGGTTGGCGGCAAGGCGCAAATCTCCGCTGGCAACTAGATACGCGGTTTTGGGTGGGGTTTGGGGAGGATGGGGAATCTGGGGCAAGGGGTAGGGCATAGGAGTCTCCTTTGGCTGGAGGGGTTAGGTGAGGGATGAACCCTTAAGCGCGTCGCGCCAGTAAGTTCCGCCCGGATAGCTGTACACAGCCCGCGACTGAGGCCGGATTTCGATGCTGTAGCCGGGGTTTTGCGGAGCCTGATAGTGGGCGTTATGGATGACCACGGGTGTTACGAAGTGCTCGTGGAGGTGGTCTACGTACTCGAGGTAATGGCGCTCGAGCGAGCCTGAGACTGCGATGTAATCGAATATCGAGAGATGCTGTACGTATTCGCATAACCCCACCCCGCCTGCGTGTGGACACACCGGCACACCAAACTTTGCCGCCATCAGCATTATGGCCAGGTTTTCGTTGACCCCGCCCACCCTGGCCGCATCAATCTGGCAAAACCCGATGGCCTGGGCCTGGAAAAGCTGCTTGAACATCACCCGGTTGTGTACGTGCTCACCGGTAGCGACCTGGGTTGCGCTGCCCTGGAGAGCCTGGTTGATGGCTGCGTGACCCAGCACGTCGTCGGGAGAGGTGGGTTCTTCTATCCACAGCGGTTGGAAGGGCAGTAGCTGGCGCACCCACTCGAGGGCCTGCGGCACGTCCCAGACCTGGTTGGCATCCACCATCAGGATGTTGCTCCAGCCGATTTCTTCGCGCACAATTTGGCAGCGCCGCAGGTCGTCTTGCAGGTTGCGCCCAACTTTGAGCTTGAAAGCTGTCCAGCCTTCTGAGAGCGCCTGGCGGCACAGGCTGCGAATTTTCTGGTTGGAATACCCCAGCCAGCCTACGCTGGTGGTATAGGCAGGATAGCCCCTGGCCCGCATTTCGGCCTCGCGCTGGGGTTTGCTGGGTTCCCACTTGCGCAGTATCTCCAGCGCCTCCTGGGGGTGCAATACATCACTCAGGTAACGAAAATCTATGCAGCGCAGCAGTTCCTCGGGGGTCATGTCCACCAGGAGTTTCCATAGCGGCTGACCTCGCTGCTTGGCCCACAAGTCCCAGACCGCATTGATCACCGCAGCAGTAGCAAGGTGTATCACCCCCTTCTCCGGTCCAATCCAGCGCAGTTGCGAATCGCCGGTGATATAGCGATAAAAAGCCCCCATATTTTCTGTAAACCTCGAGAGGTTTTGACCCAACAGCATGGGTCTGAGCACCTCGAGGGCCTTACAGACGATGTCGTTGCCGCGCCCGATGGTAAAGGTCAGACCGTGACCCTCGAGACCCCCATCGGTCTGGAGCACCACGTAGGCCGCCGAATAGTCGGGGTCGGGGTTCATGGCATCCGAACCGTCTAAGTGCAGAGAGGTCGGAAAGCGGATATCGAGTACGTTGATAGCGGTGATTTTCATGGTGAACCTCGTTGAAGATGGTGGGCCAAACGCTGACCACCGACCGAAAAAACCGCACGATTATAGCAGTCCTCTGGCGGCCTTTTCTCCCTCGCGCTCGATATGGCCTAGTGTTTCATCCACCGATTGCTGGCCCTTGAGAAAAGCCTGTACGTTTTGCCAGAGAATGGCCTCGACTGCCGGATAGTTGGGGTGTTTAGGGGGAACCCAGCGATACTGGATGGCCTCGCTGAGCAATTCCCAGCGCTGGGCTTGCAGTGAACCCGGTTTGACCTCGGCTTTGACTGCCTCGAGCGCGTCCAGGCGGGCGGGCAGCGTCCCCCTTCGGGCCTCGAGCAGTTGCGACTCTTTAGAGCTAAGAAACTTGAGCAGGGCGATTGCCAGGGGGCGGTCTCGAGTTTTGTCCCCAACCGCGAAGGTGTGGGAACCCGAATAGGTGGCCCGCCGCATGGGGCCGTTTGGATACAGGGCCAACCCCAACCGACTGGCGATTTCGCTCTCCAGATGGCCCTGAAAACTCCCCGGCCAGTCGGTGGTCATGGCCGCTTTACCAGACCTAAAAAAGGCCGAAACTTGGTCAAACTCCCAATCGGTGACTTCGGGCGGCGAGGCGGCTTGCAGGGTGCGGAGGGTCTCGAGAGCCCACCTACCGGCCTGATTATTTACCTTAGGGATGGGTGTTTCTTGCCCATAGATATAGGCTCCTGCGCTCCCACACAGCTCGAAGAAATGCCCGAACAAACCCGAACCGTGACCGGGAAAGACAAACCCGTACGGTTGGTCTTTGGTCAGCGATTGGGCCGTTTGAACCAGGCTTTCCCAGGTTGCTGGGGCCGAGCGAAGCCAATCGGTACGGTAGTGCAGCAACTTTATATCCAGATTACGGGGAATACCGTACAGCTCGCCGTTGATGCGGGCCAGCTCGAGCGTGTCGGGGTTGAAGTTTGCCAGCTCAGAACTCGAGAAATCGTCGTCGAGAGGGGAGAGCCAGCCCTTCTGGGCTGGAGCAAACTTGCTGTGGGTTGATATCAGGTCGTAGCCGGGCGATTGGGTGAAGGCTCGTTGGATTCGAACGTTGAGATCGGGATGGTTGCTCGAGCAAGTAACTTCAACCCCGACTTTTTCCCTGGCCTCGAACTCGGCGATAGAACCATACAGGGCGTTGTACATTGGCCCACCGACCATAAGGATGTGGAGAGAGGATTTCATAGCGGTTCACCCCTGGTATACGCCCATTGCAGTTTTCGCTGTTTTTGCCGTTCGGGCCAGGGGCAAAAGATAAGTTCTTCTACCCTTTACTTATCCCTTCACCGCCCCCACCAAAAGCCCGCGCTGGATGTAGCGCTCGAGCAAAATCGCCAGGAAAATCACCGGCAGGATCATGATTAGAATTACCACCGACATATACCACCACTCTGTTCCACGGGTTCCGCTCATGGCCGAAACCATCAGCGGCATGGTCTGGGCATTGGCCTTGGAGAGGAAGAGTGCCACCAGATACTCGTTCCAGGCAAAAACCAACACCAACAAAAAGGTGGCGATGATGCCAGGCATTGCCAAAGGCAGCACGATGGAGGCAAAAATGCGAAAACGGCTGGCCCCGTCAATCTGAGCACACTCCTCGAGTTCTTGGGGGATACCTGTGAAGTAGTCGCGCATCAGCCACACCGCAATCGGCAGGTTGGTGGCGGTGTAGGTAATAATCAGTGCGGTGGGGGTATCCAGCAGCCCTAACTGCTGATAGAGCACGTAGAGCGGGATAACCACCACCACTGGCGGCAAAATTCGGTTGGAAATCATCCAGAAGGCGATATCGCTATTGCCTAAGCTGCGCCTCGAGCGTTTGCCCAAGGTTTGGGTCACCAGAAAAAAAAGTACCAGGACTATTATCAGGGCCAGTTTCCAGGGCAAGCCAAGCGCGACCAGCAGCACACCCAGCAGGATGCAGGCCACAAAACTCAGGATGATGCCCACCCTGGGGCGATAGGTGAAGCGGGTCAGGCCATAAGCTGCCATAGTGCCCAATATCAGGGTCAGTAGCGAGCTTGCCAGGGCCACCACCAGGGTATTTCGGTAGGCATTGAAAATTGAAGACCCCAGCGGGCCAAAGACATATTTCCAGGCGTGACTCGAGGGGGTGAAATCCACGAAAGGCAGGTATTTAGGCCCCTCAAACACGTCTATGGGCTCTTTGAGCGAGGTCACGACAAGCCAGTAGATGGGAAAGAGCACCACCACTGCCCAGACCAGCAAAGCCAGATACGAAAGCACCTTGGAAAGAGGGGAGGGCGCGAAGGGAGAATCCTGCCGCATGGTCAATCTCCCCTGGCCCTGGCGACTACTACGTTGGCATAGATGGTAGCAATCAGGCTGACCAAAATCAGCAGAAGAAAGGCGATAGCTGCTGCCCCACCCAAATCCAAGGTGCGCCAGGCGAAAAAGGCTTGCAAGGTCATGGACTCGGTGGCGGTTCCTGGCCCGCCGTTGGTGAGCACGTTGGGCAGGTCTACAATTTTGAAAGCCTCGATCAGGCGAATCAGGAGGAGGCTGGCGCTGACCGGAATCAAATAGGGAAAGACAATGTAGATAAAAGTTTGTATCCGGCTGGCTCCATCTACTACGGCAGCCTCGATTTGCTCTTGGGGTAAGCTCTGTACAGCCGCTAGCAGCACGATAAACATGAAAGGAGTCCACTGCCACACGTCGCCAATCATCACCGCCAAGCGGGCTCCCCAGGGCTCGTTGACCCAGGAGAAGTTAGTGAGTCCCAGAGCTTGCCATAGGGGATTGAGCGGCCCCCGCCCAGTGTCGGTGAGCATACGGAACATATAGGCTACTCCCACAGGGGTGATGGCTAGGGGTAGCAGGTAAATCACTCGGAAAAAGCGAATCCCCGGCAATCTTTGCGCACACAGCAGGGCCAGCCCCAGACCCAACAGATACTGCATCACCGTGCCAAAAAGCACGTATACCAGTGTGGTCTGCACCGTACCAGGCTGGCCTGCCAAGCGGCTCAGCAGCGTCCAGAGCAGAAAAATAAGCAGGGCACTTACCCCTAGGCGGTACGCCAGGCCCCTCAGGCTGCCTTTACGCTGTAGATGCCGAACCACCCACCACAGCAAAAGCCCGACCAGTCCGGCCAGCAGAATCCACCCCAGTGGGGTCAGGGTCTTGCCAATGCCCAGAAAATGGGTCTGCTCGGTGCCTAACAGCAGCCGTTTGTAGTTGGCCCAGCCTACGAAGTTGAAACTGACCGTACCGGCCCTGAACTGAATGCGCGAGAACGAGAGATATATCGAGGCCAGCAACGGGAAAATCGCCAGGGCCAGCATAAGCAGCACTGCGGGCCACAGGAATATCGCACCAGCCTTGCGCTCGAGCCAATCCGTCCACCGCGCCATAAGTCCCTTTCCGATAGCCACTGAAGATATCTGCTTGGGTTATATACAGACCTGGGCCGAGAGCAAAGGGCTGGGGTTGTTGTGCCGCCGTGCCCTCGGCCCCTGCGGCTACTTGTCTATGCTCAGGGTCAGGCGATAGGCCTTGAGCTGGGCATCGCGGCCTTCGGTGTTGGTAATTTCTTCCCAGCCCACGTCAATCTGATCCATGGTCTGCTGGGCGTTGATTTCTCCTGCCAGGAACTGGGACAAAGCCTTGTCCAGCACCACCTGTTGATACTGCTGGTTTTTGGGGATGCGCAAGTCGAGGATCATGTTGGGGCTATTCAGGCTCTGCTCGATGGCCCCCAGGTAGTTCTTGGCCCCTGCCACGCTGAAGCCCGCTGCAGTCCAGTTGCTCAGGTTTTTGAAGTGTGCGGTTCGGAAGGGGTTGAAGCCAGTAATCCCGATGGTCACGTCTTTGCCGGATTCTGCGGGGGCGCTCATGTAGGCGAAGAAATCGAAGAGCATCTGCTGCTGTTTGGCATCGGCCTTGGCGTTGATGCCTCCCGACCAGCCCCCGAAGGCAGCATAGGGAGCGTGATTGACCCCGTTGATGGCATAGGGGCAGCGCTGGGCATCACAGTTGACCAGCTTGCCCGTAGCCCGGTCGAGCACTCGCTTGCTGCCAGGCAGAATAATCGCCCCTACTTTGTCCTTGACCTTGGAGGTCTTGGGGTCTACCGACAGCGGGCCAATATCGCCCCAATCTACCGAGAGGGCACAGCGCCCACTGCTGAACAGGCCACGGGTGTCGCCTACGTCGAGGTTTAGCTCGTCGGGTGGGCCAAACTGAGAGGTGGCTTTATACACCCGTAAAGCCTCGGCGAAGGCATCATTTTTGACCAGAGGCTTCATGCTGGTGGTGTCGAAGAAAGCCCCTTGCTTGGTGCCCAAGCTCTGTACGTAGCCTCCCAGAATCGAGGTGAACATCCAGTAGCTCTGGGCATTGCGCTTTTTGGCGATACAAGAACCATAGATGGGCTTGCCATCAATGGAAAGGTTTTTGCCGTTGGCAGCCTTGGCGATGGCTAGATAGTCATCCCAGGTCTGCGGGGGCTTGAGGCCCAGTTTTTGTAGCACGTCGGTGCGGTAGTAGACCATCTGGAAGTCACCATCCAGGGGCACGGTGTAGGTTTTGCCGCCATAACTGGTACTAAAGTTACGGAAAAAGGGGGCGATATCCGACCACTGCAGGTCTTTGTTGGTCTGTACCTTGGACGTAATCTCCTCGACGATGCCCGCAGGCACGAAGTCGGCCAGCCACTGCGGGGCGAAGACCCAAGCCTGATAGCTGTTGGTGCCGGTAGTGCCGTCGGTGAGAATTTGCTGGTAGAGGTCGGAGAAGGGAACCGTGACAACTTTAATTTTGGCTCCGGTGAGCTTTTCAAACTCCGGCGCACGGCGCTGCAAAGGTTCGGCAATCTGGGGACCGGTAAAGGTCAGCACGGTGGCTTCTACCCCGTCGTAGGGTTTCTGGGCCAGGGCCAGAGCTAGCAGCGCCCCAGCAACAAAAGCCACAGTTCTTGGAAGTGATTTTGGTAACATCGAAAGGCCTCCTCGAGAGGTACTCCATGCCTAAAGCCGTCATGCGGTCAGGGTTTTTGGGGGCTTTGAGCTCGGAAGGATGGGGTTGCGCGCTTACATTGGCGTGTGGGACGCAGCGCTCATCCTCTGAGCTAAAGCCATGTCACCTCCTCTTGCCAGGGGGGATCGGCCCCAGCCCGCGTGCAAGTCAGGGCCGCCGTCTTTACGGCAAAATCGAGCAGAGCGGCAATCTGCTCCGAGGAAAGCGATTGTAGTGCGCTCCGGCTGAGGGCTCCCGAGCGCCAGAGCCAGCTCAAAGTCCCCGACATGAACGAGTCCCCCGCGCCCACGGTATCCACCACGGTGATTTGGGGGGCCTGCACGTGGATGGTTTGAGTAGGGGTGACGGCAAAAGCACCCTGTCCCCCCTGCGTCACGATGACCAGTGCGGGGCCGTACTTTTTCCATTCCTGGGCGATATCTTCCAGGCTCTCACCGGGGTATAGCCACTCGAGGTCGGCTTGGCTGACCTTGACTAAATCCACCTGCCCCAGCCAACCCAGCAGCCGCTCGAGGTATTGGTCTTTGTTGCGAATCAGAAAGGGCCGCACGTTGGGGTCTAAGGAGAGGAAGCGCCGCCGGGTCTCCCGCCGCATCAAAAACTCGAGGGTCGAGGCCGTGGGCTCTAGTAGCAGCGAAATCGAACCGAAGTGCAGGGCAGCTTCCTTGGGGAAAGAGACCGGCAAATCTTCGGGGAGCATCAGCCGGTCGGCGGTGTTCTCGCAGTAGAACGAGAAAAAAGGTTCGCGGGTCTCGGAGAGCGTGACCAGGGCCAAGGTGGTGAGTTCATCGCCCTCGCGCACGTACTCGAGGCCGACCTTGCTGGCGGCCAGATGCTTCTTGAGCAAGCTGCCAAAGGCATCCCTGGACATCCGGCCCAAAAAACCAACCGGTGTTCCCAAACGCCCGATACCCATCGCCACGTTGTAGGGTGAACCCCCCGGATGAGGCACGTAGGCGATCTGGCCCCCCACCTCAGAGGGGTTCATATCAATCAGGGCTTCTCCGGCTACAACAATCACTTTGCTACCTCCTGGGCGGCTTGCTCGAAGGCTTGGGTGGCCTCGAGGGTCATCGGTTCGGCGAACAGCCTCTCGGCGATGCGGGTGGGAAAGGTGATGCAGCGTATGCCGTCCTGGGCTAGTGTAACCAAATCGGCGCTGGAGCGGATGCTGGCCGCCAGAATTTCGGTAGACGACTTGGTGTGTGCTAGGGCTTGGGCCATCTTGGAAACAATAGCGTAGCCATCGCGCCCCGAATCGTTGATACGCCCCAGATAAGGGGCCACATAAGCTGCTCCTACGGCAGAGGCCAAGAGCACCTGAAAAGGGGTATAGACCGCAGTGATACAGATTTTGATGCCTTCTTTGTGCAGCCCGGCGGCGGCGCTTAGCCCCTCGCGGGTCGCGGGCAGTTTCACCACGACCCGTTCATCGAGGTGGGCCAACTTGCGTCCGCGCTCGAGCAGTTCCTGCGGTTTTTCACCCCAGGTTTGGAAATAGACCTCCTTGGCTCCTTGGGCCAGCACCGCCTTGGCAAAATTGCCCAGACTGCTGAGGGGAACCCGGCTCTCGCGCAAAACCAAGGGGTTGGTGGTCACTCCGTAAAACACCCCAGTCTCCAGCAGGGGCAAGAGGTTAGAAAGGTCGGCAGAGTCCAGGTATAGTCGCATAAAAGCCTCTATCGGGGAGCGGTGGACTGGCGGATGATGAGTTCGGTATTAAGCCGCAGGGTGGTGGTTGGGACGGGTTTGTCGCGCTTGAGCAGCGAAATCAGGGTTTCGCAGGCGATATAACCCAGGTCATAGGCGGGTTGGGCTACTACGCTCAGGGCAGGCTGCATCAAGCGTGCCCAGCGGGTATCGTCAAAACTAATCAGCGAAAGTTGGTTGGGGATGTTCAGGTGCAAGTCTCGCACTGCCAGCACAGCCCCTGCGGCCATCTCGCTATTGCCGACAAATAGCGCTGTGGGGCGCAGCTTGGGCGGCAGGGACAGCAGGGTTTGGGTGGCTCGGTAGCCCCCTTCCTCCTTGTGGTCGCCGGTGGCAATCAGCTCTTCTTGTACCTGTAAGCCCGCGCTCAGCAGGGCTTGCTTGTAGCCTTCCAGACGCTCGAGCGCGGTGGTCACGGAGTGAGGCCCGGCCACCATGCCGATGCGCCGGTGCCCGAGTTTGATCAGGTGTTCTACTGCACCCCGTGCGCCGGTGACGTTATCCACCAGAACACTGTGTACGCCGGGAGTGCCACTGGTGCGGTCGAGCTCGATGACGGTGAGATTGCCCACAATACCCAGGTTTTGCCGGGTTTTGCTGGTGGGCACGATCAACAACCCTTCTGGAAGGTGGCTTTGCAGCTCTTTGAGATAGCGCTCTTCCTTTTCGGGCTGTTCGTCGGTGTTGAACAAAAACACCACGTAGCCATGCTTTTCGGCAGCATCCTGCACGCCTTTAGCGAGGGTGGCGTGGAAAGGGGCCAGGATATCGGTGACCATCAGTCCCAGCAAGTGGCTTTGTTGTTTACGCAAGCCTCGAGCCAGTTTGTTGGGCTGGTAGCCAAGCTGATGAGCGGCCCGGATGACCCGCTCCCGGGTAGATGGGGCTACCATGTCGGGCCGAGTCAAAGCCCTCGAGACGGTCGAGGAAGAGACCTCGGCCAGCTTGGCGACATCTTCTATCTTTATCATGGCTGCAATCGTGTGCAAAAAATAAAAACTATTCCATACGGCAAGAACACAACACTATCCCATCTGAGAAGCCCAAGTTTATGCAAACGTTTGCGATATTATTTCCCAGCTCGAGGCAGTTGTCAATATGCTCCCGAGCAGGATTTGTTAGCAGGGCAATTCTATTGCGGTTTGCGCTATTTTTGCCGCTAGAAGTCGCGGCAAAAAGGAGCTAGGTATGGTCTTTCTAACCCAGTGGACTGCGCTATGCTTTCTGAAAACCGCTCTAATGTCCTAGAGGCGATGTGATGCGGGGTATTCATGAAAACTGCTCTAGGGAATTTTCCGTAGCAGCTCGCCGTTGGCGCTGAGGGTATAGCCCCGATTTCTCACCAACAGACCCAGGGTGAGCTTGTGGTTGCCCACCTGCACCTCGAGCCCTGGGAGGGATTTGGGTGGTGTTTTTGTGGTGGCGTAGGTGTAGGTCAGGCCCGAGGGCAGTTTGAAGGATAAGTAGGCGGCATCCTCGAGGGCGGTGGGGCTCAGCGTTTCGCCGCTTTGCCAGACCGGACTGTCCCCCTTATCCATCAAGATTAGTCGGGTATGCTCAGGCAGGGTGCGGGGTGGATAAATCACGCTGGGGCCAGCCGGATAAGGTGGCACAGGCATGGGGGCCAGCGTTTTGAGCCCGATTCCCAGCGTCAGCCCGATGCCCACGATCCCCGCTGCTACCCAAACCCAGCGCCTCACCACATCCTCCACCTGAGGTTGTAGTCCACAGCAGTGAACTAGAGGTGAAGCCGGGCCCTGCTGCTCGAGCCTGGTAGGTCAGGAACGCATTTGTTGTTCCTTGGATGGAAGCTGGGTGGGAGGGCCAATATAGGCGGGCAACTCCAGCCGGGCTTTGGCTCCCTGAGCATTTTCCATGATGAAGTTCCCGTCTAGGGCCTGGGCCACCGTGCGAGCTACCCGCAGCCCCAAGCCTTCTGGCAGGTTTTCTGGGAAACCTGGCCCACCATCGGCGACCTCGAGCCAGGCTGTATCCTGTCTCAAACCGCTGCTCAGCCGGACAAAACCGACCTTGCCGTAGCGCAGCGCGTTGATGACCAGATTGTTGAGGGCCTGCTCCAACAGCCGGGGGTCGGCCTGAACGGGTGCTGGGCTGGCATCGAGCTCGAGTTCCATGCCCCGTTCCAGGGCCAAGGGTTGAAAACGGTCAAAGGCTTCGGAAACCAGGTCGGCCAAATCCACATCCTGCTTACGAATCTCGCCCGACTCGGCCCTCGAGAGGGCCAGCAGGTTTTGCGCCAGGGTTTCCAGCCGCAGGGCCTCGCCGTGCAGCCGCTCGATCTGGGGGGCATCCAGTTTGCCTCGGAACTGCGCGGCTTCCAGGTTGGCCCGAAAAGCCGAGATGGGGGTGCGTAGCTCGTGGGCCGCATAAGTCAGGAAACGTTGCTCCCGTGCGCGCTGCTCGCGCAGCCTCCCCAGCAAATCCCGGAAGGAGCGGGCCAGGGTAGAAACCTCGTCGTTGCCGGTAGAAGAGGGCACCTGGATGCCTTCCTCGAAATGTGCGGTGGCCTGAGTGAGGGCCTCGAGTTGTTGCAAGGCTAACCCCACCAACAGCCAGGCCATGCCCCCTGCGAACAACCCTAGACTCAGGGTCAGGGGTATGGCTACTTCGGCATAGCGCGTAAGCCCCCGCCCCAGCGAAGCCAGGGGACGGCTTATCTGTACGGTTAGCTTGCCCCGCGAGAGAGTATGCACCCTCCAACCGCGCACGCTCGAGACCCCATACCCCTGAAGCAGCGCCGCCCGGTCGAGCGGGTAGTTGGCATTGAGGGCTCCTCCGGCAAATACCAGCTTGCCCTCCCGAAAAACCAGCATCGAGCTGATGCCTGATTGCAGGGTCAGGTCGTCCTCGAGTTCGGGGGGAATTTCGTTGTTGGGGTCGGCCTGAGCCGCCGCCAGCACGGTCTGAGCCTGAAAGGCCAGTTCACGATCCAAGTCGGAGAGCCGGGTACGCTCGAGCAGCAAATACAGCAGCGCCAGCCCCAGCGCCAGCCCCGCCAGGGTGAGCCCAGCGGCAATCAGGGCCAGACGGGTACGCAGGGACATAGAAATATGTTACTGGTTAGGGCAAAGAGCAGAGGGCTGAAAGCAAAACGTCGAAGGCCAAGGGCAAAAACGTCGAAGGTCGAAGGTCAAAGGCCAAAAACTCAAAGGCAAAACCCTAAAAACACAAACGGCGTCCCAAACGGCGTTTCTTGATAAGGCAATTATACTGTCCTGGTGTAGCTTTAAGGCCCCTTGTATTTTGCTTTTAGTCTTCGGCTTTCAGCTTTTGGCACTCTGCTCTTTACACCTGCGCGCTTTGCTGCCTAGCTTCAATCCCAATCACTCGCCCAGCCGATACCCCAACCCCCGCACCGTCTCGACCACGCTTTCGTAGAGCCGCTTGCGTAGGTTTTTGATGTACACGTCAATCAGGTTGGAATCGGACTCGAAGCCTGGTCCCCAGATGCGCTCGAGCACTTCCTCGCGGGTGAAGATCCGGCCAGGGCTGAGGGCGAACAGCTCGAGTACCTGAAACTCCTTGGCGGTAAGCCGGACGAGCTGGCCCTGGTGGCGCACCTCACGCTTCTCCAGAGCAATCTCGAGGCTCTCGCCCACCTTGACCACCTGCGGCTTGACCTCGCCGCGCCGGGCCAAGGCCCGCAGCCGCGCCACCAACTCGGCCAGGGCAAAGGGCTTGGCAAGGTAGTCATCTCCCACCTCGAGGCCCCGCACCCGATCCGGCAGGGCTTCACGGGCCGTCAGGAACAAAATTGGCTGACGAAACCCAGCCTCGCGTAGCCCCTGGGCCAGTTCAAAACCGGCCTCTTCCCCTTCGGGCAACATCACATCCAGCAAAAATAAGTCAAAAGGATTTTCCCAGACGGCTTTTTCGGCTGCTTTGGCCGAAGTCACCAGATGGGGCTGAAAGCCCTGAGCAGACAGGCTCTCGCTGAGGGTTTGTCCCAGGCTGGGCTCATCTTCCACCACCAGCAGACGCATATCTAACCTTACCTCGGCTGGACTAGACGCGGCTACGGGGTTCATGGGAACGCTAAGTTAAGCCCAGCAGGTGAATCAAAGGTGAACCGCTTCAGACCCGCAAGAAAACCTGTTTGCGGTAGAGCCAGAACAAAACCAACCACCACCCGGCGATATACGACAAGGTGTAAAGCCAGCCCCCAAGAATCGGGCCGTCCAGCGAAACCATCGTATTGAGCCAGAGTTTTTGCAGGCTCTGTCCATGAATGCTCCAGCCCTGAAGTATCCAGACCTTGAACACGATTGGAGCCACATAGGCCAGCAGGGCGTTCGAGCCGGGCACGCTGAGCGGGAAGGCCAGACTGCGCCAGCCCTTGAGGTCGAAGAGCAGATAAAACAGCGCGATAATCAGGGTGCCCAGCCCAGCCGAAAACAAAATATAAGGCGAGGTCCAGAAGGTTTTGCTGAAGGGCAGCGAGAAGCTCCACAGCCAGCCTCCCAAGGTCAGAAGGCTACCCAGCACAATTAGCTCGAGGCTAATCGGGGCCAGCCGGTTTGCCGAGGGGTCTGGCTGGGTAGGGCCGCGCAAAATCTGGCTGACCACCGCACCCAGCAGGGCCAGGGCAGCCGTGGGAATTACCGAGAGCAGGCCGCGCAGCCCCAGGGGCTCGAGGTAGGTCTGATTCAGGTATAAAAGCAGGTTACGGTCTTCTTCAAAGATACTTGGCCCAGCTCCCGGAACCGGTACGAAGCGCAGGGCCGCCCAATATCCCACCAGCAGCGCCCCGGAGATAAAGAGCAGGGCCACAGGACGTGGAGAAACCAAATAGATGAGGGCCGCCACCAGATAGGCCAGGGCGATGAGCTGGAGCACCCCCAGGGCAAAAACCGGGGCGTGAGCCAGCACGCTGGTCAGAAAAAGCCCGATAGCGAACAGGGTGACGCTGCGTACCAGGGCCTTCTGGACGTAAGCCCATGGAGGAAGCTGCTGCTTGAGAAAGCTGGCATGAGCATAAGGAATAGCCGCTCCCATGCAAAACAAAAACCAGGGAAACACCAAATCGGCCAGGCTAATCCCCCCAAAAGGGGCATGGGTAAGCTGGTCGGGGGTGGCGGCATCCAGGGCCACGTTGTTGACCAACAGCATCAGCAACACGGTCAGGCCACGCAGACCGTCCAGAGCTAACAGCCGCCTCGAGGCGCTGGGCTGAACTACTTTTCCCTTGGGTGCGCTGGACTGTATGACCATTGGTTCTCCCATATGCTGTAGCTGGGAACAACCCTAGTTCTATTGAATGTGGAGATGCTGAAACCAGGCTGAAGCTCCTACCTCGCCCCAGGCTCTTTTACCTTACGCCGGGGTCAGTGAGCCAATCGCCGGTTCAATGACAATTGCAGGTGTGGGGCGGGCTGCACTGAGCTATGTATGAGGGCCGAGGTAGTTCCCAACCGCAAACCCTGGAGTTGGGCCAGCCTGAGGAAGGTGGGCAATACCTGAATGGTTTGCAAAACATTTTCGTGCAGTAAAACGATACCCCCTGGCCTGAGTTGGGCTAGCAGGCGGGTCTGGAGCACCCCGTCGCCCACATTGTCAAAGTCGGCGGGGTCATCCGTCCAAAAGGCCAGGGTCAGGCCCAAATCGCGCACTACTTGCAGCACTGTAGGAGAAAAGCGCCCGCCTGGAGGCCGAAAAAATCGTGGCGGCTTTCCGGTAATACCCTCGAGTACCTTGGTGGCCTGCATAATTTCCTCGTGCACGGCCTGGGCATCCAGGTTGTTGAGGCGAACGTGGTGGTAGGTGTGGTTGGCGATTTCTTGTTTATCCCGCACCATGTCGCGGATAAAGTAGGGATAGGCTTCAGCGTTACGCCCGATACAAAAAAAAGTGGCCTGCATTTTAGCGCGACGTAAAGTGTCCAAGAGCAGCGGGGTATAAAGCGGGTGGGGGGCATCGTCGAAGGTCAGGGCTACTTGGGGCCGTTGGGGGTTGCCGTGATAGAGCAGGTTGCCGATCACCCCGCCTTGCAAGCTGGCAGCCTTTTGCTCGATGCGCTGGGCCTTGACCTCGGCCCGGCTGCCCTCGAATTTGGGGTTTTGCTCGAGTTCGTTGGTGGGCGGTAGCGGCGGGCCATAAAAGCTGTCGCCGGGGTTGATCCAGAGGTGGTCGTAGCTGTGCAAGTTGCCTAGGCTGAGGTTACTAAAAGCCGCCAGATGAGCTTTGCTGACCGCAGCCGTAAAGCGTGGCAAGGGGCCACCAAACCCGGCGTACTCGTTGGCGCGGTAGAGGGTGATGTCCACTTCCTCGAGGTTGGGCCGAGCCTCAAACACTCGGCTCACCACTTGCTGCGCCAGGCCCAGCAAGTCGGAAGGGGTGCTGTTTTGTGGGGAGACCAGCCCTAAAGCTGAGGCCACCTCGATATAGCTGTTGGAGGCATAGACCACCCGCCGCACCTCGGGAATCGGCGGCTCGAGGGTGATTTGCGGCAAGGGTGGGGCGTTGCGCTGACCGGGAGCTAGGGGCTGCACCTCGCCGGGGAGAATGCGTTCTATTTTGGGCAGGGGAGCTTTGGGTTGGGCTAGAACCATCGGCAAGCCCCACAGCAAAAGGGCTAGAAGGGTCAGGAAGGAGCGGTGCATGGTGTTCTTCATGATTGGGGTGGAGATGAAACTGGCCTGAAGCAGGCTACCACAACTCCCAGCCTCAACCCTCCTCGAGGCCGCGATAACCGGGCAGTTTCGCCGTTCCAGAAAGAATCCTTTCAAGACCAGGGGTGGAGGTTGCTGAGATGGGCTGAGCAGTGTATTAAGGGGGTTGGGCCAGAAAGTGGGATTGCCTCACTTATAGTTCACACAAAGGTTCAGACTGGGAAGGTATGAAACGAGTGGTGCTGGGTTTTGTGGTTTTTGTGCTGGGCCTGACCTTGGCTCAGCCTCGAGCAGGTAGCTATCCCTACCGTTCTGCGGCCTTTACCACCTTTATCCAAGATTCCTACAAGGAAAGCCCTTCGCAAGGGGTACAGCCCTTTTACGACTGGCTCGAGGCGGCCTATGCCAAGACTCCGGTGGCCAAACTGCCCGGCTACGAACAGCTCAGCCTGGTAGAGGCCCTGGCCCAGCGCAAACAGGAGCTAGCCGCCCTCAAGGATGTAGCCGCCAGAACCAGGCTCGAGCTGGATACCGGAGCCTGGCTGCACAAGCTGGTCAAGTCCACCATCCTCAGGTTCAGCCTGGACAGAGGTTTCGAGTTCACCTACGCCGTGACCAACAGCGAGCGCCAGTGTCTGCTGCAATCGGTGCTGATCGCTGGGATGTTGCAGGATATGGGCATCCAGGCCGGAGCGTACATGATTTGGAAGAACAACAAGGGCCAGGTCAGCAACCTGGGGCACGTCACCGCCATTATCAAGCTCTCTGATGGGCGCGACGTGGAAATAGATGCCTCCGAGCCCACGCCCTTCTTCACTCACCAGGGGATTTTTGCCCCCATCAACGGCAAGTATCAGTTCGCCCAGCCAGTGTTCAACGCTGATAACACCATCTCTGCCTATCAGGTGGTCTCTACCGGCCAGACGGTCAAACCCGCTGCCGTAACCCCCCTCAGCTTCGACTACCTGCGCTCGCAGTTTTACTACTACCGAGGGGAACGGGCTCCAGGAGGCTTCCTGGCTGCACCTAAAACCCCAGAAGGTCTGGCGGCCTCGCAGCGCTTCCTCGAGCAGGCTGTGCGTTATGCCCCCGAAAACCCCCTGGCTACTTACGTGCTGGGTTCGGTTTTGCTGCGCGAGGGCCAGACCCAAGCCGCCAGAAGCTATATCCAGAAGGGCTACAAGCTCTACGAGCAATATGGCTACATCCCCGACGGCCCCAAGGCCGCGATGGCTTTGGCCTCGAGGTAGGGGTAGCGCTATTTACTAGCCTGAACTCCTGGTTTGAGGAATTCGTTGGTATAGAAGGCTGTCGCAGGCAAATCGGTCTTGACCCGCCCAGTTTGTTTCAAGAGGGTCAGGCCACTTTGCCAGCCTTGGGGGTTGGAGAAGCCCAGCCCGTTCTTTAGTGAATAAGGAGAGGTATACAGCCGCAGGGAAACCTGCAATACCTTGTAGCGGTCTCCGCTCAGGTTGGGCACGTACTTTTTGGAGTCCTCAAAGGCTTTGCGCGGATTTTGCAGGGTAAAGGCCATGGCCTCCTGGGTGGCTTGCACGAACCGCCGGGCCAGGTCGGCGTTGGCTAGCACCTGGTCGGTGCTGATTACGCCAACCCCCGGTGAGAGGTTATATGGCCCGGCTGGAATCACGTTGAGCGCCACCCCTTTAGCCTGGAGCACCAGTGGCTCGTTGTTGATAAAGCCCATGGCTACGTCTACCCGGCCCGTGAGCACGGCCTCGGCCTGAGTGAAGCCAATCTGCTCGATCTTGATGTCGGACTCCTTGAGCCCAGCCGCCCGCAGCATGGCCTGGAGTGAGGTGTAGGACGTACCAAAAAGCCCTGGCATCCCTACCGTTTTGCCCTTCAGGTCGCGTACTGACTTGATGTTTTTGTCGGCTTTGGAAAAGAGCGCATTGGACACCGACTGGTACAAGGCCAGCACGTATTTAAGCGGAGTGCCCTGCGAACGTAGGGTAATTACGTCTTCGGCATCGGCCACCACGAAATCCAATTTGCCTTGAGCCAACAAGGGATACAACTCCGAAGAAAAACCATGCTGAAACTCCACGTCCAGGCCGTGTTTGGCATAGATGCCTTGGGCTGCGCCGGCATAGAAGGGTGCGAACTGCACGTCGGGTAGATACCCCAGCCCGACTCGTATTTTCTGGTTTTGAGCTAAGCCCATTGATAACAAAACTGCCAGTAAGACCATAAATTTTTGCATTTAGACTCCTGATACTAACCGTGCGATTTGAAGCCCTGTCATTCTGAGCGCGGTCGAAGCATCTCTGGTGCGCGAGGGCTCGAGTAGACAAAGACCTTCTTTTCTACTCGAGGATTCTGGCGTGAGCGCAAAACCCTGCGCCCTTACGAAGACCGGGTATTTGCTCGAGATAGGCCAACTGGGCACGAACCAGTCGTCCCTTGGCTATGAGCCGGAGTTGTGTGGAGGGTTTTAAGAAGAGTTTCCAATCATTTTCGCCGTTCAGGCCAGGAAGCCTGAACTTCGCTCCTTCTTTCATCCGGACTATCACCGTCGGCCCCTGAGTCTCACAAGGTCGGGCCTGGATGTGCTGCTAATTTCCAGGCTTCGCGGGCTGAGGCAGTTACTGCCATTACCGCCGGTGGGGAGTTGCGCCCCGCCCTGAAGGATTGAGTCTTTCGACTCAAGACTCAGCATAACCAGTGCCTGCGGGCTTGCAAAGTGGACTGTGTTGGATTTTGATGAGGGTGTGCTGGAACTCCAGAGCCTGCTGGAAAAAGCCGACCCGCGTGTGCTCGAGCGCGGTCAGCAGATTTTCCAAAAAGCCGATTTTCAGGAGGCCACTCAAACCAAAGGGCGCTACCGCGCCCTTTTGCGGGGCTCCGCGCCTTATCCCTACCGCACCTTTATTGACCTGAACCAGGGAATCTGGGGCTGTACCTGCCTTTACGACTGGGGGCCGGTGTGCAAACACGTGGTGGCCCTGGCTTTTGCAATTCTCGAGGCTCCCGAGATCTTCCGCAAGGCTCGGACTAAAACCAAGAAACCCCCGGTTTTGCAGGGTTTGCTCGAGCTTTCAGACGATGACCTGATGGAACTGCTGTGGAAGCTGCAAGAGGAGCGCCCCGAACTGCTGCTGGAGTTCGCCTATAGCTTGGTGCAGCGTGAGGAGTAATCGCCAGAGGGCAGTTTTTATAAGCAAGTGTTCGGCGGGGGGCTTTATGAAAACCGCGACAAAACCAGGCTCGAGGCAAAAAATAAGAGCCCCCGAAGGGGCTCTGAGGCGGAATGAGCGCGGTTTAGAAGTTGAACTTCAGGCCAGCGCGGGCTCCGACGCTGAAGGTGCTGTTGGCCCCGAAACCGGGGGTAGCTTCCACGAAAACACCCAGCGGGCCGAGGAAGTTGAGGTCTACGCCGACCAGACCCGTTCCGAAGGTGTTGTTCAGGATGTTCGAGGCCGAGACGTTGAAGGTCGCACCAAGGCCGACATAGGGGTCAATCAGGCCGGTGGAGTTGAAGTTCTTGGTCAGGAAAGCCTGAACCAAGAGCGGGTTGCCTCCGCCCAGGGTGTAGTCCACACCCGCCCGCAGGCCGATGCCAAAGAGCAAGCTGCGCAGGCCGACGAAGCCACCGACTGCGGTGTTTGTGCCGTCGAAGACACCAACTCCCGTTGGGGGGCTAAAGTTGAGCACCGAAAAGCCAGCCCCCACGTAGAAGTTACGCGCACGCGGAGCAGGAGGAGTGACGGGGGTCACGGGCTGTACTTCAGGGGTGGGTTGGGGCTGGGGCTGAGGCTGAGGAGCAGCAGCTTGCTGGCCCTTGAGGGCATCCACCTGGCTCTGTAGGCTTTTTACCTGGTCTTCCAGGGCACTCACACGGGCGACATCCGCTCCGGCGGGCTTGTTGGAGAGGGTGGTAACTTGCTGCTCGAGGGCAGTCACACGGGCAGTCAGGGCCGTCACATCCGGCGACTGACCCGCAGGAGCGCTCTGGAGTTGCTTGATCTGATCTTCCAGGGCGGCTACGCGGGGGGTCAGGTCGGGAGTCTGAGCCTGGGGCTGGGCGCTGATGGTCTTGACCTGTTGCTCCAGGGCGGCTACGCGGGTCTCGAGGGCCGCGCTCTGCTGGCTCAACTCGGTGGCCCGCTTGACATCGGCCTCGAGCTGGGCCAAGCGTGCGCCCTGATCCTGGGTGGTCTTCTCGAGGGCATCGAAGCGGGTCTTGAGGTCATTCAACTGGCTCTGAACCTCGGCTACACCTGCGCCTACTGCTGCCTGACCTTGGGGGTTGGCAGAGCACTTGGCCTGGCCTTGCTGGATGTAGCGGAAGAAAATCAGCGCGGCCTGGTAGCGGGTGAGGTTCTGGTTGCCCCGGAAAGTGCCATCGGGAAAACCCTGAATCAGCCCGCACTGGGTGATATAGTCCACCGCCTCGCGTGCCCAGTGTCCTGCGGGCACGTCCTTAAAGGTGGTGGTCTGTGCGCTGGCTACGGCACCAAATAGGGCCGCTGACACCAGAGCAACAACGAATGGACGACTTCTGCGCATGCACAACCTCCTTGTGAGATGAGCCAGAACAAACCGTGCGAGCCTTTCCGAGTTGCGGCATCGCGGGCTTCGGCTCTGTCTCTCACGGTACGGAGGCTTTGTGACCACAACCTTAGGTAAGTCCCAAGACCACTTGTGCCCTTTATCACGTATTTAATGCAGCAGCAGAGTCTGCAATAATTACAGCGGGCGATTATCGCCGAAAAACAGCTTGTGGACGTATTTGGGGCAATCTCGAGCGGGGCGATATGGCGCAGGGATGGGTTTGGCTGGGTTATGAACAGAGTGTGATGAACAAAGTAATACACCCCGTCCACAAATGCAAGCCCGGATGTGCGCTGCTGCGGTCTCTATGGGGATCAAGAAGAGGTTGAGCAAAATGAGACCCAAGCCATAAGAGTCTCTGAAGGCTATAACTTGTGGGGAGTGGGGGCGTGGCCTTCTACCCAAGAGGAGCCATCGGGCCGGAATTCCTTCTTCCACACCGGCAATATCTGCTTGACCTGCTCGAGGGCGTAGCGGCAAGCCTCGAATGCTTCGGGTCGGTGCGGTGCGCAAACCACAATCAAAATCGAGCCTTCTTTGGGGTAGACCCGGCCCACGCGATGCCACAGGGCCACCCGGCCCAATACCCAGCGCTGGCGCATCTCGGCGATAATCTGGCCCATAACCCGCTCGGCCATGCTGGCATAGGCTTCGTACTCGAGCCAGGCTACGTCTTGGCCTTTGTTGGGGCTCCGGGTAGTGCCCAAAAAACTAATCACTGCGCCATAGGGGTCATCGCTGGCCCAGTCTACCCAGGGCTGCACCTGGAGTCTTTCGGAGGTGAGGCCATAGCTATTCTGGGCCTCGAGGCCACCTGATACCGGCGGTAAAAAAGCCAACTCGTCCCCTTCTTTTAGCGGGGTGTGGCCTTGAGCCAACTGCTCGTTGAGGGCGGCCAGTCCTCCCGAAAGCTGAAGCGGATATTGGGCCTCCAGAACCGCTTTGGCCCCCGCCACCGTAGAACCCTGAGGAAGGTCTAGCTCGAGCCTGCCCTGACCGGCCTGCTCGCGGTAGAGGGCGAAGAGAAGCACTCGGATGCGCATAGCTTATATATTAGCTGGCTACACTCGAGCGAAGAAGCAGAGGGCACAGAGCCAAACGCAAAGCGCTAAACGCTGAAAGCAAAATACAAATATCTGAAAAGCTAAACCAGGACAGCGTAATTGCCGTATCAGGAAATATCTTCTGGGACGGGGTCTGTGTTTTTAGGTTTTTTTGGCTTTCGGCGTTTTGCCTCTAGCTCTCTGCCCTCCACCCCGGCTCATTTCCCCATATATACCTGACCAAGCCCATAGGCCACCGAAAGGGCCTGGGCATAGCGCATTCGTATTGGTCCCAGCAGCGAGAGTTCGCCCGCGTGGTCGCCCATGGCAACCCCGGCTTGCACCAGCGAGAGTCCTTCGTCTCCCACACGCAGGTTGACTCCACCCGGAGGGGTCAGGGTTTCATCGTTGGAGGTTTCAAATTTCGCTATGGCCTGGCGCAAGAACACCGGGTTTTGGGCCTCGGGTTCGCTAAGCAACAACCCCACGCCTTCGCGGTATTCCTCCAGGCTCCCTTGGGAAAAAGCCCGCCGAATTACCTCCAGGAGTTCGCGCATTGCCAGGGTGTCCTTGGGTGAGCCTTCGGCCTTCTGCGGCGAAACTGGCAGCTCGAGCGGCCCGTGTAAGCGGCGTTCGGCCTCGGCCAGCAGGGCTTCGCTAGGGGTAAAGGATAGCTCGAGACGAACCTCACGCACCCGCCCGCCCTCCAATACCGCCACCGCCAAAACTCTCTCCGGCCCACTTCCAGCGCTGGGCTGACGTGGGCTGAGCTGGGAAAGATGCACCTGTAATACCTTGGGCGCACGTTGGGGTTTGAGCCGCAAGACCGCCGGATAACCGCTCAAGCGCGAAGCCACCTGCACCAAGAGCCCCTCACGGCGAGCCCCAGCCCCCTCCAGTGCTTGGGCCAGGCGATCCAAGGTAGCTTGTGGGAAAGGGCTCGGGGGCAGCTTGGAAAGGGCATAGTGGCGAAACCCCTGGCGGGTGGGGATGCGCCCTGCGGAAGTATGGGGCTTGGCGATAAAACCCGCCTGCTCGAGTTCGATCAGCTCATAGCGTACGGTGGCAGGCGATAGCGACAACTGCTCGGCCAGGGTGCTCGAGGGCACCGGGGTCTGGGTCTGGATATAGGTATCCACCAGAAGGTACAAGAGTCGTCGCTGCCGTTCGGTCATCTTTGCTTATTAGTGTAGGGCTAATTGCCTCAAGTCGCACGTTCTGCAATCACCTTCTACCCGTTATCGAAAGAGCGTTTTGCCGGGTAGGCCATTACTCAGAGCGTAACCTGGGGTTTGTGGTCTTTTGTGCCAGCTTATTGAACACAAATGGTGCAAAATGCCCCATACGTTATGCATAAACCTGGCTAACTATATACAAATGCTCCTGTTTTTATGGACATCCGTACATAAAATGATTGACAATATGCCAATGTGCTGTTAGGCTCAGGCCCAGGAGGTGAGGGGGATATGAAGAATCTTCGTACTTATGCTTTTTGGGGCACTGCGCTAGGGTCGCTGGCGTTTGCTGCCGACGCACCCAAAATAGACTCGGGCGATACCGCCTGGATGTTGGCCTCGACGGCCCTGGTGCTTTTGATGACTCCGGCCGTGGGCTTTTTTTATGGTGGGATGGTGCGCTCGAAAAACGCCCTTAACACCATCATGATGAGTGTGGCAGCGCTGGGCTTTGTGGGCATTACCTGGGCTATCGTCGGATACAGCCTGGCCTTCAGTGATGGCAGTGGCATTTTGGGAAGCCTGTCGTGGGCCTTTTTGCGCAACGTAGGTCTGACCCCGGCGGTGATCGCGGGAACCACCTACACTATTCCCCACGTGGTTTACATGGCCTTCCAGGCCACCTTCTGCATCATCACGGCGGCCCTCATCTCGGGGGCTATCGTGGAGCGAATGCGCTTCGTGCCCTACCTGATTTTTATCACCCTGTGGTCTATTCTGATCTACGCTCCGATTGCCCACATGGTCTGGGGTGGGGGTTTCCTGGGCAAGCTCGGAGCCTTCGACTTCGCGGGCGGTACGGTGGTTCATATCAATGCTGGTATCGCTGGTCTGGTGGCGGCTTTGGTGCTGGGTCAGCGCAAGGATTTTGGTCGTCAGGCCGTGCTGCCGCATAATGTGACGTATATCGTGCTCGGAGCCTCACTGCTGTGGTTCGGCTGGTTCGGCTTCAACGGCGGTAGTGCGGTGGCCTCCAACGGCTTGGCGGGTCTAGCCTTTACCAACACCTTTCTGGCCCCAGCGGCGACGCTGGTAGTCTGGACGATTTTGGACATCTTGCGCACCGGCAAGAGTACCGCGGTAGGCGCAGCCACCGCGATTGTGGTGGGCCTGGTGGCTATCACTCCAGCCTCGGGCTTTGTCTCGCCCATGAACGCTATCGTGCTGGGAGCCATTGCCACCTTCCCCAGCTACTTCGTGATTTTGTGGCGGGCCAAGACCAACCTCGACGATTCCCTCGATGTTTTTGGTGGGCATGCTATCGGTGGTATCACCGGCGCGTTGCTTACGGGTATTTTGGCCCAGAAGGTCTTCAACGGGGTTGGCGATGGCTTGCTTTACGGTAACGTCAACCAGTTCTTCATCCAGGCTCTGGCGGTGGGGGTTTCTACGGCCTACAGCGCTATCGGAACCTTCGTACTGCTGAAGATTATCGGGGCCTTCACCCCGCTCAAGGCTCCGGTCAAGGAAGAGGGCCTGGGCATGGATGTGACCCAGCACGGCGAGGAAGCCTACACCAATGGCGAAGGGGCTATCTTGGTTAACGCCGACATAGCAACCCCCAACATCAAGACCAGGGCCGTGGGTGGCACCGACTAGGGGGCAGTATGAAGATGGTTGTGGCAATCGTTCGTCCAGAAGCCCTCAACGATGTACTCGAGGCGCTGTTCAAGGCCGAAGTACGGGGGCTTTCGATCAGCCGGGTACAGGGCCACGGGGGTGAGACCGAGCGGGTAGAAACCTACCGGGGCACCACCGTCAAGATGGAACTCTCCGAGAAGGTGCGGCTCGAGATCGCTGTCTCCGACCACTTTGTAGACCCCACGGTCAAAGCCATCATCAAGGCCGCACGGACAGGAGACGTAGGAGACGGGAAAATCTTCGTGATGCCGGTGGACAAGGTTTACCGTATCCGCACCGGTGAAGAAGACACCGCTGCCGTCACGCCGGTTTCGTAGGCCAACACTCGAGTAAAGGCGGGCTTCGGCCCGCTTTTTTGTGGCTGCGCCATCGAGCAGTTTGCCCAGGTGGTAAGAGCGATTCCCTAATTTTTGCTGCTGCCAGGGGCGGCAAAATATCAGATGGGCCCAGTAAATATCGCTCAACTGGCTCGAGCTGTCGTTGCGGATGTAGCTACTTAGCTATCCGCCAGGAGCTAGCCGCAACTTCCCAAGAAAGTCGGATATCCCCAGCTTCTTTCCGAAAACCGCTCTATTTGAGGGGCTTGAGTATGGGTGGGGCCGCCGAGTATACCCGGTCGCGTCCACCCTGTTTGGCATCGTAGAGGGCTTGGTCGGCCTGCTCGAGCCAGCGCTGCACGGTGGTCATGGTGGTGGGAATTTCCCCACCAGCCATCCCGCCGGAAAGGCTCAGCTTCCAGGAGATGGGGGTAATCTGTAGAGCCTTGACCTCACTGCGAACACGCTCGAGCACCCGTCCAGCATCCTCGAGGCCCGCCCCGAAGAGGGCTAGACAAAACTCCTCACCTCCCAGCCGCACCGCTAGGTCGTCGGTACGCGAAGCCTTGTGTAGCAGGGCTGCCAGTGCCTTGAGTACCTCGTCGCCAACCAGATGCCCGAAGGTGTCATTGACCCGCTTGAAGTGGTCGAGGTCTAAGAGGGCCAGGGTGATGGGTTTGCGGGTTTCTTGCGAGAGGCGAATCAGGCGCTGCATCTGCCGCTCGAAGCCCCGGCGGTTGAGCAGCCCGGTGAGTGGGTCGGTATAGGCTTTGCTGCGCCACTCGTTGAGGGTTAGCGAGAGCCGTAGCCGTTCGGTGAGCAGGGGAGCCAGGGCTTCCAGGCCGCGCTCGTCACCGGGTGGCCCGGAAAAGTACAAGCGCCCTTCGGCGGGTGTTTCCAGGGCCAGCTCGAAAACCCTGGTATAAGGAGCGTTCTGCCCCACCCGAATCGCCACGTCGGTGCGCACCTCGAGGCCTACCAGATTGTCAAAAAGGGGTTTCAGTCCGTCCAGTACGTGCTCCATCACCCCCTGCAAGGCCAGGCTCTGGGTAGATTGAGATTTGGTCGCGAGGCTTTCCAGCAGCCCCACCCACAGCTCGAGGCGGCGTTCAGCTTTGTGTATGCGCTTGTATACCACCAGACCTAGCCCGGCCAGTGCCAGCAAAACCACGTAGGCCCACAATCCCAACATCAACCCCAAGCTAGGGTCAGTGGTCTGATGCAGTCCGGTGGCAAGCAAGACCAGGCTCGTGATCAGGCTGACATGAATCAGGCCCAGCAGGGGTTTTGAAATGGCCTGGTCGCGCAGCTCGAGGCTTACACCCCAGGCAATCAGGACATAGCCCAGACCCCAGGCAAAATAGACCAACAGCACTGGGGGCCAGCCCATCCAGAACAGGGCAAAAGTGCCCAGAGCCTTGAACAGTAGCCCTGCCGCCCAGACCAGCCGAGCTTCACTTCCCCTCCCGCGCAGGGTGGCCTCGAGCAAGGGCAGGGCCAACAGCAAAGGCAGCACGTCCAGCAAGGCTAGGGCCTGGCGCAGGGGCTGGCCGGGCTGGGTAAACAGGCCAAGTACGGCCATAGCCAGTGCGGGCAGCAAGCTCAGGCTCAGGATGGGGCGGGTTTTAGGATGCAGCTTTCTCAGGCTCAAAAACCAGCCCAGCACGCCCAACACCCGCAGACCATCCGAAGGGGAGAACCAAGCACTCCAGCCCAGGTCGCGCTCGATCAGCCAGGCCATAACCTGCAAGCCCCAAGCCAGCGTGCCGAAAGCGGCCCAGCGCCAGACTGGCTCCCCGCGCGACTGCAACCAGATCACCCCCCCGGTGGCGATCCCGAGGAAAGTGAGGGCCAGTTCAGGCAGCCCGGTCATACCCGTGAAGGTAGCACGGCGGTTGACCCCCTGGGGTTCATCTTCAGCGTAACGGCAAAGCTGGGCGTTACTTGAAGAAGGGCGGCCTGGGCTAATATGGTCGGCAGATGCTCAAAATAGTGCTCTATCAGCCGGAAATCCCCCAGAACGCAGGCAACATCGCCCGCACCTGTGCCGCTGCCGGGGCCGAACTGCACCTGATTCGCCCCTTGGGTTTCCAGTGGGGCAGCGCCAAGCTAAGGCGGGCCGGGCTGGACTACTGGTCGGACGTGCACTACGTGCTGCACGACTCATGGGAAGTGTTTTTGAACAGCTTGCCCTCTGGAGCGGGGGTCTGGGCTTTTAGCAGCAAAGTGCCCAGGCTTTATAGCGAGGTTGGTTATCAAGACGAAGATTATCTGCTGTTTGGCCCCGAAACCAGGGGCTTGCCCAAAGAGGTACTCGAGCTTTGCCCTGCGGTCACAATTCCCATGCCCGGCAAAGTGGGGCGCTCACTCAATCTGGCAGTTGCGGTGGGGATTGGGTTGTACGAGGCCCTGCGGCAGATGGGGGAGAAAGAGCACAGAGCAGAGGGCTGAGAGCACAGAGCTAGAGGCAAAACGCAAAACGCTAAAAACCTAAAAACACAAACCTCGTCCCGGATGATGTTCTTTTATGGGGCAATGATGCTGTCCTGGTATAGCTTTTGGGCTCTTTGTATTTTGCTTTTAGCCTTCGGCCTTAGTCGTTCGATGGTCTTTAGCTCTGTGCCCTCAGGGTTTGGCTTCTAGCCTCGAGAGTGCCTCCCGCAAGACCTCTATGGCCTTCAGGAATTCTGGCATCAGGAGGTGCTCATGGGGGGTGTGATCGAGTTGCGAGTCGCCGGGCCCGTAGGCCACTATCGGAACTTTCCAGTGCGGGGCTACCACGTTCATGTCGGCGGTTCCGGTTTTGTATTTGAACACGGGCTCGCCGCCCTTTTGCCGGATGGCAACGCGCAGGGCTCGAGAGAGGGTGGTATCTTTCGGCCCCACGTAGGGGATTTCTGCCCCAAAAAAGGACAGCTCGAGGGCCGGGGAAGCATGGGCCTGCAAGGATTCTTCGGCTTTTTCGGGAGATAGCCTTGGCGGGAGCCGCAACCCCAGTATCATCTCGGCAACCGACCTGGTGTCAACCTGGCCCATCTTGAACTCGCGCAGATCGTACTGCACCTGTCCGAAAGGCCCCTGTCCGATGTTTGCCGCCTCGGCCCAGGCTTTGATTGAGGTGAAATAAGCAATCAGTTCCTCGGCGGCGTTGGGCTCGAAGTGAGCCGAATGAAACAGGTCTTTCTCGCGCCGCACCTTGACCACCAGACGGCCCTTATAGCCCAGCGTAATCGCGTCCCATCCGGAAGGCTCGCCGATAATCACCAAGTCCGGGTTTAGCTTGTCCAGCACGAAGCGGGCTCCCTTGGAGGACGGAGCTTCCTCCTCGACGGCTCCCACCACGTGCAAGGTCGTCCGGCTTGGGGTTTCGGTGTCCAGCCCAGCACAGGCCAGCACGAAGGTCACGAAGGGGCCTTTAGCATCCACTGCGCCACGCCCGAAGAGTTTGTCGCCCTCCAGCCGCACCGGAACAATCCCCGGCACCGTATCAATATGCCCTAGCAGCACCACCTGTAGCGGCCCCGAGCCAATTTCCCCTCGGGCATTTCCGGCTTCGTCCACCCAGGCCTTGGCATAACCCAAAGTTTTCATGCCCTCGACCAGATATTCGGCCACAGCTTTTTCTGTCCCGGAGATGGAGGGAATCTCGAGGGCTCCCTTTAAGAACTCCACAGGCTCGACATTCATCCACCCAACAATACAGGTTTGCTCTTGGCTCAGGCCAGATTCAGCTTGGTGTACCCAGAGAGCCAGGCCCGCGAAGAAACAGAAACGGTTGCCCGTAGACTAAAGGCCTGACGATCTGCTTTCAAAAAGAGGAAAGGTTGATGCGACTTACCACCTTTACCACCCTGCGAGAGTTGCCTGGCTACTCCAGTTTGGTTCTGGCTATGCTGCTGCTGGGGCTGACCAAATCCATTACCGAACCCTACATCACCCTCTTCGCCGTCAACCAAGCCCGCATGTCACCTGTGCAGCTCGGCGTTTTCCTAGCGCTGCTGTCGCTGAGTGCCATCCTCATCAGCACCCGGCTGGCCCACCGGTTTGACCATAAGCCGGGCCGAAGGCTGGCCCTGCTGGCTTTAGCCGTTGCCGCCACGGGATATCTTCTCCTGACCACCACCACCAACTACCTGCTCCTGACGCTCATCGCTGTGGTGTTCCTGGCGGCGGGGGCTGCGCCCTTTCCGCAGCTCTTCGCCGTTGCCAAGGGACACCTGGATCACCTAGACTCGGCCATCGCCACCCACGGCATCACTGCCTTGCGCTCGAGCTTCTCACTGGCCTGGGCGGTTGGCCCTTTCCTGGGGGCGGTCATCCTGGCGCGTTTTGGCTTCCACGGTCTGTTTCTGGCGACCGCTGCCTTTTACCTTCTGACCCTCTGGACGGTCTCGAGGATAAAAGATTTCACTCCAGGGAAAGCCGTTGTGGCACATTTTTCGGATCAGCAAGGGCTGCCGGGTCAGCCCATCTGGCCTGTCCTGGCTAGCTTCGGGCTGTTTTATACCGCCATGTCTATGGGCATAATCGCGCTGCCGATTTACGTGACCCGCACGGCGCACGGCTCGGCCAGCGACGTGGGGCTGATGTTCGGGCTGAGTGCACTGCTCGAGGTGGTGGTGATGCTGGGTTTGGTGCTGCTACCGTTCCGCTTCAGCACTGAAGGGCTGATTCGCTTGGCCCTGGCCCTGTTCGTGCTGTACTTCGCACTCGTGGCAGCCCTGCCCTACGTCGGCTGGTTGGTCGCCGCGCAGGGGATACGGGCCGTTTCGATTGCCCTGGTGATGTCTTTGGGCATCAGCTATTTTCAGAGCCTGATGCCAGGGCGTGTGGGTTTTGCTACGGCCCTGTTCTCGAACTCCGCAATTGCCGCCGAGATAATCGCATCGCTCGGGGCGGGGGCCTGGGCACAGGTTTTCGGCTACCAGGCCATTTTTCCGCTGTGCGCGGGGCTGGCCGGGGCATCATGGGCGCTGATGTTTTTCATCCAGTCGCGCATCAGAAAAGGTTTGTGAAGAGAAAGACCCTTCAAAGCACCCAACAGTGTTCCCCACATTTACGCTACCCTCCAGTGAAGCCGCATAGCGGCTCTGCCGCTAACCTGGAGGGGGTGCGCACAGCGCATAGCGGCTCTGCCGCTAACCTGGGCGATGCCGGTACTCAAGGAGCGCAACATCCCGCACCCATCATAATTCAACTGTGCGGGAGATTTGCGAGAAACGCGGTCACTCCTTCGGATTCTAGGCGAGCACCTCGCGCACTGCCCCCACCACGCGCTCCAAGTCGCTTTTCTCAATCACCAAAGGCGGTAGGAAGCGAATTACCGTCGGCCCGGCGGCCAGGGTGAGGATGTGATGGTCGTGCTCGAGCTTGGTAATGTAGGGGGCCGATTTCTCTTTGAGTTCCATCCCCACCATCAGCCCCATACCGCGTACCTCGCGCACCTTGGGAGACTCGATTTTACGCAGCTCTTGGGCGAACCATCCGCCCAACTCGGCGCTGCGCTCCCACAGTTTGGTGTCCTCCAAGTAGCGAATCGCCGCCACCCCCGCCGCCATCGCCAAGGGGTTGCCGCCAAAGGTAGTGCCGTGCCCGCCCTTGGGCATCTTGCCCGCGACCTCTGCGGTCATCGCGCAAACCCCGATGGGTACACCGCCCCCCAGCGCCTTGGCTGCGGTCATGAGATCGGGCACGACCCCGAAGTGCTCGAAGCCCCAGATTTTGCCGGTGCGGCCCATACCGGTCTGAATCTCGTCGAGAATCAGCAGGCAGCCGCGCTCTTGTGTAATTTGCCGGGCCGCCTGAATGAACTCCCCCGTTGCCGGGCGCACCCCGCCCTCGCCCTGGACGGGCTCGAGGAACACTGCCGCGGTCGTGTCGTCTACGGCTTCGCGTAGAGCCTCGAGGTTGTTATAGGGGATAAAAACTACCTGGTGCCCGTAAGGACCGAAAGGCTCGCGGTATTTGGCTTCGTAAGAAAGGGCCACTGCGCCCAGGGTGCGACCTGAGAAGCCCCGCATAGCTGCCACAAACTTGCGCTTGCTTGTCGCCATCATGGCGAACTTTAAAGCCGCCTCGTTGGCCTCGGTGCCGGAGTTGCAGGGGAAATAGCGGTTGAGGGTGGGGGGCAAAATGCCCTGCAAAGCCGCGTAGAACTCGGCCCGTTTGTCGTTGGGCAGGGTCTGCGGCATGATCATCAGGGTTTCGGCTTGCTTTTTGACCGCCTCTACCACATAAGGGTTGGAGTGGCCCAGATTGGCTACACCGTAGCCGCCCACGCAGTCAATGTATTCAGTGCCCTGGCTATCCCACACCCGTGCGCCTTTGCCGCGTACGATGACCACCTCGTGCTTGGTGTAAATACCGGAGTCGTGGGTTTTTTCTAGCTCGAGCCAGTTGGTTATGGTTTGCATTCCTCACCCCTTTATTCGTTTATACACTCACTCATGCCTGCTGTGAACCCCGTACCTGAACGTCCATTCAGCATAAGCCTTGGCCCGAAGAAGGTCTGTAACCCATTGACTTCCGGCAAAATTCCTTACAATAGGGTCTGCTTTAGCGGGTGTCTCACACCCTAACAATCCCGAACTTTTACCCCTAGGAGGTCTTAAATATGCCACATATCATCACCGAGCCCTGCATCGGAACCAAAGACAAGTCCTGCGTGGAAGTCTGCCCGGTAGAGTGCATCTACGACGGCGGCGATCAGTTTTACATCCACCCCGATGAGTGCATTGACTGCGGGGCCTGTGTTCCAGCCTGTCCAGTCTCAGCCATCTACCCCGAAGAAGACGTGCCCGAGAACTGGCAGAGCTATACCGCCAAGAACCGCAAGCTTTCGGGCTTGGAATAATACCAAGTTCGGTTAGATACTCACCGTTCGGTGAGTATCTAACCCGACTAGCAGGAGTCTGCTAGGCTTCACAAAGCTAGCATTCAAAACTTTTTAGAGGCCCATCTTTGTGAAGCCGGCATCACAGGTTTATGCGCGCTCTGGGCCTGTTCCGGGGCGCGTTTTCATCTTGGCTCGAGCAGCAGGTTGCGGCGAATTCTCCAGGAGAGGTAGAACACTGCACTCAAGCGCAGCCCCATCGAAACCACGATGGGCAGATGGTAAGGGCTAGGCCCCAGCAAGGCCGGGCCCCCAGTGGAATGGTATAAACTGCCCAGCGTTCCGCCCAGCAGCGACCCCAATACTCCGCCCACCGCGAAAGCCATCCAGTACAGGGCTAAATAGACATTGCGCTTCTCGGGAACCGTGCTTTGCAGGGCTATGTTGGTCAGGGCCGTACCCAGGCCAGCCCAAGCCAGGGGGTCGCAGATGGCGGCGGCCCAAATGGTTTGTAGCCTTCCTGGCCCCCCCAGTAGCCACAAGGTGGGTAGCACCACTGCGGCCACGCTGCTCGTCCACAGCAGCACCCGCCAGTGCCCCGCGCGGTCGGCGATGCGGCCCCACAGTGGCCCCACAATTAGCCCACAGGAGGCCGAAATAACTGTCCAGAGGCCCACCTGGGCAAAAGTCATGTGGTCGTACTGCAAGAATAAGGGCACCACGAAGGACGACCCCGTTGCAACAGCACCCATAAACAGCACCACGAAACCCAGAAATCCTCGGAAGCGACGATCCGAAAAAGGGGCCAACAACTCGGCCAGGCGGGGTGGGGCGGCGCTCAAGGGGGGTTCAAACTGCCGCCGGAGCAAAAACACCGCGCTTACCCCGGCCCCCACACCCACGAAAAGCACCAGCAGAAAGCCCCAGGGTTTGCCCAGGTGGTCAATCAGGCTGCCTGCGGCTAGGTTACCCAGCGTGCCTACCAGCCCCAAAAAAGCATTGCGAAAGCCGAAGTAGCGCCCGCGCTCCTTGTCCGGCACTAGGTCGGCCATCCAACTCGTCCAGAGCACGTTAACTGGAGCAACCACCAACTGCGAGAGCGCTGCGACCAAGAGCAGCCCCGGAAGCCGCAGGTGCTCGGGCAGGAGGGGAAGGATGAGTACCCCGGCAAATAAGGCCCGGCCCCCACCCGCCAGCAAAACACTCAGACCTTTACGGCTGCCCCGGACAAAAAGCGCCAGTGGAGCTGCTAGTTGGCCCACTGAAGGCAGGGCCCCCAAGGCCGCCAATACCGCTGGAGTCGCGCCCAGCCACAAGGCATAACCCGTCATCACCACCCCGGTGCTCCAGGTGATGAATAAAATCGCCAGCATTCCTTCCCAAATCGAAAGACGTTGCGAACGAGCAGGTTCCGACAGAGGAAGGAGACGCACGAGATACGATTATGGTCAGTTGGCGTGAGAAGCGCCAGGGTTGGGTGGGGATAGGGATGGCGAGTATCGGGCGACCCCCGGCTGCTACCGGAGCCAGCCTAGCGGGGTTTGATCTCCGGCTGGGCAATCCGTAACTGGTATTGGTCTGCTACGGCAAACACCTCGAGTATCTCGGCCTCGCTGGGCTGGATGCTGGGGCTGCGTACGTAGGCGCTCTCAATCAGGCCGAGGCGCTGCATCAGGCGTTTGCGAGCGTGCAGGGAAAACTCGTGTCCCTTGCTCGAGACCGCACTGACCAAGGGCTGATAGTGGGTCAATCGTTCGCGCACCCTGGCCCGCTGGCCTTCTTTCCAGGCCGCCCAGGCCTGCTGAAACACCTCGTTGAACCCCACTCCAGGAATCACCCCTGCCGCCCCAGCCTCGAGTTCGTCCAAAAAAGTCAGGCCCCCCACCCCGCCAAACAACCCCACCCCCGGAGGCAGCAAAGGGGCCAGAGCCTGCATCCGCTCGGACGCACCCCCTCCTTCAATTTTGAAGTAGCGTATCCCCATAGAGCGGTGTACCATCTCGGCGAGTTGTTCGGCAGAAAGCAAACAGTGGGCGTATTGCGGAATGTGGGGCGACTGCTGAACCATCAGGGGAACTTCGGTGGCTTGGGCCACATGGACATAATGGTCAATTAGAGCCTGGGGGCCATTGTTCATGGTGGATGGGGGCAGAACCATATAGGCTGCAGGCCCTAGGGCTTCCAAGTCCCTGGCTTGGGCTATGGCGGCTTCGGTGGAGCCCGCGGCCAGACCAATTACAAGGGGAATTGCCCCACCCAGCTCGTAGGTCACAATTTCGGCGGTGCGCTGGCGCTCGGCATCGCTGAGTTTGTAGGCTTCCGAAGCAAAACCATTGATGCCCAGACCATCGGCCCCTCCAGCCAACTCGAACTGCACAATACGGCGCAAACCGGCGGGGTCAATCTGGCCCGAGGAGTCAAAGGGAACGAACACGATAGGAATGATTCCTGAGAGCATAGCTACTCCTGGGGGTGCTCGAGCAGAGCATAAAACTGCTCGATATGTTCGCGTAAACGCAGCGCGGCCACTTCAGTCTGGCCTTTTTGGACGGCCCTCAGAATAGCGCGATGCTCCTGCCACTCGGCCAAACTGCGGTTGTGGCGCTGCCAGCCTTGCAGTGAAAGCAACCGGCGGCGCTCGCCCAAACTATCCAGCCACCCCACCAGCAGGCGGTTGGATGCCGCCGAATATAACCCCCGGTGAAACTGAAGGTTCAGCAGGCTCAGACGGGCAAAATCTGGCTTGACCAAAGCACTTTCGGCCTCCACTAGAAGCTGCTCGAGCGCCCCTAGCTCGGCTTCGGACAAAAGCGGAGCACTTTGGATGAGGGCCAGGGGCTCGAGGTGCAAGCGCATCTCGAAAATATCCCTGATTTCGCTCAAGGACAGACTGTGCACGCTAGCCCCCTTGATGGGCTCGAGGTTTACCAAGCCCTCGTTGGCTAGGTGCAGCAAAGCTTCGCGCACAGGGGTTTTGCTCAGCCCCAAGGCTTGGGCCAGTTGCGACTCAATAAGCGGAGTGGTGGGGGGTAATTGTTGGGTCAGGATAGCCTCTTTGAGGGTTTCGTAGACCTCTTTGGTGCGGTTTGTCCCCAGTCTTGGCTCGAGCCTGAGGTTGAGTTCGGGCCGGGCTTCAAGGCGGCGGGCCATAGCTTGACGAATGATATATCATATCTCAAAATAGTGTCAACCATGAACGCCTTACAGCTCTTCGCAGATTGGCAGCCCCGGCCCAGTTATATCCCCAGCCCTTCGGAAGTGCAGACCCACAGGGCCAAGAGCGGTTCTCAGGTCTGGAAAAACCCCCGTCTCGAGCTTGGCTCGCTTCCCGACCCCCAACTGCGAGGTGACCAGGTGCTAATTCAGGTGGGTGCGGTGGGTATTTGCGGCTCGGATATGCACATGTACGAGGCCGATAGCGAGGGCTATATCCTTTACCCAGGTCTGACCCGCTTCCCCAACATCCTGGGGCACGAGTTCGCGGGCCGGGTGGTGGAAGTGGGTAAAGAGGTCAAAGGACTCCAGGTGGGGGACTTGGTGGCTTGCGAGGAGGTACATTGGTGCGGCATCTGCGATGCTTGCCGCCGTGGGTTAGTCAACCACTGCACCCAGCTCGAGGAGCTGGGCTTTACCACTCCAGGAGCCATGGCTCAGTACATCGCGGTGGCCGCTAAATACTGCTGGAAACTCGACGAACTGGCCGAGCACACCGGTAGCGAGTCCGAGGCCTTAATTTTGGGGGCCATGGTGGAGCCCTGTGGGGTTTCGTACCACGCCATGTTCAACCGCCTCTCGACCTGGAAACCCGGTAACTACGTCGCGGTGTTTGGCGGCGGCCCTATCGGCCTGGCGGCCATTGGCTTAGCCAAGGCTGCCGGAGCCTCGCAAATTATCGCTTTCGATGTCTCCGAGCAGCGCCTTCAGATGGCCCAAAAACTCGGCGCGACAAGCACCCTCAACCCCACCGGCCTGGATCTGAATCAAGCGTTGCTCGAGCTGACCCGTGGGCAGGGCGTAGACTTCGTGGTAGAAGCCGCTGGAGCCCCTGCTCACACCCTCACCCCACTAACCAACGGCTTAGCGGTGGGGGCCACCATCGCTCACATTGGGCGCTCGGAAAAACCCACCCCACTCTCGCTGGAGCACTACCAAGTGCGCGGGGTTCAACTGGCAGGCTCGCTGGGCCATGCCGGACACGGAACCTTTCCCAATGTGATTCGCCTGATGGCCTCGGGTCGCCTCGAGATGCGCCCCATGGTCAGTGCCATTTTGCCTTTGAGCGAGGCCGTTGCTGCTTTCAAGCGCCTGGAGCGGCGGGAGGACTCTAAAATCATCCTTTTACCCAATCCCTAGAACGGTTTGTGGACAAGTGGGATAAATCTAATTACCTCGAGGAATCGCAATGAAACTCAAATGGTACGGACACGCAGCCTTTCGCCTGACCTCAGCCCGAGGGGTAAGCATCATCACCGACCCCTACACCCCCGAGACCGCGGGGTATCCACCTATCCGGGAGACCGCCGATATGGTGATTGTCTCCTCCGACAACGATAGCTTTCACTGTCGCTCGGATTTGATTCCGGGCCACCCGCTGGTAATCAACGCCCTGCATCTAGCCCAAATCGGGCAGCCCAGGATCGAGCACGGAATCGAGTTTCGGGCCGTGCAAGCTATGGAAGCCCTGAACCACGCCGAGCACGACCCCGACCAAAACGGAATGTACCGCCTCGAGATGGACGGCATCCAGGTCGGACATATGGGCGACATGGGCAATGCGCTGAGCCCAGAGCAGCTCGAGTTTTTCGCGGGTGTGGATATTCTCTTGGCGCTGGCGGGTGGACATCCTACCCTAGACCTGCCCGACCTCAAAACCGCGATTGACGTAATCCGGCCCAAATGGGTGATTCCCATGCACTTCCGCACCCTTAGCTACAAGCCCCGCAACACCTTCTGGATCGAGTCATTTTTGCAGTTTTTCCCCGATGAGCAAGTAGAGTTTGCCCTCGCCAGCGAGGTCGAGATTAGCAAAGAACGCCTCCCAGGTCAGACTCGAGTGTGGGTGCTGGATTATGTCCGCTACCCCAGCTAGAGCGGTTTTCGCAAAGAACCTTGGGGTAGCCTGAGCCTATTTGCTGGGCTCATCTGAGCAGAGAACCGCGATAACCAGGCATCGCAATAAACTGGGTGAGGCTATCGGATACGCTCCAGGAGGTCGTGAACGATATTTCCGGTCATACCCCAGATGTCGTAGCCGCGCCAGGGGTAGTGCCAGACCAGACGCTTGAAGCTACTTGGCCCCCACCTCACGGCATCCTGGGGGTCTAGCGGGGGTTGATTGGCTCGAGAAACCGTGCGCTCCTCGGAATAGGCCGGAGCCTCGAGCAATTCCTCGATAGGAACCCACAAAACTTCGCTAACCTCTTCCGGGCTGGGGTTGAGGATGGGCTCCTGCCAAAGCTGCCCCAGCAGTGGAAAAACCCGATAGCCGAAAGGGGAGAGGGTGGGGTTCAAGTGGCCCAAGATTTCCACGCTCGAGGGTTCTATCCCTACCTCTTCCCAGGCTTCGCGCAGGGCCGCTTGTTCTGCGGTCTCACCGTTGTCGAAGCGCCCACCGGGAAAGCTAATCTGCGCGGCATGATGGGCTAAATCGGCGCTGCGTACGGTGAACAAGAGTTGGTTTTGCCACACTGGTAGCAGTACCGCCGCATCCACAAAGCCCTTGGGTAGCAAGAGCGATTGGGGGGAGTTCTGCACGGCAGCTCGGAGGATTTCGGATTTCATAAACCGTTTACCGTTTACCGTTTGTGATTGACCACAAAACCGTCTTTTCGGTCAACGGTGAACCGTAAACGGTTAACATGCTTTTTCGCACCGCTCGCGCAGCAGAATTTCCGGGTTGAGCCCTTCGTGGCGAGCCAGGGCTACTAGTTGCCACAGGACTTCGGCCAAGTCTCCAGCCTCGAGCGCCCCCACCACCGCCTCCTTGGAACCTTTGGGTAGGTTGAGCTTTTTCTGAATCTCGGTGGCTCTAGCGAGTGCTCCCAAGCTGCGTGGCACTTGGTCGCACACCGATTTCTGGGTTTTGCCCTCGGCCTGCTTGATGGCCTGCCAGTTGGTTACGACCTGCTCTGGGGTGTCGGCCCGGATATTGCCAAAAACGTGCGGGTGGCGGCGGATCAACTTATCCACAATTGCTGTCTCGACCTGTGGATAACTGAAACTGCCCTCTTGCTCCGCGATAACACTGTGAAAGGCCACTTGCAGC